>CAZQMY010000824.1:0-1505 GCA_964594405.1 uncultured Spirochaetaceae bacterium | reverse complement strand
CGCGCTTCTCCCAGCCCTCGGCCCTTTGATTGATGGTGTTCACGCTGAGCTGGCTGTCGGAGTAGACGGTGAAGAGGCCGTCCTCGGGCAGCCGCTCGTAGGCCTCGATGAGGGCCGTCAGCTCCATGCGGTTGTTCGTGGTATCGGGCTCGCCCCCGCAGCCCTGATCGAGGATCTCGCCTTCCTCGACCCAGACGAAGCCCCAGCCGCCCGGGCCCGGGTTCGGCTCGCACGAGCCATCGGTGAAGACGCCCGTCGAAGGGCCGGCGGTGAACCTCTCCAGCACCTCGCCCGGCGACAACCGCTCCTCGTTCTTCCGACTCAACGTCGCCCCTTCCTGGCCCGGCCTTCCGGCGGCCTCGTGTGCGCTACGCGCTCGTGCGGAAGTGCATGACGTCGCCGTCCTGCACCTCGTAGTCCTTGCCCTCGATCTGCAGGAGCCCCTTCTCCCTGGCGGCCTGCTCGCCGCCCACCTCTTCATAGACCGCGAAGGGGATCACCTCGGCCCGGATGAAGTGCTTGACGAAGTCGGAGTGGATCTCACCTGCGGCGTCGGGTGCGAGCGTGCCGCGGCGGATCGTCCAGGCACGCACCTCCTTCGGGCCGGCGGTGAAGTAGGTGATCAGGTTCAGCAGCTCGTAGGCGGCGCGGATCAGTCGATTCAGGCCGGGCTCGTCGGTGCCGAGCTCCTCGAGGAACTCGCGCTTCTCGGCATCGTCCAGCTCGGCGAGCTCCGCCTCGACCTGCCCGCAGATGCGCACCACGGCCGCGCCCTGCTCGGCCGCGTGCTGCTCGAGCGCGCGGCTGTAGTCGTTGCCCTCGGCGAGCGATGCGTCGTCGACGTTGGCGACGTAGAGGATCGGCTTCGCGGTGAGCAGGTGACAGTCGCGAAAGGCGCCTTCGCGGGCCTCCGGGACGGCGTAGCTGCGGGCGGACTTGCCGGCCGCCAGATGCCCGAAGAGGCCCTCGAAGAACTCCAGCTCGGCCTTGGCGGTCATGTCGCCGCTCTTGGCCACGCGCCGGGTGCGGTCGAGCCGCTTCTCCACCGTCTCGATGTCGGCGAGGCCGAGCTCGAGCTCGATGGTCTCGACGTCGCGGACCGGATGCGGGTGGCCGTCGACGTGCACCACGTTGTCGTCGTCGAAGCAGCGCACCACGTGGACGATGGCCGTGGTCTCGCGGATGTTCGCGAGGAATTTGTTACCGAGCCCCTCGCCCTGTGCGGCGCCCTTCACCAGCCCCGCGATGTCGACGAACTCGATGGTGGTGGGCACGACGCGCCGCGAGTGCACGATCCCGTCGAGCACCTCGAGCCGCCTGTCGGGCACCGTCACGACGCCGGTATTGGGCTCGATGGTGCAGAAGGGGTAGTTCTCGGCCTGGATGCCGGCGGCGGTGAGCGCATTGAAGATGGTGCTCTTGCCGACGTTGGGCAGGCCGACGATGCCGCAGCGGAGTGCCATGGGCCGCGTTGTTCGCAGGGTTGAGGGGGGGGTGCCAGAGTG
>CAZQMY010000823.1:0-1511 GCA_964594405.1 uncultured Spirochaetaceae bacterium | reverse complement strand
GTTCAGCCACAAGCACCACGCCGGCGACTTCGGCATCGATTGCCAGTACTGCCACTCCAACACGGGCAAGTCGCGCGCTGCGGGCGTGCCCTCGGTCGAGCTCTGCATGGGATGCCACGCGCAGTTCCCCAAGGAGTACGACGAGATCGCCGGGATCCGGGTGCTCAAGGAGCACTGGGAGGAGAAGAAGCCCATCGAGTGGGTGCAGATCCATCGCCTCCCCGAGCACGTCAAGTTCCGCCACAACCGCCACGTCCAGGCGGGCGTCGACTGCCAGCGCTGCCATGGCCCGGTCGAGGCGATGGACAAGCTCTACTTGACGCCGGACGAGAACTGGAAGTACTTCGTGCCCTCGCAGAAGCTGGAGATGGGTTGGTGCATCAACTGTCACCGCCAGAACAACAACCAGGCGAGCATCGATTGTGTCAAGTGCCACTACTGAGGCCGTCGGCGGGCCGCCTGCCCGGCGCGGCTGCCGCGTCGACGTGCACGCCGCGCACTGCCCCTGACGGGCCCAAAAAGAATCCGGCCGGACTCCCTCGACGGGAGGAGGCCTTCCAGGACCGGATAGATCCAGGACGAACCCCTATGCCCGAGCTTGATCGTCGCGACTTTCTGAAGATGGTGGGAATCGGCGCCAGCGGCGCCGCCGCCTCTGCCTGTAGCGAGCCTGTGGAGAAGCTGGTCCCCTACGTGGTCCAGCCCGAGAGCGTGACGCCCGGTATCGCCACCTCCTACGCCTCGACGTGCACGGAGTGCGCCGCGGCCTGTGGGCTGCACGTGACGACGCGCGAGGGGAGACCGATCAAGCTCGAAGGCAATCCCGACCACCCCATCAACAAGGGTGCACTCTGTGCCCGCGGACAGGGCTCGCTCGTGCGCGCCTATCATCCGGACCGAATCCAGGGCCCGCTCGCGCGTTCCGGCGGCGGCAGCTTCGAGTCGATCAGCTGGGACGACGGCCAGGCGAAGCTGGCGGGCAAGCTCAAGAGCGCGGGCGGCAGGGCGGTGATCCTGGGCGGCCCCGTCGGTCCGAGTCTGAGCGGTGTGATCGACGAGTTCACGGCAGCAGCGGGCGCGAGCCGCATGACCTACGAGCCCTTCTCCAGCGACGCCCTGCGCAGCGCCACCGAGGCGGTCTTCGGCGTCGCGTCGACTCCGATCTTCGACGCGAGCAAGGCCGATCTCATCGTCGACCTCGGCGCCGACTTCATCGATACGGGGCTCCAGCCCGTCGAGAACTCGCGCCAGCTCGCCGATGCCCGCGATGCCGCCAAGCACGAGGACGGCGGCACACGAGTGGTCAGCGTCTCGCCCCGCATGAACCTGACCACCTCGAACGCGGACGCCTGGATCCCCGCCAAGGCGGGCAGTGAAGGCGACGTGGCGCTGGCGCTCGCCAAGGCGGTCTACGACAAGAAGGGCGCGCCCGTCGGCATGGAGGCCAGCAAGGTCCGCCGCGTCCTGGCGAGGCTCGGTGAGATCGAGCGCGCCAAGGCCGACCTGCGGCA
>CAZQMY010000822.1:0-1516 GCA_964594405.1 uncultured Spirochaetaceae bacterium | reverse complement strand
GCGGTTTATTCACGATCTTGAGGCCACCCCCGCGATGACCCGAAGCCGGCCACCCTGGCCCTCCAGAAGGAGGGGCAGACGCCGGATGAGGTCTTCTATGGCATCGGCGAGGACGTCGCCAGGACGCTCTCCGAAGCACGCGAGTCGGCTCGCGCGGAACGGATGAGCGCGAATCGTGCGGCGCGAGGCGGCGTCTGTGTCGGGGAGGTGGGTTCGGGGGCGATGCTGCTGCAACGGCCGCGCTCCAGAATGTCATGAGACGCAGCAGCGGCAAACCCCAGGGCAAGGTCGTCACGGCCGTGCCGCGTGAGCTCGTGGGCTTCCTCTGGGCAGCGCTCCAGGACGACTGAGGTCACGCGACGACCTGTGACGGCGGTCCCGGCCGACTCATCCACTAACCCGAGTTGCCTCGATCCCAGTAGACCTGCCGCCGGATCCGGCACGGCCGGAGGTACGCCCGACGCAGCGATGGCGACGGACACATCCGTCTTCCGACTCGCGACCTTAGGCGGCGTCTCCCTCCCGACGAAGCACGGTCATGCAGGCTCTGCTCCCCAGCGAGCAATCCTCGAGTATCAGAGTGACTCGTCGTCGAAGCAGCCGATCCGGCCCTGTCGTCCTTCATCGTCCGGCCCTGTCGTCCTTCATCGAGAGGGGGAGCGATCGAAGAAGACGCATCCGAGCACGAATCAGCGAACATCGAGCCTTGACAGAGGTCACTCCATATCAGCTGCGTTCCATCATACCCACCCGAGTACGAGAACGGTGAAGGACACTCGACCGGGCGACCTGGCGCCCACCCGGGCCCGCCTACGAGATCGGCAAGTCGCTCGCGGTCGAGTTCCCGGGCGACAACGACACGGTGCTGAGCGACAGCGATCATCTCCCCAGCCGGCAGTACCTGGATATGTAGAGCCAGCTCTGGCTGAACGTGTGCAGCGGGGCGTTCGCCTACGTGCCCGGCGGCGAGGGCCGCCTCGGCAGCAACCGCGGTGAACCCACACGATTTGCCAACGGCATGGTCGTACGCGTCTGCTTCAACCAGCACCACATCTCGGTCCTGAACGAGCACGCACCCCGGACCGCGCTGGCGCTCATGTACTCCCTGACGTCGAGGACGCGCCCCCACGAAGACTTCCTGCAGGCCGCCGATGCGGAGCGCGAGCACTTCCCCACCGACATGCCCTTCACGAAGCGCTACCTGCAGCGGACGCGTGGATGGCTGAGGAACAACAACCCGGGCTGAGGATCGAGCACGATGGAGGCGATCTCCTTGTCGGTGAGAAGGCTGACCACTGTCTTGATGTGCAGGTCCTCGAGTGCCGCCACATCCGCATCCGTCAGGCGTGGCAGTTCGCCGGAGCGATACACCTCGCCCCAGCGCACCATGAGGCCGTGCTCCGTTTGGTACCCGCCGATGTCCCGAAAATTCGGTTGTCCATCGAGCGGGACGTGTCGCTCTACGGTTGGCACGGTGGTGGTCTTCTTCCCGGCACATCCGACGAGGAGCGTCATC
>CAZQMY010000821.1:0-1539 GCA_964594405.1 uncultured Spirochaetaceae bacterium | reverse complement strand
GCTCGGCCTCGACGGCGCGCGGGACAAGGTGAACGTCAACGGCGGCGCCATCGCCCTGGGCCACCCCCTCGGCTGCTCGGGCACCAAGCTGATGGCGACCCTGGTGAACGAGCTCGAGCGACGCGACGGTCGCTACGGCCTCCAGGTCATGTGCGAGGGCGGTGGCTTGGCCAACGCGACCCTCATCGAAAGGATGAAGTAATGGAGCTGGAAGGAGCATCGGTTCTGGTCACCGGTGGCGCGTCCGGGATCGGCGAGGCAAGCGCTCGCAGGCTTGCGGTCCTCGGCGCCAGGCCGGTCATCGCCGACCTCAACGAGGAGAAGGGCAAGGCCGTCGCGGAGGAGCTGAAGGGCACCTTCGTCAAGTGCGACGTCTCCAGCGAGGAGGACGCCCAGGCTGCGGTCGACGCATGCCTGGCCCTCGGCCCGCTGCGCGGCGCGGTGAATGCGGCCGGTCTCGGCAACGCGCGCCGCACGGTGGATCGGGAGGGCAACCCCTTTCCGCTCGACCAGTACAGCTTCGTGATCAAGGTCAACCTGATCGGCACCTTCAATTGCCTGCGCCTGGCCGCGGCGGCCATGAGCAAGCAGGATCCGTGCGACGATCAGGGGCAGCGCGGCGCGATCGTGAACATCGCCTCGGTGGCGGCCTTCGACGGGCAGATCGGCCAGATCGCCTACTCGTCCTCGAAGGGCGGCGTCGTTGGCATGACCCTGCCGGCGGCGCGCGATCTCGCGGCGGTCGGGATCCGCGTCAACTGCATCGCCCCGGGTCTGATCGACACCCCGATCTACGGCTCGGGCGAGGCGAGCGAGGCCTTCAAGGCGAACCTCGGGCGCAACGTGCTCTTTCCCAAGCGCCTGGGAGATGCCAGTGAGCTGGCCAGCATGGTCGCCGAGCTGATCACCAATGACTACATGAACGCCGAGGTGATCCGCGTCGATGGCGGCATTCGCATGCCTCCGAAGTGATCGCTTCGACGCGAACATCCGATGGATCTGTTGGAAAGGAAGTGCACGATGTCTGACGTACTGCTCACCGAAGACCACGGCCGCGTCCGGTTGATAAACCTCAACCCGACCGAGGCCAGGAACTCGGTGAACACCGAGCTCGGGCTCGCCCTCACGGGCGCCATCGAGGCGCTGGACGCCGACGCGGGAATCACCGCGGCGGTGCTGACGGGTGCGGGCGGAGGCTTCTCCGCGGGGATGGACCTCAAGGCCTTCGCCAAGGAAGGGCCGCCGAAGGGCTTCAACGAGTTCATCACGAATGGCTCGAAGAAGCCGCTGATCGCGGCGGTGGAGGGCTTCGCTCTGGCCGGCGGCCTCGAGATCGCGCTCACCTGCGATCTGATCGTGGCGGCCAGGGGCGTGAAGCTCGGCATCCCCGAGGTCAACAAGGGGCTCTTCGCGGCGGGGGGCGGGCTCTTCCGCCTACCCAACCGCATCCCCTACGGCGTCGCCATGGAGATGGCGCTCACCTCCGATCCGATCACCGCGGAGCGGGGGCTGGAGCTCGGTCTCGTGACCCGTCTGGCC
>CAZQMY010000820.1:0-1545 GCA_964594405.1 uncultured Spirochaetaceae bacterium | reverse complement strand
GACGATCATCACGATCATCGTGGCTTGCCAGAAGTAGAGGTGCATGAAGTCGAAGGCCGCGTACCAGTACTTGCCGACGACGATCAGCATGGCGATACGGACGATGTTGAAGAGGTAGATCAGCGGATTGCCCAGCAGCAGCCCGATCATCTTCTTTTGCACGCTCGTGGGGAATGCGAGCACTGCCGCGCTGAAGATCAGCATCTCGTTGATGCCCGTGCACTCGTCGATGATCGTCACGGCGAAGCCCTTGAACACCAGCAGCTTCTTGTTGACGAAGATCTCATCGGTGAAGGGGCGGAAGACCCAGTACTCGATCTGCGCGGTCCAGAGGATGAACTGCTGCACGATCGGATTGTGATTCTGGACGAACCAGGGGTACCCGAAGCTCACGATCGTCAGACCGACCATGAAGAACGCGACGAATCGGTAGGAGGGGTTCTCTCGCCACGCCTTGCGCAGTCCTGCGAGGCCGCTCGGCCTCGCCTCCTCGTGACCCTCGGATTCCGGAGTGGCGGGATCGGTATTCTTCTCCATGGCAGCGCCAGAGGGTAATCCCGATCCGCCCGTTTTCATAGCTCTTTCGTGCTCTTCCCTCGTCTGACGTCCGCTGTGCGCAGGCCCTGCGGACGGACCGCCGGCTCACTCCCCCGCGCGGCAGGCCCTTGGCGCGGCGCGCAGCCGACGGGTTGCGGTGAGGGGCGCCTCGGCGGAGAGGGGCACGATCAGCGCGCCGTCCCGTCCGGTCCACAGCACCTCGCGCGCAATCCCCCGCAGTCGATCGAGGGCGTCGGCTGCCGGGAGGATCGCTCGCGCCGAGCATCCCGCAGAGATCAGCGCCAGCTCCGGCGCCACCGCGCGCACGAACGCGTCACTCGAGGCATCGTCGCTGCCGTGATGGCCGACCTTCAGGATCGCGCTCTGCAGTGCCGCACCGCGCAGACGCATCAGGTGGGACTCACCACCGACGCCCAGGTCGCCCATGGCGAGCAGCGCGCGGCCCGCCGCCCCGAGCGCGTCGATTCGCAGGACCAGCGAGCGAGCGTTGCGGTCCGCGCTGCGGGCCAGCGGATCGATGGTGCCCACAGACGCCGGGGGCCAGAGGACCTCCACCTCGAGATCGCCGATGGACGTGCGGCCTTTGCTTGCGCTCTGCTCGATCACCTCGACGCCTCGCATTCGCGCGGTGTCCAACAGGCCGGCGAGCGCCTGATCCGCCATGGCCCCGCCCGGCAGCCAGAGTGCATCCACAGGGATCGCCCGTAGGACCGCCGCCAGGCCACCGCGATGGTCGAGATCCGCGTGACTGAGCGCCGCGAGATCGAGGCGCTCGATTCCCAGTGCCGCCAGCGCGGGCAGCACGACCGAGGTGCCCGCGTCGAAGCCTCCCTGTCGCGCAGCGCCGCCATCGATGAGGATCGCGGCGCTGCGTCCCTGGACCAGGAGCGCATCGCCCTGCCCGACGTCCAGCATCACGATCCGAGGAGGTGACGGCTCGAGTGTCGGGCCGGGCCAGGCCCGCAGACCGAGCGCGAGCGCAATGCG
>CAZQMY010000819.1:0-1572 GCA_964594405.1 uncultured Spirochaetaceae bacterium | reverse complement strand
CGGCGCACGCCTTCCAGGCAGTCGTCCGAGACGGCGAAGTCGTGGCTGGCGCCGCCCACGACGCCGATGCGCAGGCCCCCGGGCGGTGCGCCGACCTCCTGGGCGTAGGGGCGGGCGGGCGCGGGGGCCGTGTAGGGATCGCCGGGCGCCGGGCCCGCGATCGCGTCGAGGACGGCGGCGCAGTCCCGCACGCTTCTCGTGAGCACGTGCTCGTGCGTGAGCGGGCCCCAGTGCTCGCCGTAGAGCGGCGCCAGGCTCGTGCGGGCGCGGGTGGGCTTCAGGCCCACGAGCCCGCAGAAGCTCGCAGGCCCGCGGATGGAGCCGCCCATGTCGTTGGCGTGCGCAACCGAGACCAGACCTGCTGCGACGGCCGCCGCCGAGCCCCCGGACGAGCCTCCGCTCGAGTGCGCGAGATTCCAGGGGTTGCGTGCGGGGCCGTGGGCGAGGGATTCGGTGGTGAATGACGTCGCGAACTCCGGCGTGTTGCTGCGGCCCACGATCACGAAGCCCGCGGCACGAAAGCGACGCGCGAGCTCGCTGTCGACCGTGGCCACGTAGCCCGCGTTCTTCAGATAGCGCGAGCCCGCGTGATAGGGGTCGCCCGCGGTCCGGCAGACGGCATCCTTCACCAGCATCGGGACGCCGGCGAAGGGACCCTCGGGCAGTGAATCGAGGGACGCATGCGCCTTCTCGTCCAGTCGATGCACGATGGCGCCGAGCTGTGGATTGCAGGCCTCGATCCGGGCCAGGCAGGCCTCGAGCAGCGTCTCCGCCGTGAAGTCGCCCCGCGCGATGCCCGCGGCCTGATCGGTTGCGTCCATCCGAAGCAGCTCGGCGCTCATGCGCTGCCCTCGTCCACCTGATGAGCCATGCCGCGACGATACCCGATCCGCGCTCGGAGGTCGGTCGCGTCGAGGCGTGCGACCCGGATCAGGGGGCGTTGCCGCCGTGGACCGTCCGGTTCGAGGTGACCGGCCTCCAGTGGGAGCCGGTCGATCAATTGATGGCGCCCAGCGCCTTCAGCTCTTCGATCCGCTCCCACTCGAGACCGAAGTCCAGGAGGAACTCCTCGGTGTGTTGGGCGTGCTCCGGTCCCTTGCGGATCTCGGGCGGGCACTCGTCGAACTGCACCGGATTGGCGACGACCTGGAAGCTGCGTCCATCGCCCGCATCCACGTCCACGATGTGACCGTTGGCCTTGACCTGCGGATCATCGGGGATCTGCTCGACGGTCTGGAAGGGGCCCCACTGGCCCTTCATGGCCGCCAGTCGGCTGCGCCAGGCCTCGAGCGTATCGCTCTCGAAGATCTCGACGATCGCCTCCCGCGCTGCCGCGGCATTCTCGCCGAAGGCCTCGGGCGTGGCGAAGCGCGGGTCCGTGGCGAGCTCCGGGCGACCGAGCTGTGTGACGGTGTCGGCCCAGTAGTGGTGTCCCTGAAGCATCGTCAGCATCAGCCACATGTCGTCCCGGGTCTTGTAGAGGCCGACCAGCGGATTCATGAACTTCGCGCCGGCAGGCATACCCGCGGAGGCGCCGCCCCCGCTCGAGAGCATCGACGCCGTCAGCGCCGC
>CAZQMY010000818.1:0-1573 GCA_964594405.1 uncultured Spirochaetaceae bacterium | reverse complement strand
GTGGTCAATCCCCGTGAAGACCATCGCGCTGAAGCTCCTTGAGTTCGTCGCCATCACCGGGCCCGTGGCCTGGTGGTGGAATCAGATGGGCGGCCGGGAGGCCACCTGGAAGCTCTTTCTCCAGATCTCTGCGCCGATCCTGGCCAAGATGGGCGTCCTCGCCTTCGCGGGAAGCCTCGTCAAGGACCGGCTCCTGGGCTTCCTGCCGTTCACGGCGTTGATGATCATCACGCCCGGTATCCCGGCGATGAAGAAGGCCCTGCGAACCGCCGCCGGGCTCTTCATCCTCTACTGGTCGTACGTGCTGCTCGCCTACTGGGCCTGGTACACGCACGATCGGGAGGGCGTGGATCGCTACTCCATGTCGGAGTTCTTCCCGGTACAGAACATCGTCGATGCGCTGCCCTTCGTGCTCTGGGTCTTCTTCGCCCGCGAGTTCGTCTCCCAGAACCTGCTCCGGTACATGCCCGCCCAGCCGCCTGCGACGGCGGCTGTCCCACCCGCGGCTCGCGCAGCTGCCCCCGAAGACGATGGTGCAGCGACGACCGAAGCTGCCTCGGACGAGGCGGACGAGGTCACGACCTCGTAGCTGCACTCGATTTGCACTGGCATTGCTTCTCGGAATCGGGCGCAATTCCGCTGGCCCGCGAGATTGACGTCGTTCTCGCATGTTCCACACGGAACGTCGATTCTCACAGCCTGCTTGCCTCGTGAGAATTCAAGATTCCGTGCAGGGCGGAGGCGGGGCCTGCGGGCGTCGGATCCGCTCGCTCAGTCGCTGTCGAGCACGCGCCGCACGGTGGTGAGCAACGCAGTCGGAGTGAAGGGCTTCTCCAGCAGCACGACGTCGTCTGAGAGTACGCCGTGCTTGGAGAGCGAGTCGTTGGTGAATCCGGACATGAAGATGACCTTCACGTCCGGCCGCAGCTCCTGCACACGCTCGGCGATCTCGCGTCCGTCCATGCGTGGCAGGACGACGTCGGTGAGGACCAGGTGAATCGGTCCCGGGTGGCGCTGGCAGTGCCTGAGGGCTGCGACGCCGGTCGCGGCTTCGAGAACGGTGTAGCCCTGACGCACCAGGTAGCGCTCCACCAGCTTGCGGACCGGCGACGCGTCCTCGACGACGAGGATCGTCTCGTTGCCGTTCAGCTCGACCACCGGCTCGAAGCCCGCGTCGTCTGCGTCCTCTTCGACGACCCGCGGCAGATAGATCGAGAAGGCGGTCCCCGTGCCGAGCTCGCTCTCGACGCCGACGTGCCCACCGCTCTGGGAGATGATGCCGATCACGGTGCTGAGCCCGAGTCCGGTCCCCTCTCCCGGAGGCTTCGTGGTGAAGAAGGGGTCGAAGATGCGCGAGAGTGTGGCCTGGTCCATTCCGGAGCCGGTATCTGCGACCTCCAGCTTCACCCAATGGCCCGGCGGCACGGGATCGGGGCCGGACGGATCGGCCTCGGTGATCACCTCGTTGCTGGTGGCCAGCGTGATGCGGCCGCCGAGGGGCATGGCATCGCGTGCGTTGACGACCAGGTTGAGGATCACCTGCTCGAGATGTCAGGGATCCGCCTTCACCGCC
>CAZQMY010000817.1:0-1583 GCA_964594405.1 uncultured Spirochaetaceae bacterium | reverse complement strand
CCTCGAGACCACGCTCCACAACGAGTTCCAGGTGATCGGAATCGGCGACTGGGCCGTGGCGCTCGGCGGTCGCGACTGCTCGATCCAGATGCACGAGCAGAAGCAGCTCGAGTTCTCGCTCACCCAGGAGCTGCTGGACGAGGCCATCGAGCGCTACGAGGGCAGCTTCCAGGAGACGCTGCGCAAGGACAAGGTCACGCTGGCCAACATGGAGGGGGACTCCGAGCGCTTCGGCGCGGGCGTAGGACTCGACAGCGTCTCCACCTTCGAGTGCATCGTCGAAGGCTTCGACCACTTCTTCATGGAGATGAACACACGCATCCAGGTGGAGCACGGCGTGACCGAGCTCGCCTACCGGATCAAGTTCACCAACCCCGACGACGAGAGCGACTTCTTCTACGTCGAGCGGCTGATCGAGGCGATGGTGCTGGTCGGGCTGCACGGCCCCCGCCTGCCCAGGCCCACGCGCGAGCGGCGCAGCATCTCCGGGGCCGAGATCCGCGCCAACGCCACCAACGCCGCTCTGCAGCCGCACGCCGGCGGCATGATCCGCCAGTGGTCGCCGCCCCTCGACTTCGAGATCCGCGACGATCAGGGCATCGGCACTCGGAACCCGGATACCGGCGCCTTCGTCTACTACAACCTGGCGGGCGCCTACGACTCGAACATCGCGCTCATCCTCGCCGATGGAGAGAGCCGCGAGCACAACCTCGAGCGACTCTCCGAGATCCTCCGCTGCACCGAGATCCGAGGTGACAACGTCGAGACCAGCATGAAGGTCCAGTACGGGCTGATCAACTGGACCATCGGTGTCGAGCCGATGATGAAGCCCAATACCCGCTTCCTCACCCACTACCTGGCGGCCGTGGGATCGCTCCAGGTGATCGCCCGCGACGTCGATCTCGAGCTGGCCGGAAGGGAGATGCTGGGACGCATCACCGACGCCGAGGCCCGCGCGGTGTTCCTGGCCAAGGAGACGCTGCTGCTCCGCCCCATCGAGCGGCTGCTGGCGGACCCGCATGCCCTGGCCGGCTTCCTCGGCAGACACGACGGCAGGCTCTGGAGGGTCGAGGGCGACAAGGTCGAGTTCGCCGCCAACCCGGTCCACTTCCTGCGCGAGCTCTACCACTACCTGCACATGGACCATGCGCCCGACAAGCCCGCGTCGGAGATGATCTGGGAAGACGACGAGGCGACGCTCCAGAGCAGCCTCGCCTTCTACGAGGAGATCGCCGAGAAGACCGACGTCCGCGACTGGGACGAGACGGTCCGACTCTTCGAGGCCTCGAGCAACTCCGATGTCGCCCCTGGCGATCCCGACCTCTGGGCCGCCTGTCAGGCGGCCCATCGCGGCTACACCCTTGGCCTCGAGATGCTCCTCATCATCCCGCGCATCGGGCTGCGGTCGGGCTTCAGCGAGATCAGGGTGAACGACCAGCTCGAGCCGGTCTTCCCGCCCCAGTATCTCGATCCCGACGTGGCCCCGGACCTCGCCAAGGCGCTCGCCCCGCCGCCGGTAGCGGGCTCGGACGAGATCCTGACGCCGATGGGGGGCGCCTTCTACGCCCGTGAGGCGCCGCACG
>CAZQMY010000816.1:0-1595 GCA_964594405.1 uncultured Spirochaetaceae bacterium | reverse complement strand
GTCCAACGCGAGTCGAGAAATCGCTTCCGCCGATAGCGAAAATCGAGCACCAGCTCTGCATCGGCTTCGTGATCCATCGACACAGCCAGTTGGTTGCCTGCAGGCTCCACCGCGAGTTCCGCCTTGACGATCGCGCGATTCCAGACGAGGGTGTGATTCACAAAGAGGCTGCGGCTCAGCGCGCGGACGGCTCGCTCCGGATTGGGCGTCCGGATTCTGGCCACGAGCCTCTCGCCCTCGTCGAAGAGATCGATGGGCACTCGGAGGAATCGCTCCTGACCCGGATGGCGGACGAAGGAGAGGATCT
The DNA here is from genome assembly GCA_964594405.1 of uncultured Spirochaetaceae bacterium. Lineage (GTDB taxonomy): Bacteria > Myxococcota_A > UBA9160 > UBA9160 > UBA4427 > CAZQMY01. The sequence goes on along the minus strand of CAZQMY010000816.1, from coordinate 1,288 downwards.
CTCCGATGCCGAACGAGAAGCCCGCGCCGAGCAGGCTCGAGAACGGCTCCCTCATGCCGAATTGTGGGCGGGGGACGGTGTTGTCTGCAGCGGCCCAGCGGCTCGTGCCCAGGTCGAACCAGGCTTCCAGATCGCTGCCCGAATAGTAGAGATCGACCTCCGCCGACTTCCACGACCGGTCGACCGCGCACCCTTCACGCAGCTCCACCTCGAGAACCAGTTCGTCGCCATCGACCCCCACCACGACCTCATTGCTCGTCGTGGGGAGGACGAGGACCCGGCCGGAGACCGGGCTGAAGCCAACGCCGACACCGTCGGAGGCATCGGCGACGAAGGAACGTTCGGGCCCGGGGGACGACGACGCGATCCGCCAGCTGCCTTCTTCGAATCGCAGGGGGTCCTGTCGAGAGCGCCGTAGGGCGAGCGCCGGCACGGCCTGGGCGATCGCGTAGGTGCGATCACGCATCAGGATCGAGGAGCTTCCGAGCCATTGTTCGAATCCGTGACGAACATCCTGGCCCAGCTCGGCGAAGCGCTCCTCGACTTCGAGCGTCTTGAAGGCACGTCCCTCTCGAAGGAACTGCTGCAGGTCCTGATCGATCATCATGTTGATTCCCTTAGCCTAGTTCTTCACTTCGAGAGATCCGAGGATCGTGGTCTCGGCGTTGATCTCGAGTGAATCTGCCTTGATCTCGATTTCCTTGGCCTCGACGGTGATTCGTTCGTCCTTCGCTGCGATCTTGATCTTCGTGCTGCCCTCCTTGTCGAAGACGATCTGGCAGACATCTTTGCTGCCGTCGCGGATCCCGAGCGTCAGGAGGCCGTCCTCCTGGTCGATGAGGATGAGGGGGCCCGAGCGTGAGTGAACGAGCAGCCTGTGCTTCTCCGGGTTCGAAACCGCCTTCGGGAGGCCGTCGCCGTGGTAGACCGCGCCCAGGAGGATCGGGACGTCGAGCCCTCGCGGCGCGAATGCGACCCGGACCCAGTCCCCGACTTGAGGGAGGGACAGCGAGCCATAGGGCGCATCGTCGACGAATCCGCCGGCGGGCTGCGGGGCGGCACACCAGAGGCCATCCCACGAGGCCGGATCAGAGCCAGCCTGCTGGTCCTGCCACGGGAAGCTGACCCGCACCATGCCGCGGTCCTTGTCGTCGATCGCACACACGCAGCCTACGAAGAGGAGGGGATGCCCGTCCGTCTCCCGAATGGGTGCAATCGGTGCGGATCCGACTGGTACACTTTCCACCTCGTAGATGATCCGCGTGCCGTGGCTTCCAACGGCGTATCG
>CAZQMY010000815.1:0-1601 GCA_964594405.1 uncultured Spirochaetaceae bacterium | reverse complement strand
GTCCTCGTCACGGGACCCACGGGCTCGGGTAAGTCGACGACGCTCGCGGCGATGATCGACTACATCAACTCGCAGCGGACGAGCCATATCATGACGATCGAGGATCCGATCGAGTTCCTCGTCCGTGACCGGCGCTCGATCGTGAACCAGCGCGAGATCGGCGTCGACACGCACACCTTCTCGGCCGCCCTCCGGGCGGCGCTCCGCCAGGATCCCGACGTGATCCTCGTGGGCGAGATGCGGGACTTCGAGACGATCGAGACGGCCCTCACGGCGGCCGAGACGGGCCATCTCGTGATGAGCACGCTCCACACGCTCGACGCCACCGAGACCATCAACCGCATCATCTCGGTGTTCCCGCCCTATCAGCAGAAGCAGGTGCGACTGCAGCTCTCCACGATCCTCAAGGCGGTGATCAGCCAGCGCCTGGTGCCCCGTGCCGACGGCAAGGGCCGAGTGCCAGCGCTCGAGGTGCTGGTGTCGACGGCGCTCACCCGCGAGCTGATCGCCGACAAGGACCGCACCAAGGAGCTGCCCGACGCCATCGCCAAGGGCTTCACCACCTATGGCATGCAGACCTTCGATCAGTCGCTGATGCAGCTGGTCAAGCAGGGGCTCGTCACCTACGACGAGGCACTCAAGAACGTCTCGAATCCCGACGACTTCGCGCTGCGCTTCCGCGGCATCGCTTCCACGTCCGATTCGAACTGGTCGGAGTTCGACGGAGAGGGCGACGACGAGAAGCCGGAAGAGGACGAGATCGACGCCGTGCTCGGCGGTGACGACGACTTCAACATCGATCGTTTCTAGGCTGCGCGACGTGGTCGGGTCGAGGTCGGGGTGCCTGGCCGCGACACCCGGCGCTGCCTTGGACCCATGCTTCGGCGAGATACCACGCCCGAGGCCGTGGCCTTGCAGCGGGAGGTCCACGAGGTCCTCGGTGTCGACGTGGCGATCGCGACAGCCGAGGACACCGTCATCGCCAGGCTCGAATGGGCGAGCGAAGGTGGATCGGAACGGCAGCTCCGGGCCGTTGCCGGCATCCTCTCGGCCAAGTCCGACTCGCTCGACCAGGAGTACCTGGAGCGCTCGGTGCGAGCGCTCGGACGGGAATCCGTCTGGCAGTGCGCTCGCTCGCTCGCCGGACTCGGCTGACGCGCCCGCCTGAAGTTCCCGCAGGGGTTCGGTATATTCCCGCGCTCTGCGGAGCGCACTCGGATCCAGCCGAGCCGATCGAACAGGCTCCGGATTTCCCCGCTCTTTCCGGAGGAGAGGCCAATGGCGCGCGCCGCCAAGGACATTCGCGAAGCGTTCCTGCGCTACTTCGAGCGCAAGGGGCACACCATCGTCAAGAGCGCGCCGCTCGTGCCCGACTCCGATCCCACGTTGATGTTCGTGAACGCTGGCATGGTGCCTTTCAAGCGCACCTTCCTCGGCGAGGAGACGCGGCCCTATACCCGGGCCGCCAGCTCGCAGAAGTGCATGCGCGTCTCGGGCAAGCACAATGATCTGGAGAATGTGGGACGCACGCCGCGTCACCACACGCTCTTCGAGATGCTCGGCAACTTCTCCTTCGGCGACTACTTCAAGGAGGAGGCCAT
>CAZQMY010000814.1:0-1606 GCA_964594405.1 uncultured Spirochaetaceae bacterium | reverse complement strand
CCCGCCTCATGACTCGTCTCCCACGCCCCAACGCTAACCCAACGGGCGCGGCTTCAAAGCCGCGTTCGTGTGGTGGGCGGGATGGCGCGAGCCGCGGAGTGCCGCTCAGGGGCGGGCGCCATGCGCCTGATCCGCCCGCTCGAAGCGCGAAGGCTCCGGATAGAGCTCCTCGAGGAATGCCCGGGTCAGGGCGACGCTGCGCGCGTTGGGCTCGTCGCCGAAGTTGTCGTTCAGGCAGTAGAACTTCGGTCGCCGGCTGCGGATGCGCCAGAGGCCCCACCAGACCTGCGGCCAGAAGTTCTCGAGCCCCACGTAGTGGGTGGTCAGGCGCACTTCACGTCGCGGGACGAAGACGCCCTCGCCGGAAGCCTCGGCGAAGTAGGGATACATGTGCTCGAGCGCGATGTTGCCCCGCGAGCGGAAGCGGCTCGCCCTGGTTCGATGCACGTCCTCGGCGAAGCACTCGACCAGCTCGGCAAAACGCTTCCTGTCGATGACGATCGGGGCCGAGTGGAAGGAGCCGTGCAGGCGGAAGCCGAGCTGCTGATTCAGCAGGCGGTTCGATCGCGCGAGGATCGAGGCCCAGAGCGAGAGGCGGGGGCTGCCGTCCCGCCAGGCGTTGTCCTCGAGGCTGAAGCGCTCGTAGAAGCGCGCCCGTCCCCGATCGTCGATCAGGTCCTCCGCGGGAACCTCCCGAGCCATCAGCATGTCGTCCTCGAAGTAGACGAAGCGCTCGGAGACGTTCGGGATGCGATGCAGATGCGAGACGATGCAGAGCGAATTGAAGGTGGGGAGGTACTCGGGCTCGAAGAACTCGTCGTGATGGACCAGCGTGAATCCTTCCGCGTCGGGATCCAGCCAGTCGGGAACCTGCGGGCGCGTCGTGACCAGGTGGAGATGACCCAGCCAGGGCGCGTATCGCTCGAGCGAGCGGAGGCTGTACTTGAGCAGGTCGAGATTGTCCCGGTATCGATTGGGGTTGAGATCGATCTTCGTCGGAGAGTACTGCTGCAGCAGCTCGGCGTATCCGGGGAAGGCCCCGTCGACCCAGGTGTAGACCACGTCGAGCCTGTTCATCTCTCGATCGGGCCGCCGATACGCGCCTCGAGCACGGCGAGGTTCGTGTTGTAGTCCACGAGTGCCTGAAGGAGCTGACTCTCCGATCGGATCAGCTCCTCGTCGGCGTTGGTGACATCCAGGTTGTTTGCGAGGCCCATCTCGAAGCGCCCGCGCGCCACCTCGCCCTTCGCGCGGGCGCTCTCGACCTGACCAGTCAGATTGCGCAGCCGCTTCACGCTCTCGCGCAGCTGGATCTCGATCTCCCGCACCTCGACGTCGATCTCGCGCTGCGTGCGGAGATATTCGCTCTGCAGCTTGTCGCGTTCGAGCCGTGCCTTGGTGAGGCGCGAGTCGGCCGCGACGTTGCCGAGGGGCACGCTGAAGGTCAGCCCGGCGCGCCAGTTGTAGCTCTCCCAGTCGAAGCCGGGCTGGAACTGGCCCAGCACGTTGAGGTTGGGGAGCTTGTCGTTGCGGGCGAGGCGGACCGCGAGGTCCGCCTTCTCCATCTGGCTGCGCAGCCCGATCAGCTCCGGGCGCCTCTCCCAGG
>CAZQMY010000813.1:0-1611 GCA_964594405.1 uncultured Spirochaetaceae bacterium | reverse complement strand
GTGGACGCCATGGCGAAGGTCCGCAAGGAGGCGCCCGACCTGATCGTGCTCGATCTCGGGCTGCCCGCCGGCGACGGCTTCGTCACCCTGGAACGCCTCGCCGGCAACACCAGCTACAGCGAGATCCCCGTGGTGGTGCTCACCGCTCGACAGGGCGACGAGGTGCGCAAGCAGGCGCTCGAGTGCGGAGCGGACGCCTTCTTCGAGAAGACGGCCAGCAAGGACGAGTTCCTGCTCGAGGTCTCGCAGCTGCTCATCAAGCGCGATACCTCCCTGCGCTGATCGGGAACGCCCCGCAGGGACATCAGCTAAGCCATCGTGAGCATTGAGGTTCATCCGCGCGCGCCGGAATAGGACCTCTGCGGTCCGATATTTACAGTACCGATTCGGTCCTATATCCTCCGGCCATGTTCCGGCTTGGCCGACTCACCGACTACGGGATCGTCCTGCTCGCGCACCTGGCGCGCGAGGACGATCGTGCCCGCGCCGCGAGCGAAGCGCCGAGCGCGCAGAACGCCCGCGAGCTGGCCGCGCGGGTCGAGCTCCCGGTCCCCGTAGTGAGCAAGATCCTCAAGATGCTCGTGCGAGCCGGACTGCTCGAGAGTCGCCGCGGATCGAAGGGCGGCTACGCGCTGGCTCATCGCCCGGAGGAGATCTCCGTCGGCGAGATGATCGCAGCGCTCGAGGGTCCGCTGGCTCTCACGCAATGCGCGGTCGACCCTGGCGCCTGCGAGCACGGCAGCAACTGCGCGGTCAGCAGCCCGTGGCAGGTCATCAATCAAGTCGTCGAGTACGCGCTGGCCGGCGTGACCCTCGCCGACCTCATCAATCCCGAGTTCACGGCGCAGATGGCTCCGCTGGTCCGCATGACGGCCGACGGCGAAGCTTCGCGTCGACCGCTCTCCCCACCGCCTATAGAGGTTCGTTCATGAGCAGCACCGATCTGATCGCCCGACCGCAGCAGCCCGATCTCGAGCAGCTGACGCGCGAGGAGTACAAGTACGGCTTCGTGACCGACATCGACGCCGACCAGGCGCCTCCCGGCCTCTCGGAGGACGTGGTCCGGCTCATCTCGCACAAGAAGAACGAGCCGCAGTGGCTCCTCGACTTCCGACTCAAGGCGCTCGCCCGCTTTCAGGAGATGCTCGAGGAGGGCGCGGAGCCGACGTGGGCCTACGTCCACTATCCCCCGATCGACTATCAGGACATCATCTACTACTCGGCCCCCAAGCCGAAGAAGGAGCTGGAGAGCCTGGACGAGGTCGATCCCGAGCTGCTCCGCACCTACGAGAAGCTCGGGATCTCGCTCGAGGAGCAGAAGCGGCTGTCGGGCGTGAAGGTCGCGGTCGATGCGGTCTTCGACAGCGTATCGGTGGCGACCACCTTCAAGGGCGAGCTCGAGAAGCACGGCATCATCTTCTGCTCCTTCTCCGAAGCCGTGCACAACCACCCCGATCTCGTCCGCCAGTACCTGGGCAGCGTCGTCCCCTATTCGGACAACTTCTTCGCGACGCTCAACTCGGCGGTCTTCAGCGACGGCTCCTTCGCCTACATCCCGAAGGGTGTACGCTGCCCGATGGAGCTCTCGACCTACTTCCGGATCAACTCAGC
>CAZQMY010000812.1:0-1619 GCA_964594405.1 uncultured Spirochaetaceae bacterium | reverse complement strand
CCGCGACCAGCTGCAGCCCCTGTCGCACGGTCTGCGTGATGCCTTCGCCCGATGCCGCCAAAGCGCGTTCCAGCAGTTCCTCCGGCACCTCCAGCGTGATCTTGCGCTTCTCCGCCATGCGGACAGCCTACTCGAATACCAGCATCAATACCAGCAATGCATACGGCAACTCGGGGATCGCTCAATCGATTCCCAGCCGCTTCATCTTCTGGCAGCCCTCATCGCGAAGTGATCCGTGTGCCCGATGGATCCCGTGGGAGGGCGTCTACAACTAGAGTCCGTCATAGAACAGGTAGTGCGCTCCGCACGAGCAGGGCTCGGTCCCCGGGTTCGGATGCAGCCCTCCGACTTCCTCGCCTCCTGCAGAACAGTCTGCAGGGCAGGCCGCGCCCCAGTCGCGAGGAAATCAAATACCCGCGCTTCATCCTCCTCCAGACTCGCTACCCGCTTCGCCCCAATCCCGATCGGGACGCTGACAATGGCACCGCAGCGGACCGAACGTGAGAGCGCCGGCGCCGATCAACGTGGTCGCGAGCGCGACCGGCAACCAGCTGGGGATGGGTACCGGGGTCGCCGCCAGAACGGAGAGCTTGTCGAAGACCAGTCCGTCGGCACCTCCGAGGTTCTCCACGGTCACCGTCTCGATCGTGTCACCGTCGGTGGCAGTGACCAGCAGATAGCCGTTTCGAACGTTGATCCCCGACTGCCAGCCCGACAGACTCTCGACGTCCGTGACATAAAGGCCATTCACGTAGACGGCGTGATCGGTCACGGGCGTCGCATCCGCGAGGGACTGGAAGTTCGAGAGTCCGATCCCGATCCGCTGCGCGGTCGGACTGAAGCCGAACTCGATTCGACTCGCCATGGAGAAGGCGAATCGATTCCCGTCCGAGACGACGGCCGGGTCCTCGTAGGCTCCGTTCGTGAGAACCCGGCTTCCGTCCCAATGGTTCGACGCGAACGGGCATGCCGGTGTATCGCAGTCGATCGGATCGGACGGATCGAAGGTGCGCGGCAGGCTCCCGCTCATCGAGACCGAGCCTAGGAAAGTCGGTTCGCTCGGCGCGCGGAACTCGTCGTGGAACCGAATCGTGAGACCCGGGATTAGCGTCGTATCCTCGAAATCCTCGATCGTCGAGCCAGTGATCGCAGCGTCTTCGCTGCCGAAGGGCAGCAGAGCGATGTCGATCGCGGCCACACTCAACTGTGGCGTGATAAGGATGATCAGAGCCGTCAGTACCCGCGTTCGGTTCTCCTTTTGGGGAGGTGGATTCTACAACGGCGGCGCGATGCTACAAAGCCGAGCCTCGATAGATGCGGGCAGTACGAGGGAAGCGCGTCGCTCGTCGCGCTCGTTGTCTCCAAGCTGGGCGCGGAGTCCGGGTCGTCGACTCCTGGCTGCTTGCGCGAGATTTCTCGCGTACGTCACGGTTCGCTCGCGCACGCGGTGCTTTGAGAACGCCCTTGAAATCGCCCCGGGTCGGGCCAAGTCGGGAGTTCTTCGCCGCTCTCGTACTTGGCCTGGTATAGTGAAACGCAGCTGTCGAGTAGCCCGGGGCAGTCGCCCACCCCGGGCCCTCTCCAGATCCGGACAAGGAGATTTCCACCATCCGGCTCCT
>CAZQMY010000811.1:0-1624 GCA_964594405.1 uncultured Spirochaetaceae bacterium | reverse complement strand
GTGAGCTCGTCATCCACTACGTGCAGATCGGTGCGACATACGCCGCAGGCGCCCACACGGATCAGCATCTGCCCGGGGCCGGGGATCGGGATCGGTCGATCTTCCGCGACCAGCCCCTGGCGGTCTCCGTGGTAGGCCATGGCGAGCATGAGAGCGAGGTTAGCGGCCGGGCGATCGAGACGCGCGCGCCGGCTCGGCGGCGCGAAGTCGTCGCCCGCCCCCGGCACGCCCGCACGGGCGGACCCGTCCAGACCCACCCCATCCACCCCATCCACACTCCGCCCCATCCACCCTCCGCCCGTCCCCGGACCCGCCCACGCGCCGCCCGGCCCGGTGTCGCGACTCCGGCAGCCCATCGGGAGTCGGGGAGGCGCGCTCGCGGGCGGCAGGGCGGCCGGTGTTGCAAGCTCTCGCGCAGATTGGCCGGGACTCGCCCCCCTTTCCGAGGCCGATCTCGGCGAGAGTCCCCCAGGTGACGAGTCGCGCGTCCGGATCCATCACCGGCCACGCCGCTCGGGTCGTGCCGGGTGCAGTGTTGTAGATTCCCTACTCGGGTCTATCCCAAACTGGGCCGATCAGGAGCTTCGTGCGTACGAAGTCCACCCCTTCGATCACTGATCCAGCGAGGAGAGCGCCGCATGGCACTGCCGCCCGATGAAGACCCCGCCGAGACCCGCGAGTGGCTCGACGCCCTCGACTCGGTCTTCGATCGAGAGGGCATCGAGCGTGCGCACTATCTCGTCGACCGGCTGATCCGCCGTGCACGCCGCAAGGGCGCCTACCTGCCCTACAACGCCAACACCGCCTACATCAACACCATCCATGAGAGCCGGCAGCCGAAGATGCCCGGGGATCGCGGACTGGAGCGGCGCATCCGCTCGATCATCCGCTGGAACGCGATGGCCATGGTGGTGCAGACGAACCGCGAGGACCACACCCTCGGCGGTCACATCAGCAGCTTCGCGTCCGCGGCTACGCTCTATGACGTCGGCTTCAATCACTTCTTTCACGCACCGACAGAAGACCATGGCGGCGATCTGCTCTACATCCAGGGACATGCGGCCCCCGGAATCTATGCGCGGGCCTTCCTCGAAGGGCGCCTGACCGAAGAGCAGCTGCTGAACTTCCGCCGCGAGGTCGATGGACGGGGTCTCTCGTCCTACCCGCATCCTCGCCTGATGCCCGAGTTCTGGCAATTCCCGACGGTCTCGATGGGGCTCGGGCCGCTGACGGCGATCTTCCAGGCTCGCTTCATGAAGTACCTCGAGGATCGCGGCATCCGAGCGACCAGCGGCCGCAAGGTCTGGGCCTTCCTAGGCGATGGAGAGATCGACGAGCCCGAGTCGCTCGGCTCGATCTCGTTGGCGGGTCGCGAGAGGCTCGACAACCTCGTCTTCGTGGTGAACTGCAATCTGCAGCGCCTCGGCGGGCCGGTGCGCGGCAACGGCAAGATCATCCAGGAGCTCGAGGCCAACTTCCGGGGGGCCGGCTGGCGGGTGATCAAGGTGGTCTGGGGCAGGTATTGGGATCCGCTGCTCGCCAAGGACAGCGAAGGCATCCTGCGCCAGCGTATGGAGGAGGTGCTCGATGGCGAGTACCAGGCCTACCAGGTCCATGGCGGGGC
>CAZQMY010000810.1:0-1624 GCA_964594405.1 uncultured Spirochaetaceae bacterium | reverse complement strand
TGGAAGCTGCGCCCGTCGAAGGGACCGCCATGCAATCGGATCTCGTACATCGGCTCCCACCGACAGCGACTGCCCGCCCTGCCCCCAGCCCTCAGTCCGACGTCACCCGCGAGGCGCCGAAGCGCCCGCGCACCCCCGATCCGTCGCCACAAACCCACAGTCCTTGATAGGTGTCGCCGCCGTCGTCCGTACGGCCGGACAGGAAGGCGCGACACGCCACCTCCGGAGGATATTGGAGAAAGAGCTGCGGGCCGTTCTCCGCCCAGTCACCGAGGCGCGAGAGGTCGTCGACGAAGCGGCCGTCCTCGAACAGGGTGAAGCGGCCCTCGCCGGCCTGGCCGTCGTTCAGGGCGAAGCGGTAATCGTAGCGCTCGCCTATGGGCAGGAATTCGTAGGCACCGGCATCACAGCCCTCTTCCGGCCGCGGCACCCGCCGCTGGTCCTCGAAGAAGATCTGCCCGAGAAAGGCCGAGCCGCAGAATTCGTTGAGGTCGATGGCGGGGCTTGCCGGATCGAGCGCATAGGTGTCGCTGCGCCCCCCGTAGTCGGCGAGCGGCAGGAGCCGGGGATCGACACCGATGAGGTCCTCCTCCGGATCCAGCTCGCAGCTCCCGTCGCTGTCGATGTTGTTGGACCGTGAGGGGCGGTTGACGGGCGGATCGAAAAAGCAGTTCTCGGGCAGGTTGCCGGCAATGATGTCGGCACCGAAGGTGGTGGCGTCATCGTCGATGCTGACGACGCCCCCGCCAACGGCCGCCAGGTTATCGGCGATCGTGACCCCCTCGATGCGCGTTTCCACGCCGTCGAAGGCGGCGACGGCGCCGCCGTAGCCCTGGGCGGCCTCGTTGGCGCCCAGTGTGGCGTTGCCGATGATGAGAAAGCCGCCGCGCTGATGGATGGCACCGCCGTCACCCGGGCCGTCCACCCGGTTGCGGGCGAGGGTGCTGCGCTCGATGCGTACGGATGCGCCCTCCAGAGCCAGGGCACCCCCCTGCCCCGGTGCACCGGCGACCGTGTTCTCCTTGATGACGCTGTCGTAGATCTGCATGGACAGGCCCTCGAGGAACAACGCGCCGCCGCGTGCGAGACCCGTCGAAGAGGCCTGATTCTCGCGGATCACCACCCGGCTGGCAAGACACGACACCGCACGCAAGAGGCTCTCGGGCGAGGGCGTATCGCCAACGATGGGCAATCGACTGCCGCGGTCGCACGTCACGGGCGCGAGCGTAGTCCGAATGCGGGATGAGCGTAGTCCGAATGCGGGATGAGCGTAGTCCGAATAAACGCCTCATGGGAAGTAGGCTCCCGGCTCCACCGGCCCCTTCGCCCTCGCTTCAGACGGCATGCGTGGGCTCAGGCGCGTTCTTCAGCATCGATACCACCAGTGCCTTTCCAGCGACTTTACCCACTTATGCCCCCGCCCGGCGAACCGCGAACGAGCGAACCCACGGCGCCGACCTGAGACGGCACGCGCTGCTCGCCCTGGAAGAAGACCCGACCCTCGGCTCCTACCCCGGCGGCCCACGCGGGCCCGCCGCAGCAATCTCCACCTCGCCCGATCCCAACGCACCCACGTGGGTCAGAATCCGCTCGATCACCGCCGGGTCTTCAATCGCCGCGATCA
>CAZQMY010000809.1:0-1630 GCA_964594405.1 uncultured Spirochaetaceae bacterium | reverse complement strand
GTATTGGCCTTCTCGACGTCGTCGAAGGCGATGCGATGCATCTGACCATCGACGAGGAGACAGGCCACCCCTTCTTCGAACGAGACGAGCGTGCCGCCGAATCGGCGACGCCCGTCCAGCGGACGCCGGGTCCGCAGCTTCACCTCCTCGCCGCACGCGGCGGCAAAATCCTTTTCCCTTGCCAGCTTGCGATCGAGCCCGGGGGATGAGACCTCGAGCTGGTACGACCCGGAGAACGGGAGCGCCCCGCCGCTCTGTCCCTCTGCGGCATCGAGGTGCGTCTCCACCTCTCGCGAGACCTCGGCGAGGGTATCCACCGGCACCCGGCCGTCTCCGCTGGGTGTGTCGATGGTGATCCTCAGCAGGGTCTGTCCCGAACCATGCATCGTTTCGAGATCCATCAGTTCACAGCCGTGATCCGCGATCACCGGCTCGATCAATGCCTTCAAATCCTCGGGGATGTCGCGGTACACCGTGCTCTAGCTCCCGGTCTCCCCGAGCCCTCTCGATCCTCTGTTCTCGATTTTCCCGGCCCCAGAAAACAAAAAAGCGGACGCGCGTCCACTTTCCCGACCGATCGACATCGCTGCCTCCGGCCCTTCCGAAACCGGTCCGTCCCGCGCGGACCCGGCGTCAGCCGTATCCGAACCGGACGATGACCGCTTTCTTCATGGAGCATGTCCCCGTGACGAACCCGACCCGGCCGGATGGCCCGCTCGCCTTCGCTCGGCGACCAATCAACTCAACGCGCTCTCGGTACGTTCCCGTACGTTCGATCCGTTCGTCGTGCGACCCGGTGCCGGGCACCGTCTCGCGCGACTTTCGATGAGCCCATCAGCCCACCATCAGCCAACTATCAGCCAGCTCACTATCAGCCCATTCAGCCAGCCCACTATCAGCCCATTCAGCCAGCCCACTATCAACCCATCCAACCCATCAGGTCCCTCGCGACGCCTCGCCACGCCTTCCGACGTCTCGTGAGGCCTCGCAGAGCCCATCTGGACACCACGGCGTGACGAGCCGCACGATCCGCATCCGCGCACCGTCTGGACTGTCGCACCACTCCGCGTCGCTCCCGACACCTCGACTGCGACCGACTTCGAAGTCCGTCTCCATACGATCGCTGCCGACGAGCGTACCCCGAGCCCCGCTCCCAGATCGCCCCCTCGCCGGTCCGTGAAAACCACGCCCGGGAGTGAAGTATCTGCGAAACGGGCTCCGGGGCCCTCTCGTTGCCGCAGAGCTGCCCGCGTAAGCCCGCGCAAAGTATATGAATTGCCGCGCGATGGCAACTCGGCGCGGTGCTTCAGGGCTTTTCGAGCGCGCCGACCAGATCGCTCACCCGCTCGTAGCCGTGGCGAGCGGCATAGTCCGCGATGCCACGTGCGATCTGGAGGGCCGCTGTCGGATCCAGGTAGTTTGCTGTGCCGACCTGCACCGCGCTGGCCCCGCAGAGCAGGAATTTCACCGCATCGTCGGCCGTCATGATCCCCCCGATCCCGCAGATTGGGACCTTCACGACCTGGGCCGCCTGCCAGACCATGCGGAGCGCGACGGGCAGGATGGCCGGCCCGGAGAACCCCCCGAGGACATAAGCAAGCACGGGGCGGCGCCGCTCGATGACGCCGTC
>CAZQMY010000808.1:0-1633 GCA_964594405.1 uncultured Spirochaetaceae bacterium | reverse complement strand
AGCAGTGTGCCCTCGAAGCCGATCCTGTGCTTGTGCGCGGCCACCATCGCGAGGAAGCGCCCGAGCTGCGCCTGCTCTCGGCGCAGCTCCGTATTGAGGAGCGTCTCGTAGCCCTCGCGTCCTCCCCAGAGCACGTAGTTGGCGCCGCCCAGCCGGTGCGTGGCGTCGAGTGCGTGCCTGACCTGCGCCGCCGCGTAGGCGAAGACCTCCGGGTCGGGGTTGGTGGCGGCTCCGGCCGCATAGCGTGGATGGCCGAAGAGGTTGGCGGTGCCCCAGAGCAGGCGCACCCCCGTCTCGTCCATCTTCTGGGCTGCGGCGTCGGCCATGGCGTCGAGCCGACGGGCGCTCTCCGCGAAGGTCCCGGCCTCGGGGGCGATGTCCCGGTCGTGGAAGCAGAAGAAGGGCACGCCGAGCTTGGTGAAGAACTCGAAGGCGACATCGAGCTTCAGCCGCGCCATCTCCATGGCATCGGCCCCGTCTCGTTGCCACGGACGGCCGAAGGTGCCGGCGCCGAAGACGTCATCACCGGGCCAGCAGAAGCTGTGCCAGTAGCAGACCGCGAAGCGGAGGTGATCCTCCATGCGCTTGCCGAGGACGACCCGGTCCTTCTCGTAGACGTGGAAGGCGAGATCCGCGTCGCTCTCGGGCCCCGCGTAGTGGATGGCCTCGATGTCCGCGAAGAAGGGTTTGCTCGAAGTCGGCGCCATCGGTTTCCTCCAGCACGCGAGAATCTGAGGCAGCGGGCGGAGCGCGTCAAACCGACATCGCTTCGAGCCATCGCGCCGATCGGGCTGCGGCCGTTTGGCCGATCGGAGGGAACGCACTAAGGTTGGCCCGGGGGGCGGGGGCCGATCGCCGAGCCATCGACACGACTGAAGCGCGTGCTCTACATGGTGGGCCTCATCCTGGCTGGAGAGGCGGTCTACGCGCTCCCCTTCCACGTGGCGCGCTTCTTCCGTCCGACTGTGCTCGAGGTCTACGGGCTCACCGCCACCGCGCTGGGTGCAGCGCAGGGCGTGTGCGGCGTCGTCGCCATGATCGCCTACTTCCCGGGTGGTCCCCTGGCCGACCGGTTCTCGGCGCGCAAGCTGCTCGCTTCGTCGCTCTGGACGACGGCAGCGGGTGGGCTCTACATGGCGACCTTTCCGGGCGATCGAGGCGCACTGCTGCTGTGGAGCTTCTTCGGCGTGACCACGATCCTGTTCTTCTGGGCCGCGCTGATCCGGGCGACGCGGGATTGGGGCGGCGACGACGAGCAGGGCCGTGCCTATGGCCTGCTCGATGGTGGCCGCGGGCTGCTCGCGGCGGGCCTCGCCTCCATCGGGGTGATGCTCTTCGGAATGACCTTTCCGGAGGGCTACGACGCGGCGAGCCTGGAGGAGAAGCGGGCCGCGCTGCGCATGGTGATCTACGGATACACCGCGGTCACCGTCCTGGCGGGCTTCTTCGTCTGGTTCGCGCTCGGCGACGGCCACCCGGCGGGCAAGCCGCCGCTCGAAGAGAGGGAGCCGAGAAGCGACGACCTCTGGCACCACATCGGAACGGTGCTGCGTCTGCCGGCGGTCTGGATGCAGGCGATCATCATCATCTGCGCCTACGTGGGGTTCAAGGGCTTCGACAATCAATCCCTCTT
>CAZQMY010000807.1:0-1649 GCA_964594405.1 uncultured Spirochaetaceae bacterium | reverse complement strand
CATCAACCCGCAGGCCAACACCATCGGGTTCACGGTGCCGATCAACATGGCCAAGCAGATCCTCCCTCAGCTGCGTGCAGACGGCAAGGTCACTCGGGGCTGGCTGGGTGTGGTGATCCAGGGCCTGACGCCGGAGCTCGCGGAGTCTTTCGAGATGAAGGACGACAAGGGGGCTCTCGTCTCGCGCGTCCTGGATGATGGCCCCGCCGACGCCGCGGGGATCGAGCGCGGCGACGTGATCGTCGAGTTCGACGGCACGCCCATCGAAGAGTGGAACGAGCTGCCGCGCGTCGTGGCTGCGACTCCGGTGGACGAGCCCGTCGAGGTGGTCGTCTTCAGGGGCGGCAAGCGGAAGTCCTTCCGCGTGACGGTGGGCGCCCTCGAGGAGCCCGCGCTCGCCAGTCGCAAGGCGCCGGGCGACAGCCCGGGCGCCTTCGGGCTGACCGCCCAGAACCTCCGTCCCGAGCTGGCCGAGCAGCTCGGCGTGGAAGAGGACTCGGGGGTCGTGGTCACCGAGGTCAAGCCCGGAAGTCCCGCGGCAGAGGCGGGCCTACGGCGCGGTGACGTCATCATCGAGGTCAACCGCAAGGAGATCTCGGACATCACGGAGCTGCGCGCGCAGCTGGGCGAGACGGATCAGAGCGTGCTGATCCTGATCCGGCGCGGCAACGCCACGCTCTACGTGCCGATGAAGCGCAACACCGGCTGACGCTCGACAGATGCGCACGCCGGAAGGCCGCGTGAGGGCTTCGAGAATGTCCTCACGCGGCCTTCGTGCCTTCGAGTCGGGCGGGACCGCGCCCCATCTCCCTGCGAGGATCGCGGCGCGCTGAATTTCCGGGTTGCCAGCCCGGAACCCGTGCACAAGCTCCGGCCCATGCAATACGACAAGTTCACGATCAAGAGTCAGGAGGCGCTGCAGGGGGCCCAGAGCCTGGCGTCGAAGGGCGGCCAGACCGCCATCGAGCCGCTCCACCTTCTGAAGGCGCTGCTGGATCAACCCGAAGGCAGCACGGTCCCCGTGCTGCAGAAGCTCGGCGCGAGCGTCGACGGGCTGAGGCAGGGTGTGGGCCAGAGCCTCGACACGCTGCCGAAGGTCAGCGGCGGCGCACAGGTCCAGCTCTCCCAGGCCACGAGCCGGGTGCTGGAGGCGGCCTTCAAGGAGGCCGACGCACTCAAGGACGAGTACGTCTCCACCGAGCACCTGCTGCTCGCCATCGCCAAGGACAAGAGCGATCGCGCCGGAGACCTGCTCCGTCGGGCGGGAGCCGATGGAGAGTCGATCCTCAAGGCGCTCGAGAGCGTGCGCGGAGGCCAGCGTGTGACGGACCAGGATCCGGAGAGCAAGTATCAGGCCCTCGCGAAGTACGGGCGCGACCTCACCGACGTGGCGCGGAGCGGCAAGCTCGACCCAGTGGTGGGCCGTGACGAAGAGATCCGGCGCGTGGTCCAGGTGCTCTCGCGGCGAAGCAAGAACAACCCCGTGCTGATCGGCGAGCCGGGCGTCGGAAAGACCGCCATCGCAGAGGGGCTGGCCCAGCGTATCGTGGCAGGTGACGTCCCAGAGACCCTGCGCGATCGTCGCCTGATCGCCCTGGACATCGGGTCCTTGATCGCCGGCGCGAAGTATCGCGGCGAGTGCGAGGACC
>CAZQMY010000806.1:0-1650 GCA_964594405.1 uncultured Spirochaetaceae bacterium | reverse complement strand
GCCTCCCAGCTCGTCGGCGGCGTGCCCTGGATCGACGCCAAGTACTACGCCGGCACCCAGACCATGGACGAGGCCCGGCACGTCGAGGTCTTCAGCCGCTACCTGCACGAGAAGCTCGAGTGGGAGTGGCCCATCAATCCCAACCTCAAGGAGCTCCTGGATGCGACCATCAAGGACAGCCGCTGGGACTTCAAGTTCCTCGGCATGCAGGTGATCATCGAGGGACTGGCGATGGCCGCCTTCGGCAACCTCTACAAGGTGGCCAACGAGCCGCTGATCAAGGAGCTGCTCCACTACGTGATGCGGGACGAGTCGCGCCATGTGGCTTTCGGGGTGCTCGCACTGCGCGACTACTACGCCGACATGTCCGAGAGCGAGATGCGCGATCGCGAGGATTTCATCATCTACGCCTGCGAGCTGATGCGCGATCGGCTGGTGGGCAGCGAGATCGCCCAGGTGATGGGCTGGGATCAGGAGGAAGTGCGACAGGAGGTGCTGAACTCGCCTGTCGGGCAGCAGTTCCGGAAGATGCTCTTCATGCGCATCGTGCCGAACCTGAAGCGCCTCGGCCTGATCACACCACGGGTTCGCGCCGCCTTCGATCGGCTTGGAATCATCCAGTTCGAGGACCTCGACCCCGAGGCCCAGGATCGCGAGCTCGGCTTCGCCTGAGAGGTGCCGGGATCCTCCCGAGAATGAGCGCGCCCCGCCGGGCCTCGAGCCCGAGCGGGGCGCCGATCGCTTCGGCCGTCGGGGAGCCTGGCCGGACCGCGCTCGGCCGCGTCACCGCCGGGCTCAAGGCACAGGACCGTCGAGACGATGGTCGAGGGCATGAGTCCCGCTGCCATCATCCCGCTCGCGCTCTTTGGCCTCGTCCTCACCTGTGTCGGGATCAAGCTCACGCTGCTCTGGCGAAAGACCCGCGCGCTGCCGGAGCTGCTCCTGGGCTCCGGGCTGCTCTTCCTCTCGCTGGTGGCCATGCCCCTGTGTGCGATCGGACGCCTGCCGAGCCTGGTGGGGACGCCGGCTGGCCGCTGGGCCTTCGGCGGCGGCATGCTCTGCGTGGCGCTGGCCCTCTCACTCGTCGCCGTCTTCAATCGCCTCGTCTTCAGACCGCACGCGCGAGCGGCCCGGGTCGCGGCGGGGGCCCTGCAGCTGGGCTTCCTGCTGGCGGCGGCCGGCGCGATCCACGGAGACCATCAGGCGACGACCCTGTCAGAGATCCTCCCGCACACGCGCCCCTTCAACATCGCCGTCGTCGGACTGGCCGCCGCGCTCTTCGGATGGGGCGCCGGCGAGTCCTGGCTCTGCTACATCCGCGGCCGACGGCAGCTGGCTCTCGGACTCACGGAAGTCGTGACGGTCAATCGATTCCTGCTCTGGGGCGTCGGATCCACCGCCGCGCTGCTGCTCTGTTCGCTGCTGATGGTCGGCATCGCGCTGGGCCGCACCATCGCCATCGACCCCCTGGCCCAGACCCTGATCGCCTGCGCGGGCAGCCTGCTGACCCTCGCCTGGTGGCTGACCTTCTTCGCCCCGGCCTTCTATCGCCGCTGGCTCGAAGATCGGCACGCCGCGAGCACACCCGCCTGAGAGGCTAGTCGTTCGCCTCGAAGCCCACGCACGCGCGCACCGGCAGCGGGGGGTAGT
>CAZQMY010000805.1:0-1651 GCA_964594405.1 uncultured Spirochaetaceae bacterium | reverse complement strand
GGCAAGACGCTCGCACCGGCCACGTAGAGGTTCTCGATCGGCGTCCGATAGCCGGAGCAGTCGGCGTTGGGGCGATTCGAGAGCATCTGCGTGGGCAGGTAGGCCCCGTGCTTGATGGACCCGCGCACCATGTTCGGCAGCTTCGCCTGAATGTGCCGCGGGTGATTGACGTAGTGGCGGATCACGTTCGCGCGCTTGAGGTTGGGCGCGTACTCGCTCCACGTGTCGAGGATCTGCTTCGCGTAGCCTTCCTGGAGAGCATCCCAATCGCCGTCGGCGTTGTCGTAGGGCGCGATGGTCTCCCAGCAGGCCACCGCCGAGCCCGGCTCGACGTCGATGGGCGCCTGCATGGGGTCGAGGTCCGTGAGGGTCATCCCCGCACCGGCCATCTTGAACCTGCCCGCCTTGGTGTCGGCAATGTGATGGAGAACGTCCTCGAGCGATTCGAAGCCCATGATCTTGATCAGCGCACGATCCGCATCGGGGTCGAAGTCCCGGGCCGTGTAGGTCGGGCGCTCCGAGAGGGCGTAGTGCACGTTGCAGAGGCTGGTGGACTCCCACTCCCACGCCTTGCTCTGGACCACGAGCGAGTCCGAAGCCTGGTTGCAGACCTCCTCGCCCACCAGGTCGAGGAAGGTCATCTTCGGGTCGGTGGTGGCGATGATCTTCTTGGCGAGGATCTCGTCGCCCGAGGCGAGTCGCACACCCACGGCCTTCGTGCCGTCGGTGAGGATCTTGGAGACCTCGGCGGCGCGCTCGAGGCTCGCGCCGTTGCGGTTGGCGAAACGCGAGATCGCGGCGCAGAGCTGATGGGAGCCGCTGCGGATGATGCTCGCATGGAGCAGCCGCACGTAGAAGAGCGGGAGCAGGAAGCCCAGGCCGCCCTCCGGATCCATGCCGTACATCGTGCCCATGTACATGATCGCGGCCTGGAGCAGGTCACTCTCGAATCCGCACTGCTCGAGGGTCTCGATGAAGTTCTCCTCGGCCATCTCGTTCACGACCTGGCCGATCTCGCTCTCCTCGTACTTCACCACCATGTCCAGGAGGGGGAGGGGGAGTGAGTACGTGGCGGGGAGGAGCGCCTCGTTGACGATCGTGTACCAGTCCTCCATCACTTCGATATAGGTGTTGGCGTCCTTCTCCGAGAACCTCGCGATGCTCTTCGCGGTCTTGTGCATGTCCGGGTAGAAGGTCATCGCCCGCCCGTCTCGCCCCAGGATGGTGGCCGAGACCTCGGGCTGGAGATAGCGACAGCCGTAGTCCTCGAGCTGCAGGTCGTAGTAGGGCGGCATCACGTCCATCATGAGCATGAGCTTGGCGTGGGTGTTGAATCGGTAGCCAGACCACTCCTCGGTGATCAGGCCGCCGCCGCCCTCGTGATGGCGTTCGAGCATCAGCACCTTCGCGCCCGCTCTGGCGAGGTAGGCGGTCGTCGTGAGCCCGTTGGGTCCGCCGCCGATCACGATCACATCGTAGCTCTTGTCCAGATTGGCCATTCCGAAGACGTCCTCGAGCAGCGCAGCGAGTGCGCTGCCACTACTCGATGTTGAGGTCCAGCTCGATGCCGCGGCGCCTGAGTACCTCCAGGCCCGCCTCCATCGCCTGGCCGCACCACCAATCCTGCTGCTCGCGGATGCCCAGGTCGCTG
>CAZQMY010000804.1:0-1658 GCA_964594405.1 uncultured Spirochaetaceae bacterium | reverse complement strand
CCGGAATCTTCAGCGCCGTGGGACAGTTTCGGGACCATCCAATTGGAGATCTCGGGAGCTATTGGCAAGAGTTGGGGATCGCTTCTTGATCAGGCGGCGCTCTTCCGTCCCTCCTGAGTGTTGCCGACGGACTTTCCGTCGCCGAACTTCGTTCCTGCGAGCAGTGCCTTCACCAGCTGTGGGCTGCGGATGCGTCTCCACCTCTCCCCAGCCATCGCAAGGAGCTTGAAGGCCATCGTCAGGCCCTTGGCGCGGGTGCCTGCTCCCTTCGTGACGCGTTGCCTGAGCCGCACCGTCGCGAACGCCGACTCGATGACGTTCGTGCTTCGGATCGACATCCAGTGGGCGGCTGGGAAGTCGTAGAAGGTGAGCATCGTGTCTCGGTCTCGAAGCAGTGACGCGACGGCCTTCGGGTACTTGTCCTCGTAGGCCGCGATGAAGCGATCGACCTCCTCCTCGGCGATCTCCCTGGTCTCCGCGTTGTAGATCTCATGCAACTGGCTCTTGGCCTTTGGCTGGAGGCGCTTGGGGAGCTTGTCGAGAACGTTGGCCGTCCGGTGCACCCAGCACCGCTGCTCCTTGGCCTCCGGCCAGACTTCGCGCAGTGCGCCCCAGAACCCCAAGGCACCGTCACCGATGGCCAGCAGGGGCGCCTCGACGCCGCGCTCGGCCAGGTCACGCAGCACGTGCAGCCAGCTCTCCTTGCTCTCGCGGTAGCCATCCTCGACGGCGATGAGCTCCTTGCTGCCGTCCTCACGAACGCCGATCAGAACCAGCGTGCAGAGCCTGTCTTCCTCGAGGCGGATGCGGAAGTGGATGCCATCGGCCCAGATGTACGCGAACCGCTTCGAGCGGATGTCGCGCTTGCGGAAGGCCTCGTACTCCTGCTGCCACTCGGCCGTCAGCCTTGCGATGGTCGTCGGAGACAGCCCCGCACTGGCCGCTTCCCCGAGCAGTGCGGGCAGCGCCTCTCTGAAGTCTCCCGTGGAAAGGCCTCGCAGATACAGAACCGGTAGGACTTCCGCGACCTTGGGAGATCGCCGCATGTACGGCGGGAGGATCTGGCTGGTGAAGCGGCAACGCTCCCCGTCCTCATCGACCCGACGGTCCCGCACCCGCGGTGCCGTCACGTCCATCGTGCCCGAGCCGATGGTCACCTTCCTCGGCCGAGCCTTCCCGTTGCGGGTCACCAAGGCGCGGCCGTTGTCGTCTCGGGCTTCGCGATGGCGCTCCAGGTACTGCTCGACCTCGAGCTCCAAGGCTCGGTGGAGCATGCGCCGTGCGCCCTCCAAGCAGATCTCGTCGAGTGCGCTTCGCGCGTCCTGGCTGTTCCCTTCGCTGTGGATCTCGATTACGTTGGTCATCGGTGGCGTGTTCTTCCTCTGTGGCCACAGGGGCCGCGTTTGATTGCTAGTCAAACGGAAGAATACGCCGCCTTTCTCAATTCGCTGATCCACAACTTCTGGTCATAGCTCGAGGCGTTCATTTCGTCGCATGCCGAGCTATCGGGAACGCCGATGCTCACGGTGGTTGGGCTCAGCTGCCATGCGCCAGGCGATGTGAGTCCAATAAAGGGAATCAAGATGATGAAGCCGCCGACGATATCGAGGAGCCCGGTCGTCGATAGAGATGTACCGATAGTGCTGGTGCCCGCGCTA
>CAZQMY010000803.1:0-1664 GCA_964594405.1 uncultured Spirochaetaceae bacterium | reverse complement strand
GAGCGAGCTCTTCGGGCACGAGCGTGGCGCCTTCACGGGCGCCATCTCGGCGCGTCTCGGACGCTTCCGGGAGGCGCACGGCGGCACTCTCTTCCTCGACGAGATCGGCGACATGCCGATCGAGCTCCAGGCCAAGCTGCTTCGCGTGCTGCAGAGCGGCGAGGTCATGGCGGTGGGCGGGCGAGACCCCGTGCACGTCGACGTCCGCATCGTCGCGGCCACCCACCGCGATCTGGACGCTGCTGTGCGCGAGGGGGGCTTTCGCGAGGATCTCCTCTACCGGCTTCGCGTCGTGCCCATCCACATCCCGGCGCTCCGCGAGCGCCCCGAAGACGTGCGCACGCTCGCCGAGCACTTCACCAGCCGATACGCGAAGGAGCTGGCCGATCAGCCCATGGACCTCGCCGAGGTGACCCTGCAGCACCTCGAAGGATACGACTGGCCGGGCAATGTCCGCGAGCTCGAGAACGCGATCAAGCGCGCGCTCGTGCTGGGGACCAGCAATGTGCTCACTCCGCAGGACTTCGATTTCCTGATCGGCGACGGCTCGCAGGAAGTCGGTGGCGCATCCCTGGCGGAGCTGGTCGAGCAGGAGGTCAGGGCGGCCCTCGACGAGCCCGAGCCGGGCGACATCCACCGGCGGATCCTCGAGAACGTCGAGCGACCGCTCATCGAGACCGTGTTGGCGCGGACCGAGGGCAACCAGATCCGGGCCGCGGGGCTGCTCGGCATCAATCGCAACACCCTCCGCAAGAAGATCGTCGAGCTCGAGATCCAGCTACCGAGCCGGGGCCAACCCTGATGCACGAGGGCGTGGGTGCCCGCTTCGCCGGACTGCACGTGCTGGCCGACGACGATCCGCGGTGGCCGGCCGACCCCGTCGAGCAGGCGCGCGCCGCCTGCGAAGGGGGTGCGGACGTGGTTCAGCTCCGCGCCAAGCACGCCACCGACGCGGAGGCCATCGCGATGGGCCGCGCCATTCGCCGATGCTGCAGCGAGGCCGGCGCGCGCTTCGTCTTCAACGATCGGTTCGATCTCGCCCTGGCCTGCGAGGCGGATGCCGTGCACCTCGGGCAGGGGGACCTTCCGCCCGACCGGATCCCCGACACCGCGAGGAGGAAGCTCGCCATCGGGCGGTCCACGCACACGCTCGAGCAGGCCAGAGCGACCCTGCTCGAGCCCATCGACTACGTGGCCTTCGGACCGCTCTACGGCACCCATTCGAAGCAGAGCGAGTACGGCTCGCGCGGCGCCTCGATGTTGAAGGCGGTGGCAGAGATCGTCGCGCCGCGGGTGCTCGTCGCCATCGGCGGCATCGGGCTCGATGAGATCTCCGCGACGCTGGGCGCCGGGGCGCAAGGCGTCGCCGTGATCTCCGCCGTCGTCGCTGCCGACGAGCCGGTCTCGGCGACACGAGCGCTGATCCGGGAGATCGCGCGCTGCAGCGCCCGGGAGCGCGGGCTTGACTGAGCTCGGTCTTCGCCTCACCTCGATCATCGGCTTCTTGGTGATGATCGGCATCGCCTGGGCGCTCTCGAGTGATCGAAGGAACGTGCGCTGGAGCACGGTGGCCTGGGGCGTCGGGCTGCAGCTCACCACGGCATCACTCCTGCACGTCGAGTACGAGCTGCCCATCGTCGGTCCCCCCCAACGGCTCTACTTCG
>CAZQMY010000802.1:0-1669 GCA_964594405.1 uncultured Spirochaetaceae bacterium | reverse complement strand
GCGGGCCTCACCCCCGACTGACCGTCGTCCTCAGCAGTATCCTCGCAAACAGCTTTGTGGACTACGGCCAGGTGCGGATGGGCCTTGAGCTCTATCGAGCTGCGGAGAGTGATGTGAAACGACGCGTCGCATCACAAGCCTGGTTCGACCTCGAGCTCGGCGGCGCGCTCACGCGAGCCGGCCAGTACGAGAGGGCCGAGCGTCTCATCACCGACTCAATGAACGTGATTCGCGAGGAGTCTGGAGTCGATTCCGCGGGCTACGTGTTCTCGCACCAGCGACTCGCTGAGCTGTATCTCCGGAGCGGAAAGCACGAGAAGGGCGTCGCTTCGGGACGGGTGCTCCTGTCGAACGCGCAGGAGCGGTTCGGCGTCGATCACCCGTTCACACACGCCGCATCGGACATCCTCGGATTCGCGATCGCTTCGAGCGGCGACCATGCGGAGGCCGAGCGCATGTTCCGCCGCACGCTCCAGGCCGCCCTCACCAGCCCGACGGCGATCCCCGTCGACAGCATCCGCTCCCGCCTCGGGCTCGGGATATCGCTGGCCGGCCTCGGCCGACTCGGCGAAGCGGAGGAGCAGCTCGAACGGGCGTATGCGGACGCGCTGAACGTCGCCGGCCCCGCATACTTTCGGACCGTCTGGATCGCGAGCGAGCTCGCAGACGTCTACGAACGACTCGGCAAGCACGAGCAGGCCGAGCCGCTTCGCCGGAGCATCCTCGAAGTGCGGACCACCTCTCTCGGCAATGACCATGCGCTCGTTGCCGAGAGTCGGGCCGGACTCGCACGCACTCTCGGTCATCTTGGCCGAGTCGACGACGCCGCGGCGCTCGGGGCAGATCCGTCCTGAATGCTTATCAGGATGAACGAGCCGACGAAGGCGCTCGACCTCCGGCGCCTGATGCCCGAACCAGTCCGTTGACCGGACGCGAGATTCAGATCTCCTTCCCGAACGCGGCGAGCACCACGTTCAGGTCGGCCGAGTCCACGTCACCGTCGCCGTCGTCGTCCCCGATACAGCCGACGCCGCCCGTGCATCCGAACACGGGCAGCAGCGTGTTGAGGTCGATCGTATCGACCGCGCCATCTCCGTTGATGTCGGGATCCGGAGTAGGAGCGAGGGAGATCGTCCGGTTCAGCAGCACCCTATGGGCGCCAATGAAGTTACCGACGACCAGGTCTCCGTCGCCGTCCCCGTCCACGTCGCCGATCGCTACGGACCAGGTGTAGCCCCCGGCCGCGTAGGGGCTTGATCCCCAAACGCCAACGAGCTTCGGTGATGCCGTAGACTGGGAGCGCTGGGAATCGGAAGCAGCACGACGATCAGGATGCGTCGTGCCATATTCCGACTTGCCTTTTCCGTTTCGCTCGATACTGATGGTGGTCATTTTCTTCGTCGGATTTGGAGCAGAACATTCTCCAGGCAGCTGTCGCTTCCGCCGAACTGGAACACCTCGCCGGTAACCCCGACGGTGTCGGCTGGAAACTTCTACTCGCTCTTCGGATCGCACATGATTTAATCAACGCAGCACTCCCTGATGCGTTAATATGGTTATCGAACGAGGTATGCGTCGAAGCAAGGCGCCTCGAGGCTTGCTCGCAAGGCGATTGAAGCGGCCAATGCGATAAAGTGGAAACACCCACGCTTCACGGACCGATAAGCCT
>CAZQMY010000801.1:0-1678 GCA_964594405.1 uncultured Spirochaetaceae bacterium | reverse complement strand
CGAGATCATCAACCAGGTGATGGACAAGAAGGCGCTCGGCGAGCTGATCGACCAGTGCTACCGGCGGCTCGGCAACAAGGCCACGGTGCTGCTGGCCGATCGACTCCGGACCCTCGGCTACACCAACGCGACCAAGGCCGGCATCTCGATCTGTCTCGATGACATGACGATTCCGCCCGACAAGGCGCGCTACCTCGAGGAGGCGACCAACGAGGTCTCGCAGATCCACGACCAGTACCAGGAGGGTCTGATCA
Organism: uncultured Spirochaetaceae bacterium; assembly: GCA_964594405.1. GTDB lineage: Bacteria > Myxococcota_A > UBA9160 > UBA9160 > UBA4427 > CAZQMY01. The sequence goes on along the minus strand of CAZQMY010000801.1, from coordinate 1,424 downwards.
CCGATGGTGAGCGCTACAACAAGGTGGTCGACATCTGGGCTCAGGCCACGGAGAAGATCACGGAGCAGCTCATCGACGGCATTGCCACCGAAGTGGAGGTCGACGCCGAGGGCAATGAGAGGACGGTGCCGAGCTTCAACGCCATCTTCATGATGGCCGACTCGGGCGCCCGCGGCTCGACGCAGCAGATGCGACAGCTGGCCGGCATGCGCGGTCTGATGGCCAAGCCCTCCGGCGCGATCATCGAGACGCCCATCACGTCGAACTTCCGTGAAGGACTCTCGGTCATCCAGTACTTCATCTCCACCCACGGTGCTCGAAAGGGCCTTGCGGATACGGCGCTCAAGACGGCGAACTCGGGCTATCTGACGCGTCGGCTGGTGGACGTTTCTCAGGACGTCATCGTTCGCGAGGAGGACTGCGGAACGGACGACGGCATCGAGCTCGGCCCGCTCGGCGAGGGCGGCGACATCGTCGAGCCGCTGGGCGAGCGCATCCTCGGTCGCGTGGCCTTCGAGGACGTTCGGGATCCTGTCGACGACGCGCTGCTCGTGAGTGCCAGCCAAGAGATCGACGAGGAGAGGGTGCGCGCCATCGAGAATGCCGGCATCGAGAAGGTGATGGTGCGCTCCGTGCTCACCTGTGCCACTCAGTTCGGTGTCTGCGTGAAGTGCTACGGGCGAGACCTCTCGCGCGGCAACATGGTGAACAACGGTGAGTCGGTCGGCGTGATCGCCGCCCAGTCCATCGGCGAGCCCGGCACCCAGCTCACCATGCGCACATTCCACATCGGTGGTGCGGCGACGCGACGGGCCGAGCAGAGCCATGCCGAGGCGGCCAGCGAGGGCAGCGTCCGCTTCCACGGCATCCGCGTGGTCGTGGACGCGGAGGGCAACTCGACGGTGATGACCCGCCACGGCGAGGTCGGCATCATCGACTCCACCGGGCGCGAACGCGAACGGCATCCCGTGGTGTACGGCGCGACGCTGCGGGTGGCTGAGGGCGATAGCGTGAAGCCCGGTGACATCCTGCTCGATTGGGATCCTTTCGCGAGCCCCATCCTCGCAGAGGGCCGAGGCGTGATCGAGTTCGGTGACATCATCGAGGGCTCGACCATGCAGGAGCAGGTGGACGAGTTCACCGGTGTGTCGTCGAAGGTGATCATCGAGTCCAAGGATCCGGAGCTCCGGCCGCGCATTGCGATCCGCCCCCTGGATGGCGGCAACGAGTCGCGCGCCGTGCTGCCGGTGGGCGCCTACCTCTCGGTCTCCGAGGGCGAAGAGGTGAGCGCGGGCAAGGTGGTGGCGAAGATCCCGCGCGAGGCCAGCAAGACCAAGGACATCACCGGTGGTCTGCCGCGTGTGGCCGAGCTCTTCGAGGCGCGCAAGCCCAAGGAGTGCGCGGTGGTCACGGAGATCGACGGC
>CAZQMY010000800.1:0-1686 GCA_964594405.1 uncultured Spirochaetaceae bacterium | reverse complement strand
GCCGAGACCGGGAGATCGCCCGCCGTCGCGGCAAGCGGGCTCCGCGAGGAGGAAGCATGAGCTTCGGGCCCGAGAAGGAGTACGACGTCATCGTCGTCGGCGGCGGCATCAACGGCCTGACCGCCGCCATCTACCTCCAGAAGTCCGGCCTGAAGGTGGCCTGCTTCGAGCGCAAGCTCGAGGCCGGCGCGGGCTGCTGCACCGAAGAGGTGATGGCGCCGGGCGTGAAGGTGAACCTCTGTGCCAGCAACATGGTCACCCTGTGGTCGCCGGCCTTCGGCGACCTCGAGCTCGAGAAGTTCGGCCTCGAGATGCTCACGAGCGGCGAGTGGGGGATGTTCCATCCTTTCAAGGATCGCTCCGCCGTGATGTTCAACTCCTTCAGCGGGCGCAAGACCTACGAGCACTGGAAGAGCATCAACGAGCACGACGCCGAGGTCTTCAAGACCGTCTTCAACATCGTCGCGCCCATGATGGGGCAGACGGTGATGGGCCAGTTCTTCTCACCGCCGACGAGCGGCGCCAAGGAGTCCATCGAGCCGGGCGGTCTGGCGACGATGATGCGCGCGATCATCCCCGAGATCCCCGAGAACGCACACGAGATCACGGGCATCGAGCTCGCCGAGGCCGTCTATCAGGACGAGAAGATCCGCACGGCCGTGCTCGGCAACTGCTGCATGGTGGGCTCGCATCCCTGGGAGAAGGGCCCGGCCACATTGATGCCGCTGATCTTCCCGGCGCTCCAGGCCACGCATAGCGCGACCTGGACATGCCGCGGCGGAAGTCATGCACTGGTGCACGCCCTCTGCTCCTGCTTCGCCTACCACGGCGGTCGGCTCTTCACCGGCTGTCCGGTGGACAAGTTCATCATGGAGGGAGACCAGGTCAAGGGCATAGCCCTGAGCGAGCACGCGGTCTTCCCCGAAGCCACGGTGATGTCCCGTGAAGCGGTGATCAGCAACCTCTCCTGCCACCCCACTTTCAAGCAGCTGATCGGCGAGGACAAGCTCCCCGATTGGGTCAAGGCCGGCGTCGAAGGCTACAAGAACGACGAGACCGTCCTCTTCTGCAACTACTGGGTGCTGGACGGCCCGCCCCACTGGGAGGGCTATCCGGAGGAGATCAACACCGCCTACGGCTTCAACTTCGGCATGGAGTCGGTGGATGACATCAAGCGGCTCGCGCACTGCCTCGAGAACGGCCTGCTGCCCGAGCCGCCGGTGGTGGGCGGCCTCTCGGTTCAGGGCTATGCGCTCGCCGACGACACCCAGGCGCCCGAGGGTCAGTACACGATGATGGCCTGGGCGAACGTCCCCTACGACCTGGCCGAGCACGGCGGCGGCCCCGAGAAAAGGGACGAGCTCCGCGAGCCCAACGGCGACAAGGTCGACGCCCTCAAGCGCGAGTCCGCCCCGAGCATGAAGGACCGCGTGGTCGACCGTTTCTGCAACTCGCCGCTCGACTACTATCGCAAGAACCCCAGTCAGGTCGCGGGCAGCACCACCAGCGGCCCCACGAGCTGGCGCTGGACGGGCACCAGCCGCCCATTCGATGGCTGCGGCGCCCCGCGCACGCCCTTCCCGGGCCTCTACCTCAGCAACTCCATCTGGCCCTTCGGCACCAGCAACCTCGGCGCCGGCTACGTAGCCGCCGACACGCTGGCCAGGGACCTGGGCATCCGCGATC
>CAZQMY010000799.1:0-1688 GCA_964594405.1 uncultured Spirochaetaceae bacterium | reverse complement strand
GGGAGAGATTGAGGCCGCTCGTTGTCGCCTTGGCCTCGGCAACGGCTTCCTCGACGGACCAGCGGTCTCGATCTTCGTCTACGCCGAGGACACCAACGCTCGCAACGGGGAATGTCCGAGCGGGGTAACCGAGTGCGCCAACCTGGTATCGACGACCCAGGGGACGAGATGCGGAGGGCTTCTCCGGCCCCATTTCGGAATGACGGCCGACCAGAGGGCCGCCGCCTCGACGTACTGGATCGTCGACGACCTGTTGCGGAACTACTTCGCGCCGGTCCCCCTCACGGACGACATCGAGTCGTTGCCCGACGAGAAGGAGCTCGTCGTGTTGCTCGACCGACCCGTCCAGGGCTGCGTCCCGACGTTCGGCGGCCAGAACATCTGTGAGCCCGTCTGTTCGAGCCCGACCGGCTCGTGCTTCGTGCGACGCCCGTCCGGCCGATCGAGCGGCGTGGTCCGCGACGTGCTTCCGAACGGCACAGCGGTGGCGGCCCCCTACGACGAGCGCCCGACCGTCTACCTCGCAGCGAGCATGGCCACACCGCTCAACCACCGCGTCCTCGTTCACGAGGTCGGCCACTACTTCAACAACGTCGTCCTTCCCGAGCTCGGCATGGGGGGTGGGTTCCGCAAGCGACCTGGTGAGGATCTCCCGCCCGGGCTGGAACACGAGCTCGACGCGTTCGACGAAGGCATCAGCTACTGGTACGCAACCGACTACGCGCCCGTCCGCGACCTCGGCCTCTTCTATCCGGGGCGCCTCGACGGCGCGGGCGACGATGTCTTCGGTGCGCGGATGCCAGGTGCCTATCCGAAGTTCGACGAGCTGAACCGGATGTCGGTGGACATCCACGTCCTCGGCGACGTGCTGACGAGCGCACTCTTTCACGCCCGCGAGCAGTCGGGCTGCGACCCGCGCGGATTCTCCGCGTCCATCCTCTGGCTCCTCTCGGAGACGCACGCGATCGACTTCGCCGACGACGATCCGACGACCGATTCGGACGTAGCAGGCGAGAGGGGCTCGATCTTTCGCGGATTCGCCAACCGGCTGATCGATTTCCTGCGCCTCGGCGTCTGCTCGAACGACGAGCTGGCGACGATCGCTCGCGTGTTCGCCGACCACGGCCTCGTCGCGCCGGTCCTCGACCAGACCGAGAGGCTGCGTCCCGACGCGGGCGATCGCTTCGGCGAGGTGCTCGCCTCCGGCGATTTCGACAACGACGGCCGGTCCGATCTCGTGGTCGCCGCCACGCGCGACTACGACGGTCGGTACGGCATCGACGCCGGAACGGTCCTCGTCTACTTCGGCAAAGACGACGGAATGTCGCCCTCCCGACTCGAGCTGAACGAGACCGATCTCCTCAGGACGTCCAGCGACGACGTCGGCCCCGGGCAGCGCCCGCAGTTCGGCTACGCATTCGCCGTCGGACGTTTCGACGACGACGCGTTCGACGACCTCGCGATCTCGGAGCCCTTCGTCGACGTTGCGGGCGTGGGAGAGGCCGGTCGCATCCACTTGTTCCATGGGTCCTCTGAGGGGCTCCCTCCGATTGCTCAGCGGACCCTCGATCTGAGCGATCTGGGCCATCTCCCGAGAGTTACTGCTCGCCTCGGCTGGTCCCTCGCTGCGGGCAATTTCGACGGAGATTCGGACGACGACCTCGCGATCGGCTCTCCATTTCGCAGCG
>CAZQMY010000798.1:0-1703 GCA_964594405.1 uncultured Spirochaetaceae bacterium | reverse complement strand
GGCGCCAGCTGATGCGACGGTTGTCGATCCCGAGCGCGTTGCCGTGGTGGAGGTGGTTGTCGATCATCGCGGCGAGCAGGTTGTTGGCGCTGGTGATCGCGTGGAAGTCGCCGGTGAAGTGGAGGTTGATTCGATCCATCGGGATCACCTGGGCGTAGCCTCCCCCCGCAGCCCCACCCTTCATGCCCAGGCAGGGACCGAGCGAGGGCTCTCGAAGCGCGAGGCAGACGGATTCGCCGAGCCGCGAGAGGCCGTCCGCGAGGCCGATGCTGGTGGTGGTCTTGCCCTCGCCCGCGGGCGTGGGCGTGATGGCCGACACCAGCACCAGGCGCGGTGCAGCGCCGCGCCTGCGTGGGCCATCGAGTACGGAGAGGTCGACCTTGGCGACGTCGCGACCGTGTGGATGCAGCTCCTCCTCGCTGAGCTCGAGCTTCGCCGCGACGTCGCGGATGGGCAGGCCAGTGGCTTCTCTCGCGATCTCGACATCCGACTTCATCGGCGATGATGCTCCTCGGGCGACGGCGGGTGTTGGCTCGGGCGGGGACGGATGGGAGTGTGAGCCGAGCCGCGCGCGCCCGCCACGGGCAGCCGCGATGGCCCCGATGCAATCAGTGCCTCGCCGGCGGCTCGCCACCCAGGCGCTGGTGGCCCGGATGCACCTCGATGTCGGGATGCTGGCTGGCCGAATGCCTCAGGGCCGCGAGGCTGCGTCCACCGGCCTCGTGGTCGGCGGATTGCGGCCCTCGAGGTGCGGCTGGGCTGCCAGCTCTTCCGCCGCGGCAAGCGTGGCGCCGAGCTCACGGCCGGGGGCGCGCGGCTCCTCCCCGCCGCGCAGCAGATGGCCCGCTGGGCTGGCGAGTTCGGGCGGCTGGCTCTGGGCGCCGAGGCCTCCGTGTCGGGCACCGTGCGCATCGCCGCGCCGCCGGGCGTGGCCGCCCTGCAGATCGCGCCCTTCGCCGCCGAGGTGCGGGCCGAGCTGCCCGAGGTGAGGCTCGAGGTGCTGGCCAGCATCGAGCATGTGGACCTCTCGCGCGGGGTCGCGGACCTCGCCGTGCGGACGCGCGCGCCGAGCGAGCCCGCGCTGATGGCTCTGCACTCGCTGGACGTGGGCGTCGGCGTCTTCGCCGCGCCCGCGTATGCGAGCCCCCTGACGTCCGAGCCCACGCTCGCCCACCTCGACTGGATCACGTGGGCGGCGCCCTTCGAGCACGTCGCGCCGCGGCCCATGCTCGAGCGAGCGATCCCCGACTTCCGGCCCGCCTTCGCCTCCGACAACGATCCCGTGCTGCGCAGTGCGCTCGCGGCGGGGCTCGGCGCGATGGTGCTGGAGAAGCCGCCGGCGGTCGCGCCGGGCCAGCCTCCGTTGGTCGAGATCGATCTCGGCTTCGAGCTGCCGAAGAGGGAGTTCCACCTCGTCTGCGCCAAGAGCATGCAGCACGTGCCGCGCGTTCGCGCGGTCGCCGAGCTCCTCGCCGCGCATCTCTCGGGCGCGCTCCGCATCGGCACGACTCCGTAGCACGCGCGGGAGAGTCGAGCTCGCGGCTTGCTTTGTGACATCAGCCGTGATTGAGTGAACCTGCGCCACAGAGCGTGGCGCGATGCCGCTCGATGTCGGCTCTACTTCGCAGCGACTTCCTTCGAAGGGGAAGCATGGTCGAACCCAGCGCCGAGGCACCGGCCAGAGAAGAGCTGGCGGCGCAGCC
>CAZQMY010000797.1:0-1703 GCA_964594405.1 uncultured Spirochaetaceae bacterium | reverse complement strand
CGTCACTCCACAGATCAGCGAAGGCGATCAGGTCCGCCTCAAGATCTTCAACGAGCTCACGGACATCAACTCCAGCCTCCAGTCGGGCGTCGGCGATCCCAGCCAGGTCGGCGTCTCGCTCTTCAACCGCAAGATCGAGAATACGGTGGTCGTGGACAGCGGATCCACCGTCGTAGTCGGCGGCGTCATCCAGGATCGCTGGACCGAGAACGTCAACAAGGTGCCCTGGCTCGGCGACATCCCCGTCCTCGGCGTGGCCTTCCGCACCACCGACAAGCAGCTCACCAAGATCAACCTCCTCGTCTTCCTCACACCCCACATCGTGCGCACTGAGGACACCATGGAGATCGAGAGCATCCGCAAGCGCGACGAGTTCCAGCGCTATGCGGGCAAGAAGTACATGACCGACGCGGAGAACCTGCACGAGCTGGACGAGGCCTCGAAGGAGCAGGACGTCTGGTCGCCGAACCGGAGCCCGGTGCTGCAGGAGCTCCGCAACCTCTCGAGCCAGTACTCCATGAAGCGACGCGACGAGCTGCTCGAGATCCAACGCGAGGCGGAGGCCGAGCGGCGCTCCGAGCGGCTGGCGCGTGAGCGGGGCCAGGGTCTGCGCTATGGGCTGCGGGTCGCCGTCTTCCGCGACGAGGACGAGGCGGCGACGACCCTCACCAAGGTCATGGATCGCGGCTATGACGGCACCGTCAACACGACGGTCACGGGCGGCGAGCTGCTCTACGAGATCGTGGTCGGGCCCTACGAGACGCTCGAGGAGGCGAAGGATGTGAACGAGGTGCTGCGCGACCTCTACGACCTGGATCCCCAGATCACGGTGGTCGAGATCGCCACGGAACCCGACGAAGCCGCCACCGAAGGCGAGGAGAGCGCACCATGAGCGCCGGAGCCACACAGAGCGAGCTCGAGCTCGGGGAGATCCTGCTCCGCACGACGCGCCTGTCCCCAGACCAGCTCAGCCTCGCCCGCATTCGGCAGCAGGAGAGCCACGAGCGGCTGGCGGACGTGCTGGTCGAGGAGGGCCTGCTCAACGCCGACGAGGTGCTCGGCGGACTCGCCGAGCAGCTCGGGGTGCCCGTGCGCAGCGAGATCACGCTGGACGAGGTGGACTACGAGCTCCTCCGACAGGTGCCCATCGGCTTCGCCAAGCAGCATCGCCTGCTCCCCCTGCGCCGCGACGAGGAGGGCCAGGTGCACGTGGTCACCGCCAATCCCCTCGATCCGGCGCCGATGGACGATCTGCGCATGCTCTTCGATGGCAGCGACGTGATCATGGAGCTGGCCAGCGACCGCGTCGTGGTCGGCGCCATCAATCAGGCCTACGACCGAGAGACCACGGACACCGATCAGCTCGCCTCCGAGGCCACCGACGACCTCGACGAGCTGGCGGACGAGGTCAGCCTCGAGCCGGAGGAGCTGCTCGAGTCCACGGACGATGCGCCCATCATCCGCCTGGTCAACTCGATGCTCCGCCACGCGGTGAAGGAGCGCGCAAGCGACATCCACATCGAGCCCTTCGAGAAGGAGGTGCGGGTCCGCTTCCGCATCGACGACGTCCTCTACGAGCCGATGAAGCCCCTGCCCCGTCGGCTGCAGGCCAGCATCGCCTCACGCATCAAGATCATGGGCAAGCTCGACATCGCCGAGAAGCGCCTGCCCCAGGACGGCCGCATCCGGCTCAAGATCGCCGG
>CAZQMY010000796.1:0-1714 GCA_964594405.1 uncultured Spirochaetaceae bacterium | reverse complement strand
GCTCGCTCGACCGCGGACCCTACTGATCGATAGCGAGCAGCTCGAGTCCGGCGAAGCTCTCGACAAGAGCTTCCGGAATATGGCCTCGGACGAGATCGAGCGTTTCCGGCGGGAGATCGTCGAGCGGACCGGCGATCAGAAGCAGGCCGAGAACCTCTCCGACCAGGATCTGCTCCGCGAGGTGATGAACACCGTCGGCAAGTTGGGACGGCTCGGGGGGTCGACGCGGTGTGTGGTCTCGGTCTCCATGCTGACCGAGGGATGGGACGCGAACACGGTCACGCACGTTCTGGGTGTGCGAGCGTTCGGAACGCAGCTCCTCTGCGAGCAGGTGATCGGTCGCGCGCTCCGTCGCCAATCCTACGATCTGAACGAGGAGGGCCTGTTCAACGTCGAGTACGCCGACGTGCTCGGCATACCCTTCGATTTCACAGCAAAGCCGGTCGTCGCTCCGCCACAGCCCCCGCGTGAGACGGTCCAGGTCAAGGCGATTACGCCCGAGCGGGACGCCTGCGAGATCCATTTCCCGCGCGTCGAGGGATATCGGGTCGAGCTACCCGACGAGAGGCTGACTGCGACGTTCGATGACGATTCGACATTGGTACTGACGCCGGATCTCGTCGGACCATCCGTCACCCGCAATGAGGGGATCATCGGAGAGGGAGTGAATCTCAACCTCGAGCACCTCGAGGATGCTCGTCGCTCGACCCTGATTTACGAACTGACGAAGAGGCTGCTGGAAACGAAGTGGCGTGATCCCGGAGAGGGACTGAAGCTCAATCTGTTTGGACAGCTGAAGCGCATCACGCGCCAGTGGCTGGATGATCATCTCGTGTGTAAGGGGGGCACGTTCCCGGCGCAGCTCGCCTACAAGGAGCTCGCGGATATGGCCTGCGAGCGGATCACGAGGGGCATCGTTGCTAGGCACGTCGGGGAACGACCCGTGAGCGCCATTCTCGATCCTTACAATCCCACCGGGTCGACGATCCACGTGAACTTCACCACTTCGAAGAAGCTCCGCTGGGAGACGGATTCGCGCCGCTGCCACATCAACTGGGTGGTGTGCGATAGCGACTGGGAGGCTGAGTTCTGCCGGGTTGCCGAGTCGCATCCTCGTGTGCAGGCCTACGTCAAGAATCACAACCTGGGGCTCGAGGTTCCGTATCGGTACGGGTCGGAGGCGCGCAGGTATCTGCCCGACTTCATCGTGGTCGTAGACGACGGTCACCAAGAGGACGACCTCCTGCATCTGGTGGTCGAAATCAAGGGCTACCGCCGCGAGGATGCCAAGGAGAAGAAGGCCACGATGGATACCTACTGGGTTCCCGGGGTGAACCATCTGAAGAGCTATGGGCGATGGGCCTTCGCCGAGTTCACCGAGGTCTATCAGATCGAGACGGACTTCGAGGCCAAGGTCGAGGGGGAGTTCGCGAAGATGATCGACCGCGTGACCCAGGAGCGGAGCTGAGCGATGGCGGCCAGGCGAAAGGCCGGCAAGAGTGCCGGCAAGAAGAGTTCGAGCACGAAAAGCAGGCGTACCCGCAAGGCCCCGAAGCAGGTCGAGACGCTCACGCACGAGGAGGCCACGCGCAAGAACATCCCGACGGCCGAGTACCAGGCCATGCTGGAGAAGGCGGCGCAGAGTCCGGTTCAGGTCGCCTACCAACGGCGCAACCGTGACCTCGATCCCCAGCTGGTCTGGCGAGGAAAGGAC
>CAZQMY010000795.1:0-1716 GCA_964594405.1 uncultured Spirochaetaceae bacterium | reverse complement strand
GAGGGAGGCCGCCACCTGGCTCATGATGTGGACGACACGCCCTTCCGGCAGCGCCCCCTCCGCCTCTGCGAGCTCGGCGAGAGTGATCCCATCGAGCAGCTCCATGGCATAGTAGAAGGTGCCGTCGGGCGTGTAGCCGTAGTCGTAGATGTCCACCGTATTCGGATGGCGCAGGGCGCTCGTCACCTGGACCTCACGCTCGAATCGCCCGACGGCCTCTTCGCTGGCCTTGGAGGAGTCGAGCACCTTGATCGCCGTGGGACGGCGAAGCAGCGCGTGGCGCGCGAGGAAGACGGTGCCCATCCCGCCTGCGCCGATCTTCTTCTCGACCTTGTATCGACCCAGCTGCTTCGCCTCCTGCACCTGATCGCGCAGTCGCATCACCGCCAGCGAGTAGCCGCCCATGCCCAACGCCGCCGTCACCAGCAGGCCGATCAGGAAGTAGAAGCGCATCTGCATGTCGTAGAGGCCATCGTAGGCCTCATCGACGTCGATCTCGGACGTGATGCCCACGCGCACCTCGGGCAGCCAGCGCCAGGCGCCCACCACGGGAACGCCGCGGTAGTCGCGATAGCCTTCGAGGTCGTATCCGTCGTTGCCGGAGATGGCGTCCGCCGCCATCCGCGTGAGCGGCCGGGCGCGCGGTGCGAGATCGGGGACGAAGCCCTGCGTCATGTCTCCGCCGGGGTCGCGGACGTGCACGTGCAGCGTCGAATCCGCGTCATCGAGCAGCCCGATCGCCTTCAGCTCGTCCTCGAACCGGCTGTGCGAGACCAGCAGACCGTCATCGTTGAACGCATAGGTCTCGCCGGTTCGGCCCGGCCGGGCGGCGTCCAGGATGCGCGTGAAGTCCTCGTCCGGATTCAGCGCGAAGCCGAAGCTCGAGACGACCTCGCCGTCGGCACCACGCACGGGCGCACCGGCCACGATCGTGATGACACGGTTGCTGCCGTCGCCCGTCGAGTCCCAGAAGATCGGCTCGGTGAGCACCGCCTCGCCCGCGAAGATGGGGGCGAGCAGATCCTGCGCCGTCCGGGGCCGGCGCCCCACGGCGTGGTCCCCTGGATTGGCGAGCATGGTGCCGTCACGGGCCTGCGCGCCCCAGCCGGAGAGCTTGCCCTGCTCCACCAGGCCCTTCACCGCCGCTCGAATCGCCTGCTGCGCGGGGTGCGCCAGCAGCGCGTTCCTGTCGGACCCCGACGCGTGCAGCGCGGCAAGCTGGCGGATCGGCTCGGCGATGTCCTCGTCGCTGGCGGCGAGACGCGCGACGGCGCGATTCTGCTCGGCCCAGATGCTGAGCGCCTCGACCGCAGTATCGAGGGTGGACGTCAGCTGGTCGCGCACGTGCTCCTGCATGGTGCGCTGAAGGGCGCGCAGCGCGCCGTAGCCCACGAAGGCGAAGACAGACGCGAAGAGGAGAGGCCAAAGCCAGACATGTCGGCGAAGCATCGCAAGCACGATGCGAGCCAGCGTAGCAGCCGCAACGCACGTCGGGAGATGACTCAGGCGAGTCCGGTCTGGATGTAGGGGAGCCAGACCATGATCTCGAAGGGGTCGGGCCCCATGCGACAGCAGATCCGCACACCCCCCAGGCCCTCGGGCAGCGCCACGTCCACGTCCTCGGGCTCACCGGCGATGGGTAGCTCGAAGTCGAACTGGAACTCGCCCTGATCGAGGACGTTCGCAGCGCCCCCGACGACCACGATCACGAACTCC
>CAZQMY010000794.1:0-1726 GCA_964594405.1 uncultured Spirochaetaceae bacterium | reverse complement strand
GTCCGGCGCCCGCGGATGCGAGCGAGGTGTGGCCGCTGAAGAAGCTCGCGCGGCTGTCGTCGTCTCCACAGGGGATGTCCAGGCGGAAGCAATTCGAGTTGGGGCGCTCGCGTCCGGCGATCGCCTTCGTGGATTGGGTGATCAGGAGCGTCAAGCTCATCGTCTCGACCCAGTCGGTCGCGAGGTCCAGGGCCAGGTCGCAGTCGCGCTCACCCAGCCAGGCCTTGCCGCCCGCGTCGACCACGAGCGGGGTCAGCATCGCGGTCAGCAGGAGAACGTCGCTCGCCGTGGCGGCCGCGCTGCGCCCGCCCGCCGTGTCGGCTCGCAGCGCGTTTCGGACGGAGTCGTCGAAGCCGTTGTCGCGCCAGCGCGGCTTCGCGGGCGGGCTGGCGCCGTACTGCACGCCGGCCGCAGCGCCGAGCCAGAGCAGGCCGTTGTAGAGATCGCTTCCGGGATCGTCCGCTTCGCGCACCGAGAGCGAGGCTCGCCAGCCCTTCCACTTGCCCTCTGCACAGAGGGCGCTGGCGATCGAAGGCATCGTGGCGAGGACGCCGACTGCGAGGATCAGGAGGCGCAGCGCGGAGCTCATTGGCCTCGCCGCCATGTCGTCTCCGCGCCGCTCGAGCAGGCGGGAACACCGTTCGCCAGGGGTTCACGCTCGCGTCTCGGCTTCAGATTCATCGGCACCGTGGCTCCTCGTCCCGGGCTGTGGAAGACGACCCGGTCCGAGCGCCCGGGCGCCCGACGAATCCCGGCTGTGAGTCGCCTCGCGGAGCTCGACGGCTGGAGCCCGAATGCTCCCTCCGCCACCCCGATGCCCCCCCGGCACACGGCTCGACTCGTGAGCCGCGCTCTGAGCCGGACCGTAGAAGGAAACGCATGGAAGCGCACGGAACGGGTTCTCCAAGTGGTCGGGAACCCGCAGGATTCGGCAATGCCGCGTATGCGTGGACGCACGGAGACGAACGGAATGGTCCAGGGCGTTCGTCAATCTCGCTGCTCCCTCGCTGCTCCCCCAGTGCTTCCCCGATTGCGAATCACCGTTTGCCATCGTTCAGCGCGAGCGCTCGAGCCTGACGGTCAAGGCGATCAACGAGATCGTTCCCCCGACTGACGGCAAGCGGCTCGACCCGAAGTCGGGGCCTGTTTCTCCTGAGCTGCCGCCACCTGCACCCCGGTTGTCGTGCCATCCTGATCACCGGATTTCCCTCGGTGGAGGTACAGCGAGAGGCCGATCGGGCGAGCGTCAGCCACCTCTTCCACGAGCCCTTCTCGCTGATCGGCGTCGCCTACTCGTCGGGCCTGCGCGTCAGCGAGATCGTGAGGCTCAGACCCTGCGACATCGACTCGGACCGCATGGTGATCCGCGTCGATCAGGGCAAGGGCGCCAAGGATCGACAGGCCCTGCTCTCGCCGGCACTGCTGGGCGACCTGCGCATGTACTGGCAGCAGGAACGGCCGGGTGAGTTCCTGTTCCCTTCGCCGGTGCGCAGAGGTCCTCTGTGCGCTGGTGCACTCAAGCATGCGTTCAAGCGGGCGAAGGAGCGCGCCGGGATCGACAAGCCGGGCGGGATCCACCTGCTCAGGCACGCCTTCGCGACCCACCTGCTCGAGGCGGGCGTGGATCTGCACACGCTCCAGCGCCTGCTCGGCCACCGCTCGCTGCGCCGCACCCCGCGCTACCTCCACCTGATGGAGCCCGCGAAGAACGCAGCGCGCGTGTGCC
>CAZQMY010000793.1:0-1754 GCA_964594405.1 uncultured Spirochaetaceae bacterium | reverse complement strand
TGGTCTCGCGCCCTAGGCTCTCTGCCAGAAGAGTGCTGGCGGCCACACCGAACCGAGTCGGTGTGACCGCCAGCGCGGCAGTCACCTGCCATGCTCTATTCGCACACGAGCGCCACGTCGCTGCAGCAGTCGCCATAGGCGACGCAGGCCGCGTCACACTGGCAGCTCTTCGCGCTCGAGTACTCGCCGCACCGCCTCGCGCACGAGGGAGCCTCCACGGCGCAGACCTCGAAACGCTTGTCGTCGCAGTGGTCGCCGCTGCACTCGACGCGGCGAACGAAACGGTCGAGATCGACGTAGGGTCCATCTTCCTCGGAGTAGCTGCCCGTGGTCCAACACGCTCCGGGAGCGATGCCGGGCCTCGCACACTCGAGGGAGATGTCGTCGCAGTAGTCGCCCTTGCACCGGAAGCCCGTCATGACCTCGTCGTGGGCGCAGCCCCGGAAGCCATTGTCCTCGTCCGAGAAGTGGGACGCGAATCGATACGTGCTCGCGTCGACGCCTCCCGGCACCGGCTGGCAGAGGACCCGGACATCATCGCAATCGTCGCCCTCGCACTCGAACCCGGAGACCGCCATGTCGAGCGGACAGAGGAGCGCCGGTCCGCCATCCGTCGTGAAGCGCGACCAGAGGAAGGACGACGACGCCTCGCTCGAGCTGATGCGCCGATCCCCATTTCGGTCGATCTGGGTCATCCAGCGCCAGGCTTCACCAGCCTTGTTGTACGAGCCGAACGCGTGCATCGCGTGACTGACGATGCCGACGACCTCACCCCGAATCCGATCGAAGACCGGGCCACCGGACGAGCCACCGAGGGAGTCGCAGTTGTGATTGAAGCCGGCGCGCCGCACGCTGTCCGAATCCCAGGTCGAGTCCTCGTTGTTGACTCGACAGTAGTCGGCCCGCTCTTCGGTCTGGTCCAGTCCACCGGGAGACATCAGACGGTAGAGACCCGGCTGCACCATCGGCGGTCCGTTGCAGGTCCCACCCTGTCGGAGCTGACGTTCCTGCCCATCACCCCAGTAATCGCAGCCCAGATCCCATTCATCACAGCGGCAGTTGACCGTGATCGAGAAGAGATCATCGTCGTGCCGTACCGGCTGGCTCGAGATGCGGACAGGCTGGATGAACGAGCCAGGGAAGAACCCATCGTCGTTGGGAGCGCAACGCAGGGTGACGAGGTCGGCCTTGGGGTCTCTGTGAACCGGGCCGGTGCAGTTGAATTGCAGTGGATTCGGTGTGTCCGAGCGAAACGTGAAGCTCGCGGAAATCGACGAGCGCATCATGCCATTGGAGGCGCGGAAGCAGTGGTCGGCGGTGGCCACCAGATCACGCGCGACGAGGAACCCCGTGCAGCGCACGCCCGTCGTCCGATCGTCCGGATTCGGGGCCGCGACGAGCGCCACTGCGTCCGCCGCAAACCCCGCGTTGCGCGGGTCGCCGAGCCCGAAGCGGTTGTACATCGGATCGGCGCTCCCGGTATGGAAGCCGAACCAGTCCCAATCCTCCTCATGCTCGACCAGCGGCGCCGTCGTCGAGCCGATGTCGCCCGAGCCACCTCCGGAGCCGCCACCCGGGTTCGGAGACGGAGCGCTCCCAGACGGCGGATTCGAGCCGCTCCCCGAGTCGTCGGTCGGTGCTGGGAAGTCGACCTGGATGTCGGGCTCCTCGCACAGCGACGGGCTCAGCATGCACGGATCGGCCTGACAGCAGCTCGGGTCGAGCAGACAAGGATCACTCGTGATGATCGGATC
>CAZQMY010000792.1:0-1757 GCA_964594405.1 uncultured Spirochaetaceae bacterium | reverse complement strand
AACTGCCGCACCTCTGGAGTGTGCTCCAACGCTACAGCAGAAACCACGGCAGTACGCGGAAGCCTTTGAAGTCGAAGGAACTTGTTCCGCCGTGTACGAGCACGCCGCCGCGATTCGGGTTGTCCGGTATCTCGGTCCACCAGGCGAGGGTGTCCATCGCGTCCGACGCCACCGTTTCTCCGGACTTCACCTCGATTGGGACGATACCGGGCTCTGCGCCAGTGGGTGTCTCGAGGAGGATGTCGATCTCGTGGCCGGTGGAGTCGCGCCAGAAGAAGAGTCGCGCGTCCTCGCGAATGGCCGCGAAGCTCTTGATCAGCTCCGATACGACGAACGACTCGAAGATCGCGCCGCGCAAGGGGTGTCGTGCCAGCGTGTCCGGGTCGCGAATGTCGAGCAGGTAGCAGACGAGCCCCGTGTCGAGGAAGTGGAGTCGGGGACGCTTGCGTAGCCGCTTGCGGTAGTTGGCGTGATGGGGTGGGAGTCTGGTGGCCAGGAATCCGATCTCGAGGGCGGAGAGCCATCGACTCGCGGTCGTACGCGCGATGCCTGCGTCATCAGCCAACCCGACCACGTTCAGCTCCTGGCCTGTTCGGGCAGCGGCGAGGCGCACGAAGGTCTCGAACGATCGAAGGTCCGTGAGCTGTATGAGTTCACGGAGATCGCGCTCGACGTAGGTGCGGAAGTAGTCGGCCAGCCACTCGCGCGGGTCGAGGCCGCGGTCGTGAATGCGCGGATAGAATCCGGTCCAGAGCGTCTCCCAGAGGTCGGCGGCAGGAGGATCGCCGGGCCGAATTCGAGGCAGGGCCGATGCGTCGAGCCGGGGCCGGTCGTGGAGCTCAGCAAGGGAGAATGGGTAGAGGCGCAGCAGCGCCGTGCGGCCTGCCAGCGTCTGCGGTACCGACTCCATGAGCAGGAGATTCTGGGAGCCGGTGAGGATGAATCGGCCAGGACGAGGGTCTTCGTCGACCAGAACCTGGATGTAGGAGAGCAGCTCGGGCTCGCGTTGGATCTCGTCGAGGATCATCCGCTCGGCCTGCGCGAACAGCGCACGCGGGTCCTCACGAGCGCGTGACCGGACGTCCGGCGCCTCGAGCGAGAGGTAGTCGTGCTCGGGAAAGGACGAGCGCACAAGCGTCGTCTTGCCGGACTGGCGCGGGCCCGTGAGAGTGACTACGGGCGCCGATCCAGCCGCCTCGATGAGGCTCGATGTCAGATGGCGAGCGATCATCCTGAAGATCATGCCTTCGTGTGCAGATCATGTCAATTCATCTTTCTGTAAGACAAATAGACACGAACTCCTTTACCCGTGGGGCACGAGGTGCCGAAGGTCCTAGAGACTCATGCGGCACATGCGCTTTGCCCCCGCAGTGGGGTTCCCGCCGTAGCAGGCGAAGCGCCAGTATCGTCATGGGATGAGCGGCGAGGATGTCCAGCGCAACTCACTGATACAGCAGATCGTCCGGGAGGAGGTTCGACTCTCCAGGGTCGAGCGGATCCGTACGCAGGCGGAAGGGCGGCTCATCGCGCTCAGGAAGGCGCTGTCTGATCTAGACACCGGGAACTCACCCGCGGCAGAGCAACCGTTCCATCAAGGACTGATGTCGCCGCGCGACAAAGTCCGCCTCTTCCGCAGCCTCTTTCGCGGCCGAGCTGACGTCTTCCCCACCCATTGGCTTAATCCTCGGATGAGGACGAGCGTATACTCCCCGGCCTGTACGAACGAGTGGGTGCCCGGACTCTGCGAGAAGCCCCGC
>CAZQMY010000791.1:0-1763 GCA_964594405.1 uncultured Spirochaetaceae bacterium | reverse complement strand
CGATGGCGTAGTTGCTGCGCAGGTTCAGTTCGGTGCCCCAGAGCTCGCTGTCGTCGTCCCAGACGAATCGGGTGTCGGATTCGAGCGTCGGCGCATAGATCAGGAGCGCGAGCAGATGCAGCAGCAGTCCTTCACCGACTCGTCCTCGCAGCCAGTCCATCAGCGAACGATCTCCGCAACGATGCCCGTGGCGCTGCGATGCAGCGCCCGAACCCTGGGATTCCGGCCGGGGAGGATCTCGTGCTTCTCGGAGAAGAACTCGAAGTGCGCGAACTGGGGGCCCGGCCTGAAATAGATGTGCGTCACACCGAGCTCGAGGAGCGCGTCGATGCTTCGCTCTGCGGATCGTGTCGAGTAGAAGGCCTCCAGCCTGGGCTCGTAGGCGCTGATGGCTTCGTGATGGAGCGTGAAGAGGCGCGTCTCGGGCGTGAGGATGCGGCTGCCCCGAGGCAGGTTCCGATTCATCCACGCGAGATCGGGCCGGATGTCGAGGAGGTAGACGTCGATGGCCCGACTCGAGCCATGGTACACGGCACTGCCCGCGACGATCGCAGCAACGAGCACCAGCCCCGACGCCCAATTCGAGTCGATGGCGCTGCCCCTCGCTCGCGCCGCGCGGGCCATCGCCAGCCCGAGCCCAGCGGCCAGCACGACCGACGGCACCACGATCCCGGCCACGGGCGGCGTCATCGCGACCCTTCCGATGCCGGGGACGTTCACGAACGCCGACGAGACGACCAATGCCGTGACGCCGCCGATCACCGCCGCGCGCGCCGACCAGGCCGGAGCGCGCACTTCGGCCAGGCTGATCGCCGCCGCGCCCATGGCCACGACGACGACGCCAAGGCCGATCGCCACGGTTCCGGGAAAGGGCAGCAGCATCCACACCACCGCCAGCAGACCGACACCGAAGAGTGCGATCGTGCCCCCGGCGGTCGGAGCGGTCCAGATCGACTCGGCACGCGCCACGATCACGAGCGCGGTCGGGGCGAGGAGCGGCTGCAGGTAGCGCCACGAAACGCTCGAGGTCGGGTCGAGCACCAGCACCCAGGCCACCAGGAAGGCCCCGAGGACGAATCCGATCCCGAGCCGCACCGCCGCAGAGGGTCGCGCAAGGCCGGGAAGACAGAGCAGCGCGCCGAGGGTGAGCGGACCGAGAGCGCGGGTACGGGCCAGGGCCAGCGGCAGGCCCTCCAGCGTGAGCGGCGCTCGCTTGCCGACGCCGATGGTCTCGAGCCAGAAGGGCGTGGCCCCGACACCACCGATGGAATCGAGCAGCGCCGGGTAGAGTGGATTGCCCGCGACGATCAGATTGCGAAGCAGATGGGGAGAGATCATGAGCGCGGTGAGCAGAGCGAGCATCAGGATGGGTCGAGGCGAGCTACGCCCTTCGACGATCGCGTCATTGATCGCGTAGAGCACGAGCCAGCCCACGAAGAGCAGACAGAGGAGCGCCCCGGTGTAGTTGCTCCAGTAGACCGCCGCCCAGAAGATTGCCGCGGGCGCGAGCCCTCGCAAACGCTGCTCCGAGCTCGGCGCCGGCAGCGCCCAGGTGAAGCGCAACGCGAGGAGCAGGTTGACCAGGACCAGGCTCTGGATCGCTGGCTTCGGGTTGATGACCAGGGCCACGAGGAGCAGTGCGGTCGCACTCGCCATTGCGCCCAGCTGCAGTCGCTCGCGCGCGAGGTCCCAAGTCACGACCATCGCTGCAGCGGAGAGCAGGAGCGTCGTGAGCTTGACGCCCAGGATCAGCGTTCCGCCCT
>CAZQMY010000790.1:0-1767 GCA_964594405.1 uncultured Spirochaetaceae bacterium | reverse complement strand
GGGCGGTGCCCTGAACCGGCTCGACGATCACCTCTGAGAGCTCGGGCACCTTCACGTCGCGAATCACGGCACCGAAGCCCTCGACGATGGAGATGATCGTCAGCGCGCGAACGACCGGGTCGCGGACGCCCGCCTTGCAGAGGAGGACGGCTTGATCGACGTTGGGATACTGCGGCGGGATCAGATCCGGGGACACCTCGATCAAGGCGTGTCCCTCGGAGACGAGCCGGTCCTGCCATGCGCGCACCGCCGGCATCCGGTGGATCGTGCGCGGAGATCGGTATCGGCCGTCGGCGGTGAAGCCACCGTGGCACCTCACGCCGTTGGCGATCAAGGGCTCTTCGTAGGCCCCGTCCTCGAGCAGTTCGAGCGGGGAGTACTCCAATCGGTCGTCGGTCGCGTGGGCAGCGGTCGTCATGGTCTCGGCCTCGGGCTGGGGCGCGGGCGCTGCGCCATGGGTTCCTTCGGAGTGTAACAGAGCGGTACGGCGGATCCGCCGTTCGAGAGGGGTGGCTGCGTTCCCCAGCTGACCGATGGGGGGTCTCGACGGATCCGATTCGGGGGAGGGCGAGGCAGATGACGAGGCAGGTGAGGAGTCGTCCGAGCGGTCTGCGTGGAGCTCGATCCAGGCGCTTGACACTCCTCTTTGTTCAGATCCTCGTCCTCGCGTGCGGACGAAGTCTGAACGGCGTAGTGGACTATGACAGCACACATGACTCCACCGGGATCTCCAGGATCGCGGTGGCCGCGCTCCTCTCGGGCTTCCCGCCGATCCAGGGCTCGAGCGGAAGCAGGCGGGTGTGCAGAGGCGCTGAGAAGCCGACCTCGGGAGCGCTTCAGAAGGCCTTCTGCTCCAGCAATACGAAGAGCCCCGGCCGCTGCCCGATCGTGCGCGGTCGCGCCGCACGCGCAGCTCGTTGGAGGTCTGCGAGCAGCGTCTCCAGCTCGTAGAGGTCCGCATCCAGCTCGTCCTCGTCGAGGCTCGAGCGCCAACGCTTCGCCACCTCTTCCACTTCTTCGTTCGCCAGCCCGCGCAGCGCGCGCACGCAGGCGTCGGAGAACATCCAGACCGGAAACGAGCGGCAGGTCGCATCGGTGACCTGGGTGAGCGCCTCGTCGGCATCGGCGCCCAGCGCTGTGGCAAGAGATCGGATGCCGCGGATAGAGGCGACGCGAAGGGGCTCCGAAGCGGGGTCGCTCGGGATGTCGGTCCAGGCATGGATCCCGGTGGCGTTCTCGCGACTCGAGACGAAGAAGGTGGCCTCCATCGATGCCAGCATATCACGACCGGGCGTTCGAACGCTCGCTGCGCCCCGTTCGACAGTCGACGACATCGACATCTCAGGGCTCCTCGAAATCATCGGCGAACGAGTCGGGTGTCACTCGGATCCGCGCTGCCCGTGCGACCGATTTGGCGTTAGAATCGGGCCGTCCGCGGTTCGTGATTGAGCGAGTCGGTATTCGAGGAGGGTCGGGGGGATGGCGGCAGTTCGGCGCAAGAAGGCGGGTGTGAAGAAGAAAGCGGGTGCTGGGAAGAAAGCGGGTGCCAGGGGCGGCATCGGTCGGAAGGCCAGCTCACGCAAGAAGGCCGGAGCGAAGAAGCGGGCCGCCGGGAAGAAGTCCGCCAGGAAGACCGGACGCGAGAAGGCCGCGAAGAAGCGCAGCGTGAAGAGGGCCGCGAAGAGGGCCACACCGAAGAAGTCTGCCCGCAAGAAGGCGGCGAAGAAGAAGACAGCGAAGAAGACGGCCAGGAAGAAGGCGACGGAC
>CAZQMY010000789.1:0-1780 GCA_964594405.1 uncultured Spirochaetaceae bacterium | reverse complement strand
CAGCCATCGGGGTGAAACCCGCCCCTGAAGAGCGAAACCAAGGTCCGATAATGGGCGCTATGTTAAGACCGGACGCAGGAGCCCCTGAGGGGAGCCCAGGCAGACCGACCCCAGGTGGCCTTATCTCGCCTATCCCGCTCGTCTCGACCGCGATCACGTGCCGCGCCCCTCGTAGGTGAGGTCGACCAGCTCGCCCCAGCTCCGGCCCGGTTGGAGTCCGTTGCCAGAGACGACGTGGGTCTTCAGCTCGCCCGGCTCCGCCTCTCGTTCACTCGCCTCGATGGCGTCGCGCAGCGCCGATTCGATGAACGCCTTCAGCCTGATCTGACGGGCGCGCAGCGAGGCGCTTCGCCTTGCGAAGGATCGGGTCGGCAATATCGACCGTTGTCTTCATATGGGTGATCCATACTCGCAGCCTGGTCGGCCCCGCGTCGAGGCGCCCAACGATGAGTCGGGCAAGGCCTTGAATTGCCCCGCCTGCTCGGTGAGGACCGCACTCGAGTCGCTCGGGAGGCATTCGTCACGTCGTCCCTGCAGGCTCGGACGTTGTCGACCGCTTGAGCCCAAGCTGCTGCTCTTTCGACTGGACCTATGAGACCCGGCCTCTCAGTGCCTGAAGCTGTCGTTCCGAGATGGAGCCTCAGCATGCTTCTTCGAGGTCGACGAGGATGGCTGCGACGCCCCCGGCGCCGGGGTCGCGCGCCTCGTCACCAGCCTTGCGATCGATGGCTCCGTGGAGCGCCGAGGGACGCGTACGGACCGGCCGTAGGCTCGGGTGACGACATCGACGACCTGGCCCGCGACATCGACGACTGCGTGCTGGCGACAAGCATCCTGCTCGGAGCCAGCATCGGCCTCGTCGTGACGGGCGCCACGCCCATCTTCTGGCCCGCCCGTTGCCGATTTCATCGCTCCAGCGAACGGAGCGCCCGTACATGCCCGTCGAACCGGAGCTCGAGTCAGGAAAACGGAAACATCACGTCAAGTTGACGAATTTCATCGCTCCGGCGGCCGGAGCCTCCGTACATGCCCCTCGAACCCGGGCTCGGGCCCGAAAAGGAGAACATCACATGAAGTTGGCGAGAATCACTGCAGGAATGGGAGCGCTGATCTTCACGGTCGCGTGCGGCGACGAGGGCGCGGGCGTGAAGTCTGGGCTCTTCGGCACGACGGGGAGCGCGCTCATCACCGCGGCCGAGGCCGAAGACCTCGCCCTTCAGCTCTTGGGCGGCCAAATCATCGACACGGACCGCGATGACGAGGATGGCCGCGAAGTCTATGAGGTCGAGGTCGAGCGCGACTCTGGCGCCGTCGTCGAGATCGAGATCGAGATCGAGTCGGGCCTCGTCGTCGAGGTGGAGAGCTACGACTACGTCGAGAGCGACGACCTCGACGTAGGGGGCGGCCTCATCACGCTCGCGGAGGCGATCGCCACCGCTACGACCGCGGTCCCCGGCGACGTCCAGTCCTGGGAGATCGACCGGGACGGCGACGACGACCGGTGGGAGTGGGAGATCGAGATCCGCACGCCGGCCGGTGAGGAGGTCACCGTCGAGATCGACGCCGCGACCGGTGCCATCCTGAACGACGACGATGACGATTACCGGTCGGATGACGATGGCGACTACGGCTCGGACGATGATGATGACCAGGGGTCGGACGACGACGACTACGGCTCGGACGACGATGACGACTACGGCTCGGACGACGACGATGACCAGGAGTCGGACGATGACGACTACGGCTCGGATGATGACGACGACTACGGCTCGGACGATGA
>CAZQMY010000788.1:0-1787 GCA_964594405.1 uncultured Spirochaetaceae bacterium | reverse complement strand
CCTTCGGCAAGCACCTCGACCTGCTCTTCAAGGCCGCCTTATCAAGGCCGCCTACTTCGTGGCGGACAAGAACTCGCCGCGGCCTACCGCCTATCGCGTCTGGTTCGACGTCACTCTCAAGTTCTGAGCCGACCCAGCGCTACCACCAACGCGCTGCCCGGACCCGCTCATTCGAGCGAGCCCGAGCAGGTCTGTCACGGGGGCGGGACAAATGTCCTGGCTAGAGGCCGTAGACCTCGTCGTACGAATCCTCGATGGCATCGATCAGGATGTCGGCGCCCCGCTTCACGTCATCATCGCCATCCCAGCTGCGATTCCCGTTGACGAAGACCACGATACCATCACCGGTTGTCCGGTTGATCTTGAAGAAGCTGCGGAAGCCATCCTGAGCTCCGTCGTGCTCCACGATCTCGGAATATCCGTCATCGGCGAGCGCCTTCGAGAGGTAGACGCCCATGCCGTAGTAGCGACCGGCGTCGGGATCGTTGGCCGTGGTGATCGGCTCACGCCACTTCTGAGCGACGCAGACCTCCTCCTGAACCGTAGTGAAGCAGAAGCTGCCCACGCAGAGCTGACCCACATTCTCTCGGGTGTCGCCGTACTGGCTCGGATGACAGGGATCGAGAGTACTCTCCGCGAAGGAGGCTGGGGTGAGCACGGTGTCGATCGTATCGGGATCGATCACCTGGACCCCGTCACCATCGACGCCGTCGTTCAGGAAGATTTCGAGTAGCTTCGCGTACTCCTTGGCGGTCGTCAGCATTCCGCCCGCCGCCTTGACATTGGTCTGCTTCACGTCCCAATCGCACGTATCCCGGCTGCAGCCTCGGGCCAGATCGTTCATGGACTCCTGTGCCTTGTCGAAGGTGCTCTTGGTCATCCCGGCCGGGTCCAGGACCTCCTCTTTCAGGAAGGTCTTGAAGGACCGACTGATGTGAAGCTCGAGGATGTGCTCCGCGAGCGTGTAGCCTCCTCCAGAGTATTCCCAGACGGTCTTTGGTGTGTGGATGAGCTGGATTCCGGGTCCGCCCCAGGGCCCCTTGCCCAGCACGATGTCCCGCATGGTCGGGACACTGCTGGGTTCCGCCGTACCGATGCCCGAGGTGTCGAGGCCAGCGGTGTGGTTGAGTAGACGTTTGAGCGTGATGTCGTCGAGGTGGTGCTCGTCAGCGTTGTCGATGTTCTGATCGACCCAATCGGCGAGCAGGGAATCCGGGAAGTCGTCGACGAGCCGAGACACGCTCTTCGTCATGCTGAGCTTGCCGCGCTGCTTGGCCTCCAGGATTCCCAACGACGCCACGAACTTCGACATGGAGGCCGCCTGGTAGAGCGTCCCCATCTTCGTCGGCTTGTCGGCCTTGCGATCCCGATCCCCGTAGGCGTGCTTCTGAGTGATCTCGAAGTCCTCGATCACCGCGACCGACACACCGCCCACCTCGTGGACATCGATCTGCTTGTCGATGGTGCGATTGCAGACGCCGAGAGGCCCGACGAGATTGCTCTCGAAGTCCTCGTACTTAAGATCACTCAGGTAGTCGGGGCTGTAGGCCGTCTGTCCGCTGGTGTCCCAGGAAGGCGTGTAATCGCAGCCAATGCCCTCCGGGTCCGGACCGACGATCGGGATCTGGGGAGGGATGGTATCCGTCCGCTCCGATGAAACCTGGGCCTCCTCGGCGCTGGGATTGGCGAAATTGTGCTGTGCGAGGGCCGCGCCGCCAGTGAGCTGGGGGATGAATCCCGCGGTGAGGGCAAGGGTCGCACTGAACGAGGTCTTTCGTTGCATGTCG
>CAZQMY010000787.1:0-1788 GCA_964594405.1 uncultured Spirochaetaceae bacterium | reverse complement strand
ATCCGCGCCAACGACCACGCCTTCCACGGCTTCCTGCAGACCGACGCCGCGATCAATCCCGGCAACTCGGGCGGCCCGCTCCTCAATGCAGAGGGCGATCTCATCGGCATCAACACCGCCATCTACGGGGGGGCCCAGGGCATCGGCTTCGCGATCCCCGTCAATACCGCCATGCGCGTCGTCGCCGAGCTGCTGGAGCATGGCGAAGTGCCGCCGGTCACGCTGGGCATCGAGTTCCAGGATCTCGATCTCGCGCTGCGCGAGGTCATGGACCTGCCGGAAGGCATGATCGGGGCACTGATCAACCGCGTACATCCGGGCGGGCCCGCCGCGCGGGGCGGCCTGCGCCGGGGCGACGTCGTGGCCGCCATCGATGGTCGGAAGGTGACCTCGGCACGCCAGCTGCTCGAGATCCTGGAAGGCGTCACGCCCAGACAGCCCCTGAAGCTGGACGTCTGGCGAGAGGGCGGCAATCGCACCCTCGAGGTGATCGCCGAGGAGATCCCAGACAACGTCGCCATCGAGCTGGCGAGCCGTATCATCGGCGTGCAGGTGGCGTTCGGCGACCGCGGCGCCTTCGAGATCCGCAGCGTCCGCCGCGCCAGCCCGGCGTCGAGGATCGGCCTGAAGAAGGGCGACTATCTGCTCGCCATCAACGGCCTCGCGCTCACCGGGGAGCGAGCCCTGCGCAGGGCCATGCTCAATCTGCGGGGGCGCGATCGGGCGCTGATCGTCGTCCAACGCGGCCGGGGTCGACACCACGTGGCGCTTCCGCTTCGATGAGCGGCCCGGCGGAGGCGTGGCCATCGTGAGGCCGGCCGCCGACCCGCGTCCAGATCGTGTTCCAGCGCAATTCCATGATCCGCCGTCAACCGAATCGTCGTATCCGGTGTCTGCCAGGCATCGCTGGCGGGGCCGGCGTCAGAATCCGAACGAGAGCCGACAGAGCGCGCCCGAATCGAGAGAGGAATCACCCATGAAGCGAGTCGACCTGCATGCGAGGACGATCCTCCTCGCCATCACCCTCGGGCTCCTCGGCCTGAGCGGAACCGTCCATGCCGATTGGAAGGATGAAGTCGGCAAAGCCTTTGGCCTCGGCAGCGAAGACGAGAAGAGCGAGACCACCAAGGGCAATCGAGAGGGCCAGCGCCAGCCCTTCTGGGAGACGGAGAGCAAGACCGGCGAGCTCGTCCCCCCCGGTGTGCCGAGCAGCTTCGCCGACCTGGCCGAGCGCGTCGCGTCCGCCGTCGTCAACATCAGAACCACCCAGACCGTGACGGGCGTGCCGGGCATGCCCCCCCAGTTCGAGGAGTACTTCGGCTTCCCCTTCGGCAATCGGGGCGGGCGCCCGCACAGGCGCGAGGGCGCCGGCAGCGGCTTCGTGATCTCGGCCGAAGGCTACATCGTCACCAACAACCACGTGATCGAAGACATGGACGAGATCACGGTGGCCTTCAGGGATGGGACCGAGCTGGAGGCCGCCGTCGTGGGGCGTGACCCGAAGACCGACATCGCCCTCATCAAGGTGGAGAGCGACAAGCCCCTCGACGTGATCGCCCTCGGCGACTCGGACGCCGTGCGCCCGGGCGAGTGGGTGGTCGCCATCGGCAATCCCTACGGCCTCCAGCACACGGTGACGGCCGGCATCGTCAGCGCCACGCATCGACGCAACGTGATCGGCGGAAGCTACGACGACTTCATCCAGACCGACGCCGCCATCAACCCCGGCAACTCCGGCGGGCCGCTGATCAACATGCAGGGCGAGGTGATCGGCATCAATACGGCCAT
>CAZQMY010000786.1:0-1790 GCA_964594405.1 uncultured Spirochaetaceae bacterium | reverse complement strand
GTCCGTCTCCTGATCGGCGTAGAGGATGACCTCGCCCTCGGCGTTGCGGGCGGCGCGGCCGATGGTCTGGACCAGTGAGCGGGTCGAGCGCAGGAAGCCCTCCTTGTCTGCATCGAGGATCGCGACCAGCGTCACCTCGGGGATGTCGAGGCCCTCGCGCAGCAGATTGATGCCCACGAGAACGTCGAAGACGCCCTCGCGCAGCTCGCGGATGATCTCCATACGCTCGATCACCTTGATGTCGCTGTGCAGGTAGCGGATCTTGATGCCGAGGTCCGCGTAGTACTCCGTGAGCTCCTCGGCCATGCGCTTGGTGAGGGTCGTGACGAGCACGCGGCCCCCGGACGCCACCCGCGTGCGCACCTCTTCGAGCAGGTCGTCGACCTGACCGTTGGCGGGGCGGATCTGCACCTTCGGATCCATCAGCCCGGTCGGACGGATGATCTGCTCGACCACGACGCCGCGGCTGTGCTCGAGCTCGTAGTCGGCGGGCGTCGCAGAGACGTAGATGCGCTGGCGCGCGCGCGCCTCCCACTCCTCGAACATCAGCGGGCGATTGTCCAGAGCGGAGGGCAGGCGCCAGCCGAACTCCACCAGCGTCTCCTTGCGGGCGCGGTCTCCCCGGAACATGGCGCCAATCTGCGGGACGGAGACGTGGCTCTCGTCCAGGACGACCAGTGTGTCCTCCGGCAGATAATCGTAGAGGGTATAGGGCGTCTGGCCCGCCGCCCGGCCGTCGAGCCAGCGCGAGTAGTTCTCGACGCCGTGGCAGAAGCCCATCTCTTCGAGCATCTCGATGTCGTACATGGTGCGCTGCTCGATGCGCTGTGCCTCGAGCATCTTGCCCTCGGCCCGGAATTGCTGGATGCGCTCCTGGAGCTCGTCCTTGATGCCCTCGATGGCGGCCTTGAGCCGCTGGTCGGTGGCGACGTAGTGGCTGGCGGGATAGATCAGGGCGCGCTTCGGCCTGCCCACGACCCTACCGCGGAGGGGATCGATCTCTGCCAGCGCATCCACCTCATCGCCGAAGAACTCGACCCGGATCGCCCGCTCGCTCTCGT
Source organism: uncultured Spirochaetaceae bacterium (assembly GCA_964594405.1). Lineage (GTDB taxonomy): Bacteria > Myxococcota_A > UBA9160 > UBA9160 > UBA4427 > CAZQMY01. The sequence goes on along the minus strand of CAZQMY010000786.1, from coordinate 729 downwards.
ACTGCGGGAAGATCTCGACCACGTCGCCACGCACCCGGAAGGTGCCGCGGTGGAAGTCCATGTCGTTGCGGGTGTACTGCATGTCGACGAGCGTGCGTAGCAAGTCGTCACGGACGAGCGCCATGCCAGCCTCGATGTAGACATGCATCGAGCCATAGTTCTCGGGGGCACCGAGGCCGTAGATGCACGAGACGCTGGCCACCACCAGACTGTCCCGCCGCGTGAGGATCGAGTGGGTGGTGCTGTGGCGCAGCTTCTCGATCTCGTCGTTGATGTGTGAATCCTTCTCGATGTAGGTGTCGCTGGCGGCGATGTAGGCCTCGGGCTGATAGTAGTCGTAGTAGGAGACGAAGTACTCGACGGCGTTGTTGGGGAAGAAGTGCTTGAATTCTGAATACAGCTGAGCAGCGAGGGTTTTGTTGTGCGAAATGATCAGAGTGGGCCGTTGGATCTGCTGGATCACGTTGGCCATGCTGAAGGTCTTGCCCGAGCCGGTCACGCCGAGCAGCGTCTGGTAACGATTGCCTTCGACAATTGAGTTTACGAGCGTGCGGATGGCCTCGGGCTGGTCCCCGCTGGGTTGATAGTCGGACTGGAGGTCGAAAGCCATGGATCGAAGCTCACCGGTTTCTCGCCGAGGCGCCAGGGTGCGTACTGGATCAGAGAGTTTCTCGCAGAAGCGCAGCGCGCGCTGCGCGAAGCGCCGCATAACCACGACCCAGTCGACGA
>CAZQMY010000785.1:0-1793 GCA_964594405.1 uncultured Spirochaetaceae bacterium | reverse complement strand
ACGCCCCTTCGTCCCGAGGATCCGATCGCCCGGTCCTTCGAGTTCGACGTGGGTCGGATCGGCGCAGTCGAGACCGCGCATCGCAGCGAGGCCCCGCTCGATGGTGCTGGGGACCGCCGCACGACCTTCGCTCTGCCCGACACGAAGCTCCTGCACGGTGAGATCGAGGTCGAGAGCGCCGTGCGCGATGATCGCGGCAAGTACGTGGCGAGCAGCCAGCGTGCGCGCTTCACCGGCCGTGACCGATTCGTGGGGCTCGCGCAGCCCGATTGGGTGCTCGAGGTCGGAGAGCCCGCACGCGTGCGTGCCCTCGTGGTGGACGAGTCCGGCCAGGTGGCGTCGGGCACGGCCATCGATCTGCGCGTGGAGCGCAGGATCACGCGCGTCGCCCGCGTGAAGTCGGCGGGCAACGCCTATGTCGAGCAGCGGAGCCACGAATGGGTGGGGGCGGAGACGTGTCGGGCGGTGTCGGGGCCCGAGCCCATCGAGTGCGCCTTCGAGCCACAGGGCCCGGGGCGGCACCGCATCCGCGCCAGCATCGTCGACACCCGAGGACGGGCGGTGGAGACGACGCTGCATCGCTGGGCGGTGGGGCAGGGCGTGGTGCTCTTCGAGACCGAGAGCGGCCACGGGCTGGACGTGCTGCCCGAGAAGAGCGAGCTGAAGGTCGGCGAGAAGGCGCGATTCCTCGTCAAGAATCCCTATCCAGGTGCCCGAGCCTTGATCACCGTGGAGCGCTTCGGCGTGATCCGGCACATGACCCGTGTCCTGGAGTCGAGCACCGAGCTGATCGAGATCGATGTGCGGCCCGAGGACATCCCGGGCTTCTACCTCTCGATCGTCTTGATGTCGCCGCGCGTTTCGGTTCCGAAGGCGGAGGATCTGGAGCGGGGCAGCGTCGATCTGGGGAAGCCCGCTGTGCGCATGGGCTATGCGCGGCTCACTGTCGATGATCCCTACGAGCGCCTGCGCATCGAGGCGAGCACCGAGCGCGAGCAGTACGAGCCCGGTGAGCGCGTCCGGGTCGAGGCCCGGGTGCGGACCTGGCAGGGCAAGCGGGTGCGGAGCGAGGTGGCAGCCGTGGTGATCGATGAGGCCGTGCTCGCGATGTTGCCCGGTGGAGCCGAGAGCTATGACCCCTATCGGGGCTTCTATCGACTCGAGGCCCTCGACCTGTCGAACTTCAACTTCTTGAAGGCGCTGGTCGGCGTGCAGAAGTTCGAGAAGAAGGGGGCGAGCCCCGGCGGCGGCGGCCGAATGGCGATGGCCATGAGCGCGGAGTCGGCGGGCGGGGACGACGCGCCGGCCGCGCGCCTCGATTTCCGCTATGTGGCGCACTGGGCGCCGGTCCTGCGCCCGGATCGCAAGGGCAGGGTGCGCTTCGAGTTCGACCTGCCGGACAACCTGACGGGCTTCCGGGTGCTCCTGCTGGCCACGGATGCCGGGGCGAGGATGGGGCTCGGCGAGACCCGCTTCGTGGTGACGCGACCCACGGAGGTGCGCCGCGCGCTTCCGAATCAGCTCACCGAGGGCGATCGCTTCGACGCGCGCTTCACGGTGATGAGTCGGCTCGAGGACGCCCGCGAGCTCGAGGTTTCCGTCGCGGCGACGGGCGCCGGCGTGGGAAGTCTGGGATTCGAGACCCGGATCGGCGCCGAGCCCTTCGTTCGCGTCCCGGTGACGATGCCGGTCGAGGTCCGGGCGCCCGGCGCACTCCACTTCGACGCGGTTGCCCGGGACGAGGTGGATGCCGATCGACTCCAGGTGAGCGTCCCCGTGCAAGCGCGCACCGT
>CAZQMY010000784.1:0-1798 GCA_964594405.1 uncultured Spirochaetaceae bacterium | reverse complement strand
CAGCGCATGCAGGCGGCGTTGGAACGCACCCTGCGCTGGGCCGAGCGGGCGCGGGCCGCTCGTCGGCGGCCGGACCAGGCGGTCTTCGGCATCGTGCAGGGGGGCGTCTCGACGGGACTCCGGCGCCAGAGTGCCGAACGCACGGTGGAGCTGGGCTTCGCCGGCTACGCGCATGGGGGCCTGGGACTCGGGGAGTCGCGCGCCCAGCGCAGCGAGATGGTCGAGGCCGCCGGCGAGTGCCTGCCCGAGGATCGGCCTCGATACCAGATGGGGATCGGACGACCCATCGACCTGCTCGATGGCCTTGCAGCGGGGGTCGACCTCTTCGATTGCGTCGTCCCGACTCGCAATGGCCGTCACGGGCTGCTCTTCACCTCCGAGGGGATCCTCTCCGTGCGCAACGCGCGCTTCGCCCGGGACGATGCGCCCCCCGATCCCGCCTGCGACTGTCCGCTCTGCCGCAGCCACAGCCGCGGCTATCTGCGCCACCTCGTGAAGTGCGGTGAAAGCCTGGGGGGGCGCCTGTGTGCGCTCCACAACCTGCGCTTCTACCTCTCGTTGATGGAGGGCGCTCGCGCATCCATCGAGGAGGGTCGCTTCGGGGCTTTTCGCGCCCAGGTCGCCGAGCGCTGCGATCGGCGGATCGATTGAAGCCCGGCTCCGTCGGCCGGAAGCGATGGGTTGCGCCCGGCTTGCGTCTGGATTCTCAAGGGGGGCTCTCTGCGGACCGATGCAGGGGGCGATGGAGCCGAAGCAGAGCGACCAGAAGAGCGTGATGCACCGGATCGGCGCAGGTGCCGAACGTGCCGCCCGAGAGGCAGCGATCGGCGCGTCCGTGGGCGGAGCCCTGGCGGGTGTGGTCGGACTCGCGCTGGGCGCGCTCGGAGCCGGAGTCGCCGTCGCATTGCTGGGCGTTGCGGTGGTGGCGGGTGGACTCGGCTACTGGAGCCATCGGCGCAGCCAGGCCAGCCTGCGCGTCCTCGTGGAGATCGAGCGCAGCGTCGAGCGGCTCGGAGCCGGCGAACGCATGGCCCGCCTCGATGAGGCCAGCCTCGGACGCAGCGGCTTCGGCACCGTGGCGCGCAGCTTCAACTCGGTCCTCGATCTGATCGGCGAAGTCACTGGCCGCGTCCTGGCCGTCGTCCATCGGGTGGGCCACCTCCCCGAGCGGCTCACCCAGGCGATGAGCGAAATCGAGAAGAGCGCCGATGCACAGGAAGAGGCGGTGGAGGAGACCGCCTCGCTGATTGCCAACATCAACAACTCGATGCGCGACATCAGCGAGCGCATCGAGCGGCTGCAGCGTGCCGCCGAGGAGTCGGCCTCTTCGATCCTCGAGATGGGCAGCAGCGTCGACGAGGTGGCGCGCAACACCGCCACCCTGCACGAGGGCGTGGAGTCAACGACCTCGTCCGTGCACGAGATCGGCGCGAGCATCAGGCAAGTGGCCGATGGCGCCGATCACGTGGGCCGGATCGCCGAAGAGACGGCGTCCTCCATGCTGGAGATGGACCGTGTGGTCCAGGAGGTCTCACTGAACGCGCGGGAGGCCGCCGAGCTGACCCAGCGGGTGACGGTGGGCGCAGAGGGCGGCTCAGTGGCCGTGAGCGAGACGATCTCGGATATCCAGGCCATCCACGACCGCACCAAGGAGGCCCGTACCGTGGTGGATCGGCTGGCGGCGCGCATCGACGAGATCGGCGGCATCCTGGGCGTGATCGGCGAGATCAACGACGAGACGAACCTGCTCTCGCTGAACGCGGCCATCATCGCCGCCCAGGCCGGCGAGCAGGGCAAG
>CAZQMY010000783.1:0-1799 GCA_964594405.1 uncultured Spirochaetaceae bacterium | reverse complement strand
GGCGACGAGCTTGGTGTCGCTGCCCTGGGTCTTCACCAGGGCGATGATGCTGGCGCTCTCGCCCGTCGAGCTGGTGCACACGAGCCGGTGGGGGAGGTGCCTCCTTTGCGGCGAGTGCCCGTCCTCGGGCTGCTCGACGGTGTGCTCCTGGACCAGCACCCATTGGAAGCCGCAGTCGAGCAGCGTGCGCACGAACTCGTAGGCGACGTCCGGGTGGTTGGGGAGCGCCATCTCGGAAGGCGAGAAGCCCCGCACCCGGCGCAGGGCGTCCAGCCCGAAGAGGGCCGCGAAGTGGTGCTGCCAGGCCTTCACGTGCAGGCGGAAGTCCTGCACGGGGGTCGAAGGCGCCACCGCGTGGCCCCAGGGCGTGCCCAGCCACTCGATGGTGTGCCAGTAGTCCGGATTCTTCGTGATCCCAGCCAGGGCGTCGATCACGTCGCCCGCGCCCATCTCCCGGAGACCGTGCAGCAGCGTGCCCGAGTAGTCCAGCATCACGCGGGGCTGCTTGCCCTCGCCGACGAGCTGAGGCACGAACTCGCCGATGCGCTTGTAGCACCACTGGAAGACCGGCGCGTTGTGATTGTCGCCGATCCCCGGGTTGTCCATCATGTGCTTGAGGTTGCTGATGACCGGCGCCTGGCGCAGATCGCCGCCGGGCTGCGGGATCAGCGGCTGGTGCATGTGCAGCGCGATCGCGTAGGCGCTGCTGATCGCGCCGAAGTCGATGTCACCGCGGCTCGTATAGAGCGTATCGCCGCGCGATTCGGCGATCGTCCGCTCGACGACCGACTCGGAGCCGGAGATGTTGACGACGCCGTCGACGTATTCGGAGAGCATGGCTTTTCGGGTCCCCTCTCTTCGGCCGGCGCTACTTGTGCCGGATGTACTCGTAGATGTCCAGGTAGTGACTCGCCGGGTGGTTCCAGGAGTAGTCACAGCGCATGCCGTTGTTGATCAGATTCCGGAACTGGTCGGGATGCGAGTACCAGAGCCCGATCGCCCGATCCATCGCCGACTCGAGCGCCGGGAAGTCGCTGTGGTAGAAGACGTAGCCGTTGCGCTCCTCCTCGGGGACTTCGGCGTAGTCCTTGTCGAAGACCGAGTCCATGAGACCGCCGACCGCGCGCACGATGGGCACCGTGCCGTAGCGAAGGGCGATCATCTGGGTGAGTCCGCAGGGCTCGTAGGTGCTGGGGACGACCATCATGTCCGAGCCGGCGTAGATGAGGCGGGCCAGGTCTTCGTCGAAGGAGAGCTCGAGGTGGCAGTCGTGGCTGTCGTTGAGCCATTGCTTCAGCGCCCAGAACTCCGCGTTGATGCCGTAGTCGGGGCTGGTCCCGAGCAGCACGAACTGCGACCCGTGCTCGAGCGCGTAGAAGAGGGCATGGGTGATCAGGTGCACGCCCTTCTGCGAGTCGAGGCGCCCGACGTACGAGATGATCGGCTTGTAGCCGTCGGCGAGCCAGAAGCGCTGCCGCAGCGCCTGCTTGTTGATGTACTTCCGGTCGATGGAGTCGGCGTTGAAGCGGCTGGGGAGGCTCTGATCGTTCTCCGGGTTCCACATCTCGTAGTCGAGCCCGTTGAGGATCCCGCCGAACTTGTCCTGATGCACGCTGAGGATGTGACCGAGGCCGTGCCCCTGATCGGTGTGGCGGGCCTCCCAGGCGTGTTGGGGCGATACGGTGGTGATGAAGTTGGAGTAGACGATCGCGCCCTTGCTGACGTTGATCGCTGCTGGGTTGAAATCGTCTCACATCCTCTCCTTGGAGAGGTAGTACTCGGGGAGCCAGAGCCCGGTC
>CAZQMY010000782.1:0-1805 GCA_964594405.1 uncultured Spirochaetaceae bacterium | reverse complement strand
GAGTCCGCTCTCGCCGGCACGATCTTCGCCCCTCGCGCCAGATTCCCATTGCGCATGAGCGAGGATCCTGTACTTACCTGCCAGGTGTTCCCCACGCCATGCGGGTACGAGGCCACTGCGGCGCAGGCCCGAGGCGGGGAGCGACTGCGAGGCAGAATCAGTACCAATGGCCATGGCCAACCGCGCGGCGCCTCGCCGCACCCTCGGCCCGGTCGCTGATCTCGAACGGCACCTCCCCAGCGACTGGTGGCGCACCCTCTTCAACGCCCTCTACCTCAAGACCGACGGTGATGTCGTCGAGAACGACGAGAACACCGCGGCGGAGGTCGATGCCCTCATCGAGAGCACCGGCCTCAGGCCCGATGCCCGCATCCTGGACCTTTGCTGCGGGCAGGGGCGACACGTACTCGAGCTCGCGCGCCGCGGATTCGAGCACGTCACCGGGCTGGACCGGTCGCGCACGCTGATCCGCGTCGCGCGCAATCGCGCCCGCAAGGAGGGGCTGACCGTGCGCCTGCACGAGGGCGATGCACGCCGCTTCCGGCTGCCGCGCGCGTCCTTCGATTGTGTAGCGATCCTCGGCAACTCCTTCGGCTACTTCGAGCAGGAAGCCGACGACCTCGACATCCTCGCTTCCGCGGCGCGGGTGCTACGCCCGGGCGGACAGCTGGTTCTGGACCTGGCTGACGGCGATTGGCTGCGACAGAACTTCGAGCCCCGTTCCTGGGAGTGGATCGATCAGAATCATCTCGTCTGCCGAGAGCGCTCGCAGGCCAGGGATGGGCTGCGCCTGATCTCCCGTGAGGTGGTCGTACACGCCGAAAGGGGTGTGATCGCAGATCAGTTCTACGCCGAGCGCCTCTATGATCGCATGAGCATCGAGCGGCTGCTCAAGCGGGGCGGGTACCACGACGTCGAGGTGCAACGCGGCACCGAGACGCGCTCGGACCGGAACCAGGATCTCGGCATGATGTCGCATCGGCTCTGGGTGACGGCCCGGCACTGGACCCCCGATCGCGACGCCGCCGAGCGGCCCAGGATCCACTTTCCCACCGTCACCGTGGTGCTCGGCGACCCCTCGCTGCCGGATGCCGTGAAGCGTGGCGGACGATTCAACGCCGAGGATCTGGAGACCGTGGCTCGCATGCGCGAAGCACTCGAGAGCCTCGGGGGCTATGCGTTCGACTTCGTCGATCGGCACGGCGACCTGCTCGAGCGCTTTTCGAAGCAGAAGCCCGAGTTCGTCTTCAATCTGTGCGACGAAGGCTACGGGAACGATGCGCTCAAGGAGCTGCACATTCCCGCACTCCTCGAGATGCTCGACATTCCCTACTCGGGCGCCGGGCCGGCATCACTGGCGCTCTGCTACGACAAGGCGAAAGTGGCCGCCATCGCGCGCGCGCTCGAGATTGCCGTCCCCGAGCAGACCCGCTTCGATTCGGGCGATCGCGGCGCGACATTGCCCACGGTGTTCCCGGCACTTCTGAAGCCCGCCTACGGTGACAGCAGCGTCGGAATCACGGTCGACTCGGTCGTGCACGATGCGACCCAGCTCGTGGAGCGCCTCCACGCGCTCGGCGACGAGCTGCCGGGCGTGCCGATCCTGGTGCAGGAGTTCCTCACCGGCGCGGAGTACACCGTCGGCATCGTCGGCAATCCGGGCCTCTCCCACGAGGTGCTCCCGGTCCTCGAGGTGGACTACTCCAAGCTCGATCCATCGCTCCCGAAGCTCCTCGGATACGAGTCGAAGTGGGATCCCGCCTCGCCCTATTGGACGGATCTGTCCTACCAGGAGAGCCATGCAC
>CAZQMY010000781.1:0-1816 GCA_964594405.1 uncultured Spirochaetaceae bacterium | reverse complement strand
GCCGCAGGTGGTGAAGAGCGCCCGCGTGATGAAGCGCGCAGTCGCCTACCTGAACCCCTTCCTGGAGGCTGAGAAGCAGGAGGGCACGTCCCAGGGCATCATCGTCATGGCCACCGTGAAGGGCGACGTGCACGACATCGGCAAGAACATCGTGAGCGTGGTCCTCGGCTGCAACGGCTACGAGATCGTCGATCTGGGCGTGATGGTGCCGCAGGAGAAGATCCTGGATACCGCCCTCGAGGTGGGGGCGAAGGCCATCGGCCTCTCCGGGCTGATCACCCCCTCCCTGGACGAGATGGTCAGCGTCGCCGCCGAGGCCGAGCGGCGCGGCATCGAGCTGCCCATCCTCATCGGTGGGGCCACCACGAGCCGGCAACACACCGCCGTCAAGATCGCGCCAGTCTACAGCAAGAACGTGGTGCACGTGAACGACGCGTCGCGCGCAGTCAACGTGGTGGCCAGCCTCATCGACCCCAAGCAGGTGCTCGCGTACTCGAAGCAGGTGAAGGCGGAGCAGCAGAAGCTGCGCGATCTGCACGCTGCGCGACAGGAGAAGCCGCTCGTGAGCCACGCGGACGCCGTCGCCAACGCCAGCAGGATCGAGTGGAAGTCCGAGGACGTGAGCCGACCGGCGGTGCTCGGGCGACAGGTGCTCGACGACATCGACATCGCCGAGGTGGCCGAGTACATCGACTGGACATTCTTCTTCTCCGCCTGGGACCTGAGGGGCCGCTTCCCGAAGATCCTGGACGACGAGAAGGTGGGCGAGGCCGCGCGGGACCTCTACGAGAACGGCACGGCGATGCTCCGAACCCTGATCCAGGGCAACCTGCTCCAGCTGCGCGGCGTCTACGGATTCTGGCCGAGCGCCAGCGAGGGAGAGGACGTGATCGTCTACGCGGACGAGTCGCGCCGCGAGGAGATCGCGCGCTTCCCGATGCTGCGTCAGCAGCACGTGGCGCAGCCCGGCAAGCCCAATCGCTCGTTGGCCGACTTCGTCGCGCCGAAGTCGACCGGCATCGGCGACTACATCGGCGCGTTCGCGGTGAGTTCGGGCTTCGGCGCCGACGAGCTGGCGGCGAAGTACGAGGAGGCGGGTGACGACTACAACGCCATCATGGTCAAGGCCCTGGCGGACCGACTGGCTGAGGCCTGCGCCGAGTGGCTGCACGAGAAGGCGCGAAAGGAGTGGGGCTACGGCACGGGCGAGCAGCTGAGCAACGACGAGCTCATCGCCGAGGCGTATCGTGGCATCCGCCCGGCCTTCGGCTACCCCGCCTGCCCCGACCACACCCGCAAGCGCACCCTCTTCGAGCTCCTGGATGCGCCCGCCGTGGGGATCGAGCTCACCGAGAGCTGCGCGATGCAGCCGGGCGCGAGCGTGAGCGGCCTCTTCTTTGGCCACCCCGAGGCGCGCTACTTCAACGTCGGGCGACTCGGAGCGGACCAGGTGCGGGACTACGCCGAGCGCGTCGGGATGAGCGTCGAGGAGGCCGAGAAGTGGCTGGCGCCGAACCTGGGCTATACGCGCTAGCGTCTGCGCCATGCCCAGCATCGATACCGTCGACAGTCGTGAGATCGACGCGCCCGCCCGGGTACTCTTCGATCTGATCCTCGATTACCCGAACCTGCGCGAGTGGTTCCCCGGCTACGAGGTCGACCTCATCGGCGGTGGTGAGATCTGCGAAGGGGCCCGGCTCTCCCATGCGCTCGGCAAGCCCATCTCGCCGGTGACCACCCGATTCGAGCGTACCCTCGTCCTCATCGAGCCGGGCAAGGCGATCGAGGAGACCTACGACGGAGGCGACCTGGTGGG
>CAZQMY010000780.1:0-1819 GCA_964594405.1 uncultured Spirochaetaceae bacterium | reverse complement strand
GGTCGGCGCGCCCTCGGCGAATGCCGATACCAGGGGCCTCAGTGCATCCGAGAGCGGAGCGACCGAATCGGGAGTGGGCAGCACGCTGACGGCGGGAGGCGAGATGGCCGGAACCTCTCGATCTGCTCCGGATGCCGGGCCCGTGAGCAGGACTGGGGGTTGTGGCGCCTGCCCCGTGGCCGTTGCCCCGATGGATCGAGATCGACTCGGGAGGGCCCCGCAGGCGAGTGCGCAGCACGCATCATATGGGAGTGCGCTTACAGGTCCACGACCCGCGGGTGTAGAACCGCGTCTCCTGAGCGTCCAATTGACCGAAAATGCGATGTTTTTGTGGCGTTCAGGAATCTTTTCGGGGGGGCCAGCACACGCCCGCCGTCGCGCTCCAGCGCTGGACGTGCACCTCCTGTCCCGCCAGAATGCGGGCATGAGCAGATCGAAACCGCCGCATCCCGAGGACCCGGACGAGGCCGGCATCGCCCGCGCTCGCGCGTTCGTCGACGGGGCGCGTCGCATCGTCGTCCTGACCGGTGCGGGCTTCTCGACGGACTCGGGGATCCAGGACTTCCGCGGGCCCAACGGGCTCTGGACCCGGAATCCCGAGGCCGAGAAGATGGCCACGCTGCAGCACTACATGAACGAGCCCGAAGTGCGCCGGCGGTCCTGGCAGATGAAGCTCCGGGGCGCGGAGCACGCACGCAAGCCCAACGCCGGTCACCATGCGCTGGTCGACCTGGAGGGCACCGGCAAGCTCCACACGCTGATCACGCAGAACGTCGATGGCCTGCACCAGGATGCCGGCTCGGACCCGGGCCGCGTGGTCGAGATCCACGGAACGCTGCGCGAGGTGGTGTGCATGTCCTGCGACGAACGCGCGCCCATGGAGCGCGCCCTCGAGCGCGTGCGCGCGGGCGAGGACGACCCGCCCTGCCGCAGCTGCGGCGGCATCTTGAAATCGGCGACCATCTCATTCGGCCAGGGCCTCGTGGCCGAAGACCTCGCGCGCGCGGAGATCGCCGCCCAGGAGACGGATCTGATGATCGCCGTGGGGAGCACCCTCGGCGTCTACCCGATCGCCGCCGTCGTCCCCATCGCCAAGCAGAACGGTGCCCCGGTGATCATCGTCAACGGCTCACCCACCGAGATGGACGAGCTCGCCGACGTGCTGCTGCGCGGGTCGATCAGCGAGATCCTACCGCGCCTCTTCGACTGAAGGCCGCCCCGCCAGGACAGCCGGGCCACTCAGAACCGATCCGGCCGCACCAGCGCATCCGCGCCGCCATCGATGTACCAGATGGCGCCGTGGACGAAGCCGGCATCCGGACCGAGCAGGTACGCCATCAGCTGTGCGACCTCCTCGGGACGGCCATGCCGGCCGATCGGCACCTTGAAGGCGCGGATCGCATCGCCATCACCCGGCGACGCGAGCCCCTCGCGCAGCAGCGGCGTGTCGACCGGCCCCGGGGCGATCGCATTCAGGCGGACTCCGGCCTCCCCCCATTCGCCGGCGCGCCTTCGCACCGCCCGCCCGACGGCGTTCTTGCTGATCATGTACGCGGGTTGACCACCGGCCTGATCGGCGAGCGCCCGGGCCTTCGCCTCGTCGTGGGCCAGGAAGGCCTCGGCGAGGGGCGATTGGCCGAAGGTCTCCGAGAGCTGCGCACTGTTGGAGGCGATCACCAGCGCCGCCGGGTCCGTGCCGTTGCAAAGGGCAGGAAAGAGACCGTCGAGCAGCTCCACCACACCGAAGTAGTTGACCGAGGCGACCAGCGCGGGCTTGCCGATGTGTCCGCCCAGCCCCGCGCAGCGCGCGAGCCCGTCG
>CAZQMY010000779.1:0-1827 GCA_964594405.1 uncultured Spirochaetaceae bacterium | reverse complement strand
GCGTCACGAGCTCGCCAGCGAGCCGGATGGAGCCCGAGTCCGGCGTCGTCAGGCCGGCGATCAGCGATATCAGAGTGGTCTTGCCGCTGCCGGAGAACCCGACGATGGCGAGGAACTCGCCTTCCTCCATGGTGAGGTTGATGTCCTCGAGCACCGGCGTGTGCGCGGCGCCCTCTCCGTAGCCCTTCGAAACGGCTTCGATCTCCAGGAAAGTCATCCGGAACCCCTTCAGGCCACCGCGCCGTCGAAGGCGACCGCCCGCTGCATCATCGTCATCAGACGATCCAGGGCGAAGCCGATCAAGCCGATGGTGAAGACCGCCACCATGATCTGAGCCAGAGTCTGGCTACTGCCGTTCTGGAACATGTCCCACACGAACTTACCGAGCCCCGGATTCTGGGCCAGCATCTCCGCTGCGATCAGCACCATCCAACCGACGCCGAGCGAGAGCCGAAGCCCGGTGAAGATCAGCGGCAGAGACGAGGGGATGATGATCTTGACGATCTGCTCGAGGGTGCCGAGCCGAAGCACACGAGCCACGTTCAGGTGATCGCGATCGACGCTCGAGACGCCGAGCGCGGTGTTGACCAGCGTGGGCCAGAGCGAGCAGAGCGCCACCGTGATGGCCGAGCTGATGAAGGACTTCTCGAAGAACGGGTCCTTGGTCGTATAGAGGGCGCTGACCAGGATCATGACGATCGGCAGCCAGGCCAGCGGCGACACGGGCTTGAAGATCTGGATCAGCGGGTTCAGCGCCGCATACATGCGTGGACTCAAGCCGCACACGATGCCCAGCGGCACCGCGATCAGCGAAGCGATGAGGAAGCCCGCAAAGACCGTCTTCAGGCTCGTGACGATCTGGTCGAAGAAGGTCGGCTTGCCCGAGTAGCGACGCTCCTTCCACGGCTTGCCCTTCGCCTCGTACTTCGCCTTCAGCACCTCCATCCGCGCGTAGAAGTCCTGCTCCTTCTGGCGCTCTTCCCGGTGTGCCTCCACCAGGTTCCCAGCCTCCTCCCAGACCGCCGTGGGTCCGGGGACGGGCCCGATGCTCGTCTCGACGGAGCCTGCGAGCACACTCCAGCAGATCAGGAAGACCACGATGGCCGCTCCCGGGATGACGACGTTCTGACCGATGAGCTTGAGCTGGGCCTCGCGATCTTCACCGCGTGCGAGCTTGATCAGCGGCACCAGGAAGCCAAGCCCGATTCTGCTCAGCATCCGCAGGGGTCTGTCTCGGTCGCTCATGATGTGCTCCTCTGAGATTGTGGAGGGCCGGCACGAGTGGCGGGCCCTTCGCCTCGCCTGGACTCAGTCGGCGTTTGCGAGGCGCTTCCGGCCCTGCAGTCCGATGTCGAACTTGGAGAGGTAGTCGTTCGGCTTGCGGCCGTCGTAGACGACGCCGTCGATGAAATCACCGGTCGCGGGCTTGTAGCCATCGGTCTCAGGGATGGCGCTGGCGTTCAGCTTGCCTTCGGCGACCAGGAGCTCGGCCGCCTTGCGATAGATGTCGGGGCGGTAGACCTTGCTCGCGACTTCGTGATACCACTCGTCCGGCTTCTCCTCGCCGATCTGGCCCCAGCGCCGCATCTGGGTGAGGAACCAGACTGCGTCGGAGTAGAAGGGATACGTCGCGTAGTGCCGGAAGAAGACGTTGAAGTCGGGCATCTGGCGCTTGTCGCCCCGCTCGAACTCGAAGGTGCCCGTCATGCTGTTCGCGATCACCTCGCGGTCGGCGCCCACGTACTCGGGCTTCGAGAGGATCGTCACGGCCTTCTCACGATTGTCCGTCGAGGCGTCGAGCCAATCGCCCGCGCGGATCAGCGCCTT
>CAZQMY010000778.1:0-1827 GCA_964594405.1 uncultured Spirochaetaceae bacterium | reverse complement strand
CGATTCATTAAGAGCGAGATCTCGGTGACCAGACCCTAGAAGCCGCCCTTCACTTGGGCGACGAGCAGGTCCAGCCGCCCATCCCCGTCTACGTCCCGTAACTCGGCCGCGACGCCCCCCGACCCACGAATGTGATCCCGCGGCGTCACCATCTCGAAAGGCACGAGCATCGAGGGCTCGAAGTCGTAGCCGCCGTCCTCGCGCCGAAGGAAGACGCGCGCCTCGTGCCGCGTCGAAGAGACGAAGTCGACCCGCCCGTCGCCGTTCACGTCACCGATGGCGAGCTTCGGAACGTCCAGGAAGATCTGGAAGTCGCTCTCGATCGAGATGAGCCCCGTGCGCGGCAGGATGAGGTAGTTGGCGCGCCGGGGAATCGCCAGGCGGGCCTTGATCTCTCCCTGAGGTGAGAGCGCGGTGAGCTCGCCCATCTGCTGCGCGATGATCCACGGCTCCTCGCCGAACTCGCGATGCACGAGCTGGAAGGTCTCGAAGCCCCGCTCGTCGTCGGCGAGCCCGACGCTGGTCGGGCCCGGAACCGGCAGCTTGTGCTGGAGGCCTTCGGGGCTGGCGAGCGAGAGGAGCGTGACGGCATCCGGCTGCAGCAGGACGATCTCGGCCCCAGGCATGTCGTCCCGCACCTCGGCAACGTCGTAGACCGTCGACCATTGCGGCACCGGCACTCGGTAGTCGGGCGTCGTCGGAAGGCTGCCGTCCTTGCGCTGGAGATAGACGGCGAAGAGGCGCTCGTCCTTGGGCGGTACGCCATCGAGCGAGACGATGAACAGGTCGGTCCGACCGTCGCCGTTGAGCTCGGCGAGCTCGGCCGCCACCGCTCGGCCACGGTGGGGCAGGATACGGAAGCTGAAGAGGTCCTCGGCGAGCGCGACGCCCGGGCGCAACACGAGGCAGTGCACGGCCAGGACGAGAGCGGGGAGCGAGCGGTGGCGGGAGACGAAAGGCACGCCACCATTCTAGCTCCAGTTGTGCCCTCGGCGCGCCGCAGGGCGCGCGCGACACACGTCGCTCAGCTGTGATGGCGCCCGTGCACCTCGATGTGAACGCTGGAGCGGACCACGGCGGTCTCGAGCCGCGCCCGGTGCTCCTCGGCGTTCGTCTCCTTCAGGAGCTCCGCGAGCTCCTCCGCGGCCTCGCGTTGCGTGTGCTGGGCGTGCTCGAGGTCGATCTCGTGCGCCTTGAAGCACTCGTCGACGAGCACCACCACCTGGTTGCCGTTGATCTCCGCGAAGCCGTCCGAGATGGCCGCCCACTCGGTCTGGCCGTTGGGCAGCCGGATCTCCATCGGGCCGTGCCTCAGCGGAGCGAGGAACTTCTCGTGCTCCTCCAGCACACCGAACTCGCCCTCGGTGCCGGGCAGGACCACCTGCTCGACGGACTCGGAGAAGGCCTCGCCCTGGGGCGTGACGACGATCAGATCAAGCGGCATGACTCTATTCCTCGTAGCTCGGCTCGGTCCCTACGGGCGTGGCGCGCCTACGCGAGGGTCTTGGCCTTCTCGATGGCCTCTTCGATTCCGCCCACCATGTAGAAGGCCTGCTCCGGGAGGTCGTCGTGCTTGCCTTCGAGCACCTCCTTGAAGCCGCGGATCGTGTCCTCGAGCTTCACGTAGGTGCCGGGCGTGCCGGTGAACTGCTCGGCCACGCTGAAGGGCTGCGAGAGGAAGCGCTGGATCTTGCGCGCCCGCGACACCACCAGCTTGTCCTCGTCGGAGAGCTCGTCCAAGCCGAGGATCGCGATGATGTCCTGCAGGTCCTTGTACTTCTGAAGCGTCGACTGCACGCCGCGTGACACCTCGTAGTGCTCGTTGCC
>CAZQMY010000777.1:0-1830 GCA_964594405.1 uncultured Spirochaetaceae bacterium | reverse complement strand
GCCGTGACCGGCGCCCCGCACGATCGTGCGGCCATCAAGGTGCACGACATCGGCCTGCGCCTCTACCGCAACGAGGCCGGCGAGTCGGGCTTCGAGGTCCTGGTGGGCGGCGGCCTCGGCCGTACGCCCTTCGTGGGCAAGACGATCCGCGAGTGGCTGCCCACCGAGCACATGCTCAGCTACCTCGAGGCGATCCTGCGCGTCTACAACCAGCTCGGCCGCCGGGACAACAAGTACAAGGCGCGCATCAAGGTGCTCGTTCACGAGACCGGCACCGAGGAGTTCACACGCCTGGTCGAGGCGGAGTGGGCCGCCATCGAGGAGAGCGGCCTGCGCCTGCCCGAGGTGGAGATCGAGCGCATCCGCGCCTTCTTCGCTCCGCCCGCCTACGAAGACGTGGCCGACGGGCCGAGCGAGCTCGAGGCGCGGAGACGGAGCGACGCCAGCTTCGCGCGTTGGCACGATCAGCAGGTCATCGCGCACAAGCAGCCGGGCTACGCCATCGTGAACCTCTCGATCAAGCCCGTGGGCAAGCCTCCGGGCGACATCAGCGCAGACCAGATGGATGCCGTCGCCGACCTCGCCGATCGCTTCAACTTCGGCGAGATGCGCGTCACCCACAATCAGAACCTGGTCTTCACCGACGTCAAGCAGAGCGACCTGCCGGCGCTCTTCGATGCGCTCGGTCCGATCGGCCTCGCTACGCCCAACCACGGGCTGCTCACGGATCAGATCTGCTGCCCCGGGCTCGACTACTGCGCGCTCGCCAACGCGCGCTCGATTCCCCTGGCCCAGAAGATCAGCGAGCGCTTCGCCGACTACGACAAGCAGAAGGACATCGGCGAGATCTACTTGAACATGTCCGGCTGCATCAACGCCTGCGGTCACCATCACGTGGGCAACATCGGCATCGTGGGCGTGGACAAGAAGAACACCGAGCTCTATCAGCTCATGATCGGCGGTTCCGCCGAAGAGGATGCCTCTCTGGGCAAGATCCTCGGCCCGGGCTTCGACGAGGATGGCATCGTCGATGCCATCGATACGGTGCTCGAGCTCTATCTCGAGATTCGTGAAGAGGGCGAGCGCTTCATCGACACCGTGCGCCGCGTCGGCCTCGAGCCCTTCAAGGAGAAGCTCTACAATGCCGCTGCTTAAGGACGGACGCATCGCGGAGGATCCCTTCACCAACGCGTCCGCCCGGGAGGACATCCCCGCGACCGGCCCCGTGATCGTCTCGCTCGCCCAGTGGCGGGAGAATCGTGAGGCACTGCTGGGCCGCGGAGAGCCCCTCGGCCTTCAGCTGGCCCCGGGCGAGTCGCCGAACGAGGTCGCCGACGATCTCGCCCACTTCGAGGTGATCGCTCTGCTCTTCCCCGCCTTCACGGACGGGCGAGCCTACAGCTACGCGCGCCTGCTGAGAGAGCGCCTCGGCTTCCGGGGCGAGCTGCGCGCGGTGGGAGACGTGCTGCTCGAGCAGCTGCAGTTCATGCATCGCGCGGGCTTCGACGCCTACCTGATCGAGAGCCAGGATGCGGTGAAGGACTGGGAGACGGCCCAGAAGGACATCAGCATCTTCTACCAGCCGACCGGCGACGGGCGACCGACAGCCATGCGGCTCCGGCACTCCTAGGCAGGGCCCGGCCATGGACGTGAGGGACGGCTTCGTCGGCACGGTGGGCAACACCCCCCTGATCCGTCTGCGGAAGGCCTCGGAAGAGACGGGCTGCGAGATCTCCGGCAAGGCGGAGTTCCTCAATCCCGGCGGCTCCATGAAGGACAGGGCCGCACTCGCCATCATCGCGGACGACGAGGCGCACTGGCAGCTCCGCC
>CAZQMY010000776.1:0-1837 GCA_964594405.1 uncultured Spirochaetaceae bacterium | reverse complement strand
CCGGAGCGCTGCGTTCTGAGCTGTGCCCTCGGTAGAGCACGACCGCGAGCGTTCCGAGTACGAGCTCCAGGACCGCGTTGACGATGAGTGTACCGCACCCGGTTTCTGAGACACTTTGATTCCTAATCTCACGCAGCCTCTTTCGCAAGTAAACTTGTCCTGGCCTCAGCGGGCGTCTTGTGTCCGTGCCGCTCGATGAGCCAGGTTCGGTTGTATGCCTCCTTGAATCGCAGGAGGGCGCAGCGCACGTCCTCCACGGTGTCGAATCGCTCCAGCCACAGGAGCTGCTCCTTCATCGTGCGGATGAAGCGCTCGGCACATCCATTCCCCTCTGGAGCCCGGACAAAGGCCGGCGGCGAGGTGATGCCGAGCCACCGCAGCTCCTCTTGAAAGACGTCGCTCATATACTGCGAGCCGTGGTCGTGGCGGACCGCCAGACCTCTACCCACCGATGCTTCGTAGCCTCCGAAGCGTTCTCTGACGCCCTGGCGGATGGGCTCGAGAGCCTCCCATCGAGTCCCCGGCTTCGCGGCGTGCAGACCTACGCATTCCGCTGTGCAGTGATCCACGGCCACAAAGACAGTGACCCATCCGTCCAGCCGCGTGTAGGCCGTCGTGGCGTCGGTGCCCCACATCGTGTCCGGATGAAGGGTCACGATCTGGCCGTCGTGGTTCCGTGGTCCAAGGACGCGTCGGGCCCGCTGAGGTGCGAGCAGCTCGTGCTCCCGCATGATGCGTAAGACCCGTCTCTTGGACGTTCTGACGCCGTTTACACGCAAACGTGCCCAGACCTTGCGATGGCCTTCACCGACCCACGTCGATGCCTTTAGGACCTTCTCGATGCGGGCCAGGAGTTCGGCGTCCGACAGGATGCCTGACTTTGGCCCCCGCTTCTCCGGCGGAAACGGCAAGCTAAGTTGCTTTGTCGAGCGATACAAGGTCGCTCGGCTCACTCCAAATATTCTACACACGCGAGTCACGCCGTACTTCTTGTTCGTGGAAGGCGAAAGGGCGCGACTCAGCCTTTCGACTTCCTCCAGGGAAAAGGGTTGGTCTTCTCCAGCTCCCGAGACTTCTCCCACAGAAGCTCGTTCTCCATCATGAGCTCGCCGACCTTCGCCTTGAGCCGCTGCGTCTCGTCCTCCGCAGGCGCACTCGGACGAGTCTTTAGATTCGCCTGACCCCCTTCCAGAAAGTCATCCCGCCATCTCGAGATCGTCGAAGCCGTGACTCGACACTCCCGCGAGAGCGAGTCCAAGTCCTCGCCCTTCAGCAGGCGCAAGACTACGTCCATCTTCTTCTTCGAGGACCAGCGACCCTTCTCGACCGATCCCTTCACTGATTTCCTCTGTACAGCCATCTCCAAGGCCTTCCCTTCCGGAGCATCGTGCCCCAATGATCCGTCTCAGGAAATCGGGAGGCGGAGGAACCGGGCCGTACTGCCATTGCTGCGCGCGGCGCTCGACGAAACGCAGGATTAGGCAGTCCACCGGTGCTCGCCGAAAGACGCGGGCAACACGCAGATGTAGGGCTGGAGAGAGACATCGGATATGTGCCGCCAGGCGGCGGTCGGGCGTGAGCGCTCGCGGGGCTGAAGCTGATTGCAGGGGGGATGTGCTCGGCGAAACTGTCGCCCGTTGGGGAGGTCAGCAAACCGCTAGTGGCTCGCCGTCTAGAATCGTCATGGGCACAGCTGGATTCGAACCCGCCGATCAGGATTCGGCGCACAGTTTGTACGGGCCGGCCAGGACGGCCGGCACGAACCGAAGCTCATGACTCGCAGGAGATCTTTGGGCACAGCTGGATTCGAACCAGCGACTTCCACCGTGTGAAGGTG
>CAZQMY010000775.1:0-1841 GCA_964594405.1 uncultured Spirochaetaceae bacterium | reverse complement strand
CCTACGTTCGAGTGCCGGTCTACTATGGCCCTGGAGATCCCCACGCTCGGTTCTTCGCGAGCTTCCCCGAGTTCAAGGGCGCGCCCCAGTGGATCTTCCTTGAGAGCGATGGATCCTACCTCCACCACCAGGATCTCTCCTGCTGCGAGCTCGCCAACGGATGGTACGATCGCGCCGCAGTGATGGAGGTCTTCGAACGCTGGGCACCGTAGAGCTGAGTGCACGTCGCTTGCGCCGTCCAGCCCATCATCGACCTCAGCGAGAGACGAGGACCTCGAGCTCGAAGCCTCGGCCCGCGGCGGGATCGTAGAAGACGATCCCGATTGCATGCGGTACCTCGGATGGTGCTTTATCTCGTCCTCTCGGCGCGAGTTCGAAGCTGTGAACCGTGCTCGAGCCATTCACCGACTCAGTGATTGACTTGATGAGCCACTCGACCGGTAGGTTCGGAAAGACCGCGAGCCGTCCCGGATCATTCCGCCATCCGACATCGATGTTCAAGCTTGTGCGCCCCTCGCGCTCCTCGAGCCGGCCGTGGACCGAAGCAATTGAGGCCGGCAGTCGATGGCGCATGCCCTCGCACGACCGCACCGCGGAACCAGCGCTGTCATCGCCTGCTGCGTGCGATGCAGTCAGCTCGAGACGAGCGCTCCCCGGGACGCAGATCTCGCGGCAAGCGACCCACGCCACATCGACCACGACGTCCCGCTGGGCCACACCCCGAGGAGCGGAGGGCAGCTCGACGTGCACGGGGAAGAAAACCCTTCCCTGGTAGGCGAACCATGGGGCTCCAGTCTTGGACAGGAGCATCTCAGGTGCTGGCCAGGTGATCGACGCTGTGTCGTCCGGAATCGAGAGGCTCAAGTCGATGGTCGTGCCGAAACCCACGCCCCCCGGATGCTTCCACGAGATCGCCCACCCCGGCTCGATCGTAAGCGCGACCCCCTGCTGGGCCCGCAAATTGGCGCCCTCGGATGGTCGACCGCCCTCAACGCATTGCTGCTCGAACACCGCGACTTGAACCGGCTCCGTGGCTGCGGCTACACCCGCCGACAGCTCAAGGCCGCAAGCCAGTAACACCGGCGGAAGAATCGGCGCTCCGCTCACAGTCGACAGCACTTCAACTCAATCGCCATCCAGTCACCCGGTTGTGCTCGCGGGGACGGAGAAGGACAGCGCAAGCACGCCCGCGTGGTGGGGCGTAGTGGACTCGAACGACCGACTCCCGCAGTGTGAAGATGGTGTTCTAGCCCGCTAAGCTGACGCCCCGCTCGAAAGCGAGTTGCTAGCAGTCCCACCGGAGAAAGCAAGCCCTCTCGCACCGCGGATGCGGGCAGCCGGCCCAGGGGCGCCCCCGAGCTATTCCGAGGCTGAATCGGCCGAAACCACGATCGTCGCCGGCGTTGCCGATCCTACTGATGCCGCTGCGCCCGTCGAGAGGGGGGAACGGTGGTCGCCTGCCCTCCGGCCGCGGGCGCCGGTGCGCGCCGCCCCCGAGCCCCGGCTCGCGCTTTCTGCGAGCGCACCGGGGCGGGGGTGGCCTCATGATTACTGAACAAGTGGCCTCATGGTCGTGAGAAGTGACACGTCGAAGCGATTCTACCATCCGACGTCTACTGGCTGGTTGGCTGCAGACCTCGACACGCACCTCGCGCGATACACGGTGCCGCACGGTGCCCGTGGTGGTCGGTGATCAACTGTAATTGCTCGCCCCACCTCGGGTAGCCCATCATCGCGATGATTGGCAGCCTGCCCCCTGAACCCACCAGGAGGCCGCCACCATGCCGAACACGTTGACCGCTGCTCGTCGCGCACTGTCCAAGCTGGGTGCTCGAGGTCGC
>CAZQMY010000774.1:0-1842 GCA_964594405.1 uncultured Spirochaetaceae bacterium | reverse complement strand
ACGACGTGAAGTACTGGGACCGGGCGCTCCGCAAGGAGGAGATCCAGAACATCGCTGGCTGCGGGCTCCCGATCCTGCCCCGCGTCCTCAATCTGGACGCGCGCGAGTTCGGCAGCCGCCTCGACCACGACCACGGCCTGTGCGTCTACCTCGACGCCGGGACCTACACGCTGACCCTGGTCGACCCGGCCTCTGATCCCGATGCCCGCTTCACGGCCTGGTCCCCGTCCGACGGTAGTCCGTGGGGTACGAGCTACCAGATCGAGCCCGAGGTCGATGCGAGCTTCGGCTTCGGCCTCGCTCCCTTCGCGGCGGATCCCGCTGCGGCCTTCGCGGGAACCAGCACCAAGGCGACGCAGCTGAACCTCTCGCAGGCGCAGCGTGTCGAGTTCTCGGTCACGGAAGACGTGCTGCTCGACAACGTGGGCGGGGTCTCCGTCCGGATCGAGGCCGTGCCCGAGCCGGCCATGCCGTTGACGCTGGCGGCTGGAGGCGGGCTCCTCGCCTGGCTTCATCGCCGCCGCGCCCGATACGTCTTCCGGCCCGCTCGCGGCGCTCCCAGCGACTTCAAGCCCTGCCTCTGAGAAGCGAAGCCCGCAACGGCTGACCTGCTGCCTCGGAGGACGTGAGAATGGCCGAGGGCTTACGATTGAGGAGGGGCACTTGATGCCGGACCACGTTCACACGATGATCTCGATCCCACCGAAGGACGCCGTCTCGCAGGTCGCAAGCGAGGTTTTCACAACCTGACCAAAGGGCGATACACCGGCATTCGCGGCGCGTTGCCGGATCTCGGACACGATATCGGCCGGGCGCTGACCCGGCCGTCGTCGTCATCGACTGCTGGAGCGCCCCGGATCGTGCTCACGCTTCAGATGGTGCGCGAGAAGAGCGGGCGGTCGTCCGCCTGCTGCCCCGGCAGGTAGGCGTCGAAGGACATGGCCACGTATCGCAGCAGGATCTCACCGTCGGGGGTGACGCGGAAGCTGCCATCCGCGCTCCGCTCGACCAGGCCATCGGCCTCCATCGGGGTGAGGCGCTCGAGCTCGGCCGCGTAGCGCTCGGCGAAGGGGGCGCCGAAGAGCGCGTGGTACTCCGCGGCGTCGACGGCCATTCGGCACATGATCCGGTGGACGATGAACGCCCGCTCGCGATCGTCATCGCTCAGCACATGGCCTCGGAAGCAGGCGAGGCCGTCTGCAGCCACGCGTTCCTGCCAGGCATCGAGCTCGCGCACCGATTGGAGATAGGCGTGCTGCAGCTCGCTGATACCACTCGGCCCGAGGGCCACGAGGTTCGGGCTCGGGCGCGTCGTGTATCCCATGAAGTTGCGATGCATCCGGCCGGCCCTGGCCGCCTCGGCGAGCTCATCGTCCGGCCTGACGAAGTGATCCATGCCGAGCCACTCGTACCCGGCGTCGCAGAGCGCGGCGATCGCCAACGACATGATGCGCAGCTTCTCGTCTGGACTGGGGAGGTCGACGCGCTCGAACCCGCGCTGCTGCTTCGCCACCCAGGTGACGTGCGCGTACGAGTAGAGCGCGATGCGGTCCGGTTCGAGCCGGATGACCTCCTCGAGGGTACGGGCGAAGGACGCCTCGTTCTGAAAGGGCAGCCCGTAGATCAGATCGAAGTTGACCCCGCCCGGGACGTGTTGCTCCGCCCAATCGCAGAGCGCCTCGACCTGGGCGACGGACTGCTCCCGATGGATCGCTCTCTGCACCCGCTCGTCGAAGTCCTGGACGCCGAGCGAGAGCCGATTCACACCGACCTCTTCGAGTGCGGCGAGGGGGGCGGCGGAGGGCACCCGCGGATCGACTTCGATTGAGCGCTCGGCGTCCT
>CAZQMY010000773.1:0-1848 GCA_964594405.1 uncultured Spirochaetaceae bacterium | reverse complement strand
CCGAGTCTCAGACCCGCCCCATCCGAGGGTGGTGGGAGACTGACGGGAGTCGCGCTCGCCTCCAGGCGGTTGATGAGGTCGGCCGGCACCTCCCCGGCTGCGAGCGTGATCGGCTCCCGGTACACGTCGCCGCCCACCCACTTCGCGTAGTGTCTAGCGGTCACGGCCACGTCGGCATGGCCGAGCTGGGCCGAGACGTAGCCGAGCTGCACGCCCGACGTGAGGAGCTGCGAGGCGAACGTGTCGCGCAGGTCCTTGGGGCTGTGCAGCCTCTTCTCGTGGGGCTTCGGCCCCGTCAGCCCGGCCGCCTTACAGACCGCCGTGAAGTGGCGGTTCCGATAGTTGGCCGGATCGAATTCAACGAGCACACGCTCCGGTCCCTGCGGCCTGCCCGCCGCCATCCACCGCTCCATGAGGATCGCACGGAGGCGCCGGGAGAGCGCCACCCTGCGCTCGCGCCCGCTCTTCGTGGTGCCGACGTGCTTGCCCCGCGCAACCGTCTCCGAGACGACGAGAGCGCGCGTCACGTCGTCCCCGTCACGCCCCCACCAGACATCGGACCAGCGGAGCCCCTGGGCCTCGGCCAGGCGCAGCCCCGCATCGAGCAGCAGCACGTCGCACACGTGCCCCACGCCCCCGATCTTGCGGCTCGCCTTCGTGAAGGCGGCCATGTCCGCCGTGCCCTCGATGGGCTTGATGTTCTTCGAGGGATCGGCCTCCGCCCTGCCCCGCTTAGTCGCACGGCGGCGGCTCAGCGAGCGGCGCAATGCGTCGGTCGGGTTCTCTTCGAGGATCTCGAGTTCCTCGGCGTAGCGGAACACGGCGGAGAGCGCGTCGAGGTAGTTCTTCCCCGTCTTCACGGAGCGCCCCTTGGACTCGACCTCCTGGCCCCACCATTCGGTGAGTTCACGCCGCCCGATCTCATCCAGACGCATGCGGCCGAAGTGGGCGACGAGGTGGCCCTCCTCATCGAGCAGCCGCGTGCGGTCGTCCTTGGTGGTCTCGGCAAGGTGGGCGGTCGCCTCCTTCAGGTAGCGAGGCGCGAATCCCTGGAACGTCGGCGCCGAGCGCATCACGTCCGGCACATCCTCAACGCCGCCCTGTCGCTCGTACTCCGCCTTCACCTCCGCCGCCACGTCCCAATCATCGGTGCGCGTGCTGAAGCAAACGCGCCGCTCCCCGACCCGTCGCTCGTAGTAGATGACCGACCCGCGCGGAATGAGATTCCGATACTTCCGGCCCCTGGGCTTCCGCTTCATCGATGGTTCCTCCTGGTCGAGGCGCTACTTCGTGCGGCGGGCCAGGTGGCGGAGGAACAGGTCGCGGAGATAGGTACTCGCAGGTGTGTCACCCGCGATTCGCTTCAGCTCCCGCAGCTCGTCATCCGTGAACCTCACCGTCACCGCATTCCGCGTGACCCGCCCCTCGACCCTCGGCTTTCGACCGGCCCCGGGGCGGGCGCCGCCCTTCTTGCTTGCCGTCATAATACCGCCTTCTTGTGAAACGAGCATCTCTATTCATAGGTGCGCGGAGCCGCTTACGCAAAGCCGGGGGCGAGCTATGCATCCACGCCTCGTCGAAGCCGCTGCATCGCTACCATCGCCAGCCCCACGGCAACCGCAATACCAGCGACGAAGGAGCCGGCCGCTACTGCCGGGGCGGGGAAGACCTCGACCCATTTGACCTCGATTGGTTCGACGATGGTGGGCTGGGGGGACAATGGTACCGCCGCGATTACACCCGCAGAGCCGTTACCGAGTTGGCACGTGTCGTTGTCGAAGTAGGACCACTCCGTGAGGGTTAGCTCGGGGTCCTCAAGGGTTGAGTAGAAGGTGCCATCTATGACCC
>CAZQMY010000772.1:0-1852 GCA_964594405.1 uncultured Spirochaetaceae bacterium | reverse complement strand
GTGAGCCTTCAACCCCGCTCGAGTCGAGGGGCATCCTCCCCGGGCTCAGCGCACGCCCCCCCTGCTGCGGGCCAAACCGTGCGCTGGGTGACGGGTCACCTCGACCTTGATTCCGTGAGCATCCAGTTTCTTGAGCCGAATCTGGTTGCCTACGTCGATGGCGTAGAGCACAATCGTCGGCACAGCGAATCGGTCCTCCGAGCGGTCACATCATGGGAGTCGAGCCATCGTGAAGTCCATCGTCCCGTCGGTTCTCATCGGTTTGTCACTGGTCGCGACTGCGCTCGGTTTCGCTCACGCGCAGGCCCAGACGGACACGGATGCCGACGGTGTTCCGGATCAGTTCGACAACTGCGTGCAGACTCCGAATGGGCCGCTGCTCAACTGGACCTTCTGTCCTCCGCAGTTCGACTACGATGGCGATGGCTACGGCAACCCCTGTGACGGAGACTTCGACGGCGACGGCGTAGCCCAGATCCACGACTACAAGTTCATGACGAACCAGATCGGGAGTGATCAGTTTCCGGAGTACGATCTCGACTGCAGCGGTCGGGTCGATACCACCGACAACTCGCTCTTCCTGCTTCGATTCACGCTTCCGCCAGGACCGGCGGGCGGCGGCTGAGAGGGCGAAGGCGATGATCGGACAGCGGTGGCCCATCCTGCATGCAGTGCCGACCCTGCTGCTGCTCGCCTGGTCGAGCGGGGCGGAGGCCCTCTCCGTCAGGATCATGAGCGTCGAGGGCGGAGCCCTCGATGGTGCGACGATCACGCCCCCTGGCGCAGACCCCGGGCCTGGCGTCCACTGGCCCTTCGTTCAGGGCCAGACCTTCACCATCGATGTGACAGTGGACGTGGACCTGCCCAACGAGGCGATGGTGCACACCTGGACGTCGCTGGTCAGCTTCGATCCCTCGGTGCTGCAGCTCGTGGCGTCCCAGCTGGGCATCGAGATCTTTCCCATGGTGGCTTCAGAGGCGCCCGCACTCTGTACACCGACCAGCTTCTGCCTCGGCGGCGTCACGCTCCTCCGCGTGCGAGACGAGGCGATTCAAGAGGCTCCGGGCGTCTACCGACTCGGCGACTACGGATACGGTCCGCACCACTCGGCCTATGAACCCTACGTCCCCTACGTCTGGGCGAGGTTGACCTTCGAGGTGGTCGCTTCCGACGCGGCCGGCACACCCCTCGAGTTCAGCCTGGGGGATACGCTCCTGCTCCAGGATTCGGGCAGTACCAACGTCCACGAAGCGCTGATCATCACGGAGACCGACATCGATTTTCCCACCTACGTGGTGGGTCGGGTGCCCGAGCCTCGATGGCTCGTTCAGCTCGCCTCGGGTGGCCTGCTGCTCGGTGTGCTGGCGCGGACCCGGCGCGCCTGAATCGGCGCCGCCAATCAACTCGCCTGCTCGCCCCTTCGCCTGTGCGCGCACTCGCCCATCCGCCCGCGAGGCAGCCGACACTCAGGAGCATCAGGCGGAATTCTAGGCCCCGGATTCGACCCCTCCGGCAGCAGGTGAGCCTTCAACCCCGCTCGAGTCGAGGGGCATCCTCCCTCCCCGGGCTCAGCGCACGATCCCCCCTGCTGCGGGCCATTGCGCGCAAGTACGCCTTTCTCCGGGCCTTCTATCGGCGGATCGATGCTGGCTTCGACGCGGCGTTCGCGCCGGTGGACTCGAAGCTGGAGGAGAGCCCGCACCGCCCCGATCCCCCCGACCGCGAGGACGACTGAGCGGACGCGGATGGGGCTCGCTCATGGTGGAGACCGGAGACCGATCCGAGCCGACGCCCGCGGAGGCAGATGGCCAGCCGCCCGCCCGCGTGGTGGGGCGTAGTGGACTCGAACCAC
>CAZQMY010000771.1:0-1870 GCA_964594405.1 uncultured Spirochaetaceae bacterium | reverse complement strand
GCTCTCGTGCAGCTTGCGACTGAGGGCGGGGTGGAGGATGTCGCGCACCAGCGTCGACTTGCCTGCGCCGGAGACTCCGGTGACCGCGGTGAGCACACCGAGGGGCACCTCGACATCGACGTCGCGCAGGTTGTTCTCGGCGGCCCCCCGGATCTTCACGCTGCCGATGCTGACCCGGCGCTCGGAGGGCAGGGCGATCGCCTTGCGGCCCGAGAGATAGTCGCCGGTCAGCGACTCCCGATTGCGCTCGAGGGACTTCGGCGTGCCCGAGTGGATGACCTTGCCTCCGCGTACGCCGGCGCCCGGTCCGAAGTCGATCACGTGGTCCGCGCAGCGGATCGTCTCTTCGTCATGCTCGACCACTACGACGGTGTTGCCGATGTCGCGCATCCTGATCAGCGTGTCGAGCAGCCGACGGTTGTCGCGTTGATGCAGGCCGATGGAAGGCTCGTCGAGGATGTAGACCACGCCGGTGAGCTCGGAGCCCACCTGGCTCGCGAGTCGGATCCGCTGCGACTCTCCACCCGAGAGCGTGGGGCCCGCACGATCGAGAGAGAGGTATCCCAGGCCGACGTTGCACAGGAACTCGAGCCGAGCGCGCACCTCCTTGAGCACCTCGGCGGCGATCTGGCGGTCGGAGCCCTCCAGCCGCAGCGCCTTGAAGAAGGCGCGGGCGTCCTCGACGGTGAGCGCGCAGACGTCCACGATGGAGCGGCCGCCCACCAGCACCGCCGCGCTCTCGGCGCGCAGGCGGGATCCTCCGCAGCTCCCGCAGCGCGTGTTGGAGATGAACTGCGAGTACCAGCGCTTCATCCCCTCGCTCTTGGTCTCCTTGAATCGGCGGAGCAGGCGGGGGAGCACGCCTTCCCAGGCGACGTCGAAGCTGCCTCGGCCCGACTTGTTCTCCCAGGCGATCTTGAATTTGCGATCACCTGCACCGCGCAGCAGCACCTCGCGCTGCCTCTTCGGGAGCTTCTTCCAGGGTGTATCGCCGTCGATCTTCAGGTGCTTCATCAGCTGGCGACGATGATTCGCGCCCCAGCCGGTCTTCGTGGAGGTGTTCTCGCCCCAGGGCTTGACGGCGCCCTGCTCGATGCTGAGCTCCGGATCCGGGACCACCAGCTCGGGATCGAACTCGAAGCGCGTACCCAGACCGTTGCAGTCGCCACACATGCCCTGCGGGCTGTTGAAGGAGAAGGCCTGGGGCGTCAGCTCGGGAAAGGAGATGCCGCACTTCGCGCAGGCCGCGCTCTCGGTGAAGGTCTGATCCTCGCTCCCGTCCAGAGAGGCGATCAGTGTGCCGTCGCCCACGCGTAGAGCCGTCTCCACGGACTCGGTCAGTCGAGGGCCGATCCCCTTCTTGATCACGATGCGATCGATGACCGCCTCGAGGTGGTGCTTGCGGCGCTTGTCCAGGGCTTCGAGCCCTTCACTCTCCACGATCTCGCCATCCACGCGGAGCCGGGTGTAGCCGGCCCGGCGCGCCTCTTCGAGCAGCTCCCGGTGCTCGCCCTTCCGGTTGACGAGCAGCGGCGCGAGCAGGACCAGCCTCGCCCCTTCTCCTGTGGTCTGCAGCTCGCGTGCGATCTGCTCAGCGGTCTGGCTCGCCACCTTTCGTCCGCAGCGATGGCAGTGTTGGACACCGATCCGGGCGTAGAGGACGCGGAGGTAGTCGGCGATCTCGGTGATGGTGCCCACCGTCGAGCGCGGGTTGTTGCCCGTGGTCTTCTGCTCGATGGAGATGGTCGGGGAGAGCCCGCGGATCGTGTCGTAGCGCGGCTTCTCCATCTGCCCGAGGAACTGCCGCGCGTAGGCCGACAGCGACTCGACGTAGCGGCGCTGGCCCTCGGCGAAGAGGGTGTCGAAGGCG
>CAZQMY010000770.1:0-1894 GCA_964594405.1 uncultured Spirochaetaceae bacterium | reverse complement strand
GCCGGTGCGCGAAGGGGAGGATCGGATCCGCGGGGCCGCGCTCTTCTTCCGCGATCTCTCGGCCCTGGAGCGAATGGACGAGCGCGGCCGAATGGCCGATCGGCTCGCTGCGCTCGGCGAGATGGCGGCGCGGATGGCCCACGAGATCCGCAATCCGCTGGCCGGGATGAAGGTGATGGCCCAGCTGCTCGAGCGAAAGCTCGGCGATCGCCCGGAAGAGGGCTTCATGCTGCGCGAGCTCCAGGACGAGCTGCGCGCCGTGGAGCGCGTCGTGCGAACGGGCCTCGACTTCGTCCGCTCCGCGCCGCCGGACTTCGACTGCGTGGACCTGCCCGAGCTGATCGAGCGCTGCATCGCGCGCGCGCAGGCGCACTGCGCGTTCGTGGGGAAGGTGGAGCGCAGCCTTGCCGACGCGCTGCCCCGGCCCCTGGCCGACCCGGATCAGCTCGGTGCAGTGATCACCAACCTGCTGATCAACGCGATGGAGGCCGCCGAGGAGGGCGATGCCCCGGCCGACGCTCTGGTCCGCATCGGGGTCGGTGTGCGGGAGGCGGATCCCGCGCGTCGTCCGTACCGCCTGGCCGCGGGTCGAGAGGGCGGGCTCGATGCCACCCGGGTCGCGCCGCTCCCCGGCGAGGGGGCGGGCCGCGAGCTGGTGATCAGCGTCGAGGATCTCGGTCCCGGCGTGCCGCCCGAGCTTACAACGCGGATCTTCTATCCCTTCTTCAGCACCAAGGACGAGGGCTCCGGGGTCGGACTCTCCACGGCGCAGAAGATCGTCGCCGAGCACGGCGGGCGGATCGATCTCGAGCCCGGGCCGCTCGGCGGTGCGCTCTTCCACGTCCGACTGCCCCTCGTCGAGGCCGAGGCCTTCTCCGTGGATCGGGCGGGAGGCGAGGGATGAGCGGGTCCGCCGCGCTTCGCGTCCTCCTGGTGGAGGACAACGCCGCCCTGCGAAAGGGGATCCGGCTCGCCCTCGCCGCGGCCGGTGCGGACGTCGTCGAGGCCGGATCCGGTCCACAAGCGATCGCGAAGCTGCAGGTCGGGGGCGGGCCCGGCTATGACCTCGTCATCACCGACATGCGGCTGCCCGGCGCCGACGGGCTCAGCGTCCTCAGAGCAGTGGCCGCCCGATGTCCGCAGACCCGGGTGCTGGTGATGACGGCCTATGGCAGCGTCGAAAGCGCCGTCGAGGCGATGCGCCTCGGTGCCTGGGACTTCCTGCAGAAGCCCTTCGATCTCGAGGATCTGGAATCGCGCGTCGCGCGTGTGGCCGAGCTCAAGAAGGCGAGGGCGGCGGGCGGAGAGCTGGCTGACTGCGACGCGGACGGGCTGGAGTCCGAGGGCGTCGTCGCGCGAAGTGCGCCCATGCGCGCCGCCATCGAGCTGGCCGAGCGTGTGGCGAGCGCGCGCTCCACGGTGCTGATCACCGGCGAGACGGGGACCGGGAAGGAGGTGGTGGCCTCCTTGATCCATCGGCACTCCGACCGCGCCGAGGGGCCCTTCGTCAAGGTGAACTGCGCGGCGCTCCCCGAGACGCTCCTGGAGTCGGAGCTCTTCGGCCACGAGCGCGGGGCCTTCACGGGGGCCGACCGGCAGCGCGTCGGCCGCTTCGAGGAGGCCAGTGGGGGAACGCTGCTGCTCGACGAGATCGGCGAGATGCGGCCCGCCACGCAGGCGAAGCTGCTGCGTGTCCTCCAGGACCAGGAGTTCTATCGCCTGGGGGGGACGCGCGCGCTTCGGACCGACGCGCGCATCGTCGCGGCGACGAACTCGGATCTGGCCGAAGCCCGCTCCGCCGGGCGGTTTCGCGAGGATCTCTACTTCCGGCTCGATGTGATCGGAATCCACCTGCCTCCCCTGCGCGAACGTCCAGAGGACATGGAGGCGCTCG
>CAZQMY010000769.1:0-1899 GCA_964594405.1 uncultured Spirochaetaceae bacterium | reverse complement strand
GTCACCCTTCAACTCTCGAGGCTCTACTCCCGGGGCTCTACTCCCGGGGCTCTACTCCCGGGGCTCTACCGGAGCTTGAATCATGCAGGGCCGTCACATGAAATCCGTATCGGCCGCATGGATGGCTCGCTTGATTGCGATTGTCTGCAAACGATTCCCTTCTCATCCGAAGCGCTGCAATCGCAGGATCGGTACGACTCGCGGACTGCTCTCGGACCCTCGCAGACCGACGCGCTCCGGTCCTGGCGATGGAGCGCTACGCTGCGGGCTGCGGATCGATGACGAGATTTGCTCGGCCTTCGACCCGCGACCTTCGACCTTCGACCTCGGACCAGGAGAGCTGCGAAACATGGGCAATCGCCTCGCGGGCAGAGTGGCACTGATCACCGGCGGCACGAGCGGCATGGGCCGCGGCACAGTGGATCGATTCGTCGACGAGGGCGCGAAGGTGGTGATCGCCGACATCCAGGACGAGAAGGGCGGTGTGATGAGCGCCGAGTTCGGCTCGAGCCTGGAGTACGTGCACTGCGACGTCTCGAACGAGAGTGACGTCAAGGCGGCCGTCGAGGCGGCGACGAGCCGATTCGGTCGGCTCGACGTGCTCTTCAACAACGCGGGCATCGTCGGCATGAACGGCGACCTGCACGATCTCGACATGAGCGGATGGGACCACACGGTCGGCGTGCTCTTCAAGAGCGTCGTTCTCGGCATGAAGTACGCGGCGCCCCTGATGGCCGAGCAGGGAGGCGGCAGCATCATCAACACGGCCAGCGTCGCGGGGATCACGGGCGGATTCGGACCGCACGTCTACAGCGGATGCAAGGCCGCCGTGATCCAGGTGACGCGTACCGCCGCACTGGAGCTCGGGCCCAGGGGCGTACGCGTCAACGCCATCTGCCCCGGCGGCATCGCCACGTCGATCTTCGGCCGCGGGCTCGGCCTGAGCTTCGAGCAGGCGGATCGTGCGGCGAAGCTGATCGAGGGCGCCTTCGACGATCTCCAGCCGATCAAGCGCACGGGGCTCCCCACCGACATCGCGAACGCCGCCCTCTTCCTCGCCAGCGACGAATCGAGCTTCGTCTCGGGCCAGGCCATCGCCGTCGACGGCGCACTCACGGCGGGACGCGAGCGTCGGGCCGATGACCAGAACCCGCTGGCCGAGAAGCTGCTGGGCGTCTTCGCCGAAGTCATGAAGCAGGAGGTCTAGTCTCCGCCCGAGGCGTCGACGCGTCCAGGATTCGCTCGAGGTCGCCCTGCATCTCGAGACAGGCGCGGTCGCCGCGCCCCTCGAAGAGCACACGATCGTCGGACCGGTGCGTGAGCCGGACCTCGACGTCCGAGTCCATGGTCTCGGCGACCCGCTCGAGCATCTGCCGCTCATAGGGCGCCATCAGGACTGCCCCCTCCGCCTTCCTGGCATCGATCTCCAGGCGCAGCGCCCTCGTCTGCACGCCGATCTCCAGATGTGTGGACGTCACGCTGAGATGCGTGATCTCGGCTCCAGTGTAGGTGGTGAATCGGTGCAGCTCCCCGTCGAGCAGGATGCCGATGAGAAAGCCCCGGAACTCGCTGAAGAGCCAGGGGATGCGGGCGACCGACGCAGTGATGCTCACGCCGATCCGCTCGAAGTGATTGCTCTGGACCCAGACGTAGGCGGACGGGAATCGGCGCCCCCAATCCTTCTCGCAGTATCCGCGCCCTTCGTCGAATGAGGTGACGACTCCATCGACGTCGAGGTCGCCCTTCGTGGCGCGATGGGCACGTTGGCCGTCGAGGGCTCCCCGTCTGAGGTACGCCGACGCCTGCGCGCCATCAGCCTGGACCTGGCCACCTAACGCATCTCCTTCCCCGTCGAGGTCGCCATCGCAGGCGATGCGCACCTCGCCTCCCTGGCCCGCG
>CAZQMY010000768.1:0-1900 GCA_964594405.1 uncultured Spirochaetaceae bacterium | reverse complement strand
GGGCGAGACCGGCGCCGATGCAGTAGTGGTTGCCCAGGACGAAGGCCAGGTGTTCACGAAGGTTCGGGCGCTCGGGATCGATCCGCTCGGGTTCGGGGAAGACGCGCGGATCGCGGTTGGCCGAGCCGAGCATGACGGCCAGCTTCGTGTGCGTTGGGATCTCGACGCCGCCGAGCGTCACGTCTCTCGTGGTGACGCGGAAGTTGTTCTGGACGGGCGACTCGAGCCGGAAGACCTCCTCCATCACACCCGCCACGAGCGAGCGATCCGCCCGGACGCGGGCCAGCACGTCGGGCTGCTCGATCAGATAGCGCCAGGTCGCCGTGATGGCCGCGGTGCTCGTCTCGTTCCCCGCCAGCATGAACTGGCTGAGGATGCTGGCCATCTCTGCGGCGTTGAGTGGCCGCTCCCCGTCGAGCCTGGCGGAGAGCAGGACCCCGAGCATGTCGTCCGGCGGATCATCCTCGTACTCGAGGAGCCGTGCCGTGAAGTACGCCTGGCACTCGATGATCTCGTGGGCGCACTCGATGCTCCGCTCCTTCGAAGCCAATCCCCCGATGAAGTCCATGTATGCGTCCGACCACTTCTTGAAGTCCATGATGCGGTCTCGGGGCACACCCAGCTGATCCGCGATCACGGTGAGCGGAAAAGGCGCCGCGAACTCGCTCACGAGCTCGACATCTCCGCGATTCGCGAAGCGAGCCGCGAGATCCCGCGCGATCGACTCGAGCTCGTCGTGCAGCCGCGCCACTCGCCTCGGCGTGAAGGCACGCGCGACGAGCTGTCGGTACTTCGCATGCTCCGGCGGGTCTGCGGTGATCAGCGTGTTGGCGGGCGGCAGGCCGCCGGCGATGATCTCGATGGCCTCGAGGGGCGGCGGGGACGTCATGGCGCCCACGGCCGAGGAGTAGGTCTCGGCATCGCGTAGCACCGTCATCACGTCGGCATGGCGGCTGACCAGGAAGACCTCGAGATTGGAGTCCCAGTGGATGGGCGACTCGTCGCGCAGTAGCGCGTAGAGGGCGTGGGGGGCCTCGACGGTCTCGGGCGCCAGGGCATTCACGTCGTCGAGTCGCATGGGCACCTCCTCTGGCGATCGCGTCCTCCGGGGGTCGCGCTGGCCGCAGAGCGTAGCCGTGCCCTGGCGCCGCGGAATCGCGCGGGCACGCGCGTGCGTGCAGATTACGGCATCCGATACAGGATGACGTGTTCAGCGATCAGCGTGAACGCGGCGGCGCTCAGCCGCGCGACCTGAGCTTCCGGCGCTCGATGTCCATCGAATAGCCGGATGGCAGGCTGCTGCCCGATGCGTTCTCGTCGACGCTCGTGATGCGCGCGGGGTGGGCCACATGCCACGCCGACCACCAGGCCCGCGCATCCGCGGTGCTCCACGGACACTCGATCGAGATTGCCTCCAGCGCCTCGAGCAGCTCTCCCGCATCGCGCGGGCGATCGTCCTGCGCCTTGGCGAGACAATCGAGAACGAGCCTCTCCAGCTCGGGCGTGACAGGCCGACCGAGCACATCCGAGGGCGAGACGGGCTCGGCGCTGAGATGCTGCGAGAGCACGTCCACGACGCTCTTGCCCGTGAAGACGTGGCGTCCGGTCAAGAGGTAGTAGGCGATACCGCCGAGCTGGTAGACGTCGCTCCGCACGTCCATCTTGCTCGGATCCTCGACGCACTCGGGCGACATGTAGAGCGGCGTGCCGGTCAGGGAGTCGACGCTGGTGAGCGCCACGTCCGCACTCTGCTGCTCCGCGCGCACGAGTCCGAAGTCGAGCACCTTGACGAAGTCGGGGAGCCCGCCCTGCTCGCAGAGCATGATGTTCGCGGGCTTCAGGTCGCGATGGATCAGCCCCTGCGCGTGGGCTTCGGAGAGGGAGGCCGCCACCTGGCGCA
>CAZQMY010000767.1:0-1902 GCA_964594405.1 uncultured Spirochaetaceae bacterium | reverse complement strand
TGGCTGATCATCCTCTCAGACCAGCTACGCATCGAAGCCTTGGTGAGCCGTTACCTCACCAACAAGCTAATGCGACGCGGGCTCATCCCTGAGCGATAGCTTCTACGAGAGGCCATCTTTTGCCACTTGATCCAAGGATCTCGTGGTCTCATCCGGTATTAGCTCCAGTTTCCCGGGGTTGTCCCAGACTCAAGGGCAGATTACCCACGCGTTACTCACCCGTGCGCCACTTTACTAGCCACCCGAAGGCGACGTTCTCGTACGACTTGCATGTCTTAAGCACTCCGCCAGCGTTCGTTCTGAGCCAGAATCAAACTCTCCAGTTTAAATCTTGGCCGAATCGAAACGACTTCTCCTGAGGGAACTCGAATCGATCCGATTCACTTGCTGACGCTTCGTCGGGTCCACCCGGATCCGAGCACGCTGCGATGAGCGGGCCAGGAGATGGACCACGACGAGGCGAATGTGGAAGTAGATCTCAATGCGTCTTCAACCGGGCGCTTCCGACACCCGGCGAGACCGCATGCTATTCAGTTTTCAAAGATCGACCGAAGCCCTGCGTGGCCTGTCTAGAGCCACCAGGTGCATTCAAGCGATTGGATCGTGCGCTGAGCGCCGAAGTCTGTCGCTGGAGTCCGGTTGGTTCATGCGGGGGTCTGCGGCGCAGCCCCCCTCCCAACGGGCGGCGTAACTTACGAGACCCTCTATCGTCGCGCAAGCGCTTTTTTGGGGGACCTGGGCAAGTTTTTTGCGGTTCCCCGGGGATCGCCCAACTCTTGTGCACCGCCGGATTCCGCTGTCGCGCCGGCGGGTTGCGCGATGATCTACCCGCCCGCGGCGGGCCTCGCTCAAGGCCTGATGTGCACCTGGACGTAGCGCCGCTTTCCGACGCGAAGCAGGTACGTGCCCTCTCCCAAGGGCGACAGAGCGTCCTCGACTTTGTCGCCGTCCACCGTGACGGCCCCCTGCTTCACGAGCCTTCGTCCTTCACCGCGACTGGCGATCAGCGCCAATCGGTCGAGCACCTCGAGGACACTGATGCCCTCCTCACCCGCGAGGGCGAGCTCCTGCTCAGGCACCTCATCGGGCACCTCCTTGCGCTGCACCACCTTCTGGAAGTGCGACTGCGCCGCCTCCGCGCACTCCGCGTCGTGCATCCGGCTCACCACGAGCGAGGCGAGGCGGTGCTTGAGCGTCATCGGGTCGCCCACACCATCTCGAAACGCTGCAAAAGCGGGGCGTTCCTGTTCCCATTCCCCGGCGGAGAGGACGTCGAAGTAGTCGCACATCAATGTGTCGGGGACGCTCATGAGCTTGCCGTACATCTGCTCGGGCGGGTCGGTGATGCCGATGCTGTTGCCCAGACTCTTGGACATCTTCTCCACCCCATCGGTGCCGACCAGCAGAGTGTGTGTGATCACGGCCTGCGCAGGCTGGCCGTAGTCCCTCTGGATCTCGCGTGCCATCAGCAGGTTGAATGTCTGATCGCTGCCGCCCAGCTCGACATCGGACCGGAGCGCGACAGAGTCGTAGGCCTGCACGAAGGGATAGAGGAACTCGTGGGCGAAGATGGGTACGCCGGCACCGTAGCGCTTGGCGAAGTCGTCGCGCTCCAGGAGCCGCGCCACCGTGTACTTCGAGCAGAGCCGCACGAAGTCCGCGGGCCGCATCTCGTCCATCCACTCGGTGTTGAAGCGCACCTCCACTCTGGCGACGTCGAGGATCCGTGCGACCTGGTCGACATAGGTGGCGGCGTTCACCTTCACCTGGGCTTCGTCCAACGCGGGCCGCGTCTTCTTCTTGCCCGACGGATCGCCGATGCGCGCGGAGAAGTCGCCCACCAGGAAGATCGGGGTGTGGCCGCGCTCGAGGAACCGCATCAGCTACTGGAGGACCGCGCCG
>CAZQMY010000766.1:0-1902 GCA_964594405.1 uncultured Spirochaetaceae bacterium | reverse complement strand
GGAGATCGACGTGCCGGCCTGTCGACCTGATCCAAGAGGAACGACGTGGCGACGACGCCGTGCCCGAGGATGGGCGAGAACTGCGCTCCGCTGGCGCGGGCTGCTCCTGCCAGCAACAGGTCCTTCACATGAGCCGGCGGACTACCCGCGAGCGCTGGGCCTCGGCCCCCCTTCGAGCGCATTGCCGCGACGACTCCAGCGACCACCGGACAGGCAGCCGAGGTGCCTGCGTCGGGTTGCCCCAATCCGAACGCCTCGGATCCGAGGAAGTGCGCGAAGCCAGCGATGTCAGGCTTGCGTGCGTCGATGAGGCCCGGACCGTGCGACGAGTATGCCGTCGGCTCGCCATCCAGTGTCGTTGCCGCAACGGTGATGACCTCGGGATAGGAGCTGGCTCCTGCGATCGTGGCTTCTCCTCGATCGAAGCCACAGCTCGGCTCGGGGCCTTCGGGGCCACAGTTCCCGGCTGCGAAGACGATGTCGGTTCCAGCGCCGGAGAGCTCTTGGACTGCCCGGTAGAACGGGTGGGAGCGGTTGTCCAGGTAGCGATGCGGACTGCCGGGCGGCAGATCCCAGTCGGGATCGGGGACCGCCCAGCTGTTACTCACGACGAGGGAATCGAATCGCCGCGAGTTCGCCGGCAGACTCATGATCGCCAACAGGTGCCCGTAGGCTGCGAGCACATCGCTGAGGATTCCCGAGATGGCGGACTCGCCCTGCTGAGCGCCGAAGACAGCCGCGATATCGATCAGAGTGGCTTCGGGCGCGGCGAGAAGGGCATCGTACGCACACATCGTACCGTGCCCGACCGGAGCGCTGCCGGGCGTTCGACCCGCGCGTGCGGCCCAGCTGCTTCGAAGATCGAGATTCGGCGTATGTCCCTGCTGATCGAGGAAGGCCGTGTTGATGCCGTTGTCGACGATCGCGATGGCCACGCCGCGACCGTCGTACCCCAAGCGCGCAAGCTCGTCGACCCTCAGGCGCGTTCGGACGTCCGCGGATGAGCCCATCGGTGCGTCGCCGAAGGACACGCCAACATGTGCGAGCCAGGGATCCGAGAACACCCGAGGCATGCCATCGGGGCACGTCAGACTGCATGCCTCTTCGAGGTCTTCGTCGCCGATCACTCCCCGAATCGCAAAGCCATGTTGCTCTCCGGAGTCGACCGGTACGACGTCGTCGACGAGTGCCCGAGCCATCGTGCACTTGATTGGAGTTGGTCTGAAATCGGCCTCGTGCGAGAAGGAGGAAGGCATTCCCTCGACGTCGACGCAACGGCAACGCTCCTCGCGACTCATCCGCTCGGTTCGAGCCGAACGAACGACATCGGGGGTGTCCGGGACCGTCACGATGATCCGCCGATTCGGCACAGCGCTACCTGCTCCACAGTGCTGGTTCGTGCCGTCGATCGTAAAGCCATCTCGAGACTCCTTTCAACAAGAATCGAGCGAGTGGCCGTCGGCAGGTCGATCCGGGACCCGGCCACTCGATGGAGAGTAACCTGCTTATGTGTATTCAATTCGCTACGGCATTGATTTCTTCGTTCCTGCCTCGAATTCGGTGAGCAAACTCTTATGCGCTCATAAGAGATGCATATGACGACACGGGCTCACGAGACCGGGTCCGATCCAGCGCCGTCACAGAGATCATCCGAGCGCCTTCCATCTCCGCCCCATGGCACCCCGCCTCGGCAGGCGGGGCGCACTCCCTCTCGATGGCCACTCCGCTGTCGCCAAGAGAGCCGCGACCCGGCGCATTCCGCTCGACGCACGTTGGTCGCAGCCGTAGGCCCCCAGAAGGAGGAGCTTCGCGGATAAGCATCATAGGGCCATGGCGTCTGCGAGCGACGACGTAAGTCCCCGAGACAGCGAAGGATGGTGCCTCCCGTCCCCGTCGGACATC
>CAZQMY010000765.1:0-1912 GCA_964594405.1 uncultured Spirochaetaceae bacterium | reverse complement strand
GGCTCACCAGGGAATCCTCGGCCGACACCCGATCGCCCTTGGTGACCAGGATCTCGACGACTTCGACGTCCTCGAAGTCACCGATATCGGGAACCTTGACCTCGATGTCATCGGCCACAGTCGCGCCCTTCTCTCTGATGCGTTCTTCCCCGATGCCGTGCTCGCTGGTCCGGGATCCGCGCCGTCCTCTCAGGTCGCGAGCGCATCGGGCTTCTCCGGGTCGATTCCGTACTTGCGCAGCGCCTCACCCACGACGCTGCGATCCACCTCGCCCTCATCCGCCAGCGCCTTCAGCGCCGCGACGGTGACGAAGCTCCGATCCACCTCGAAGAGATGCCGCAGCTTCGCGCGGCTGTCGCTGCGCCCCCAGCCGTCGGTGCCCAGCACCTGATAGCCCCGGTCGCCCAGGTAGGGTCGAATCTGATCCGCGTAGGCACGCACGTAGTCGGTGGCGGCCACCGCCGGTCCGCGACGCTTGGCGAGCTGGCGGGATACGAAGGCGTGCCGCGGCTCCTCCTCGGGATGGAGCAGATTCCAGCGCTCCGCGGCTGCACCGTCGCGCGCCAGCTCATTGAAGCTCGTCACGCTCCACACGTCGGCCTGGACATCGAAGTCCTGGGCGAGCATTTCCGCCGCCGCCAGAACCTCGCGGAGGATCGTGCCGCTGCCCAAGAGCTGTACGCGGCTTCGTCCCTCCGGCCCCTCCCGGAGAAGATACATTCCCTTGAGGATGCCCTGCTCTGCGCCCTCGGGCATCGGCGGCTGCGGATACTTCTCGTTCATGACCGTGATGTAGTAGAAGACGTTCTCCTGCTCGGCGAACATGCGCCGCAGGCCATCCTGGATGATCACCGCCAGCTCGTACGCATAGGCGGGATCGTAGGAGACGCAGCTCGGGATCAGCCCCGCCTGGACGTGGCTGTGTCCGTCCTGATGCTGCAGCCCCTCGCCGTTGAGCGTGGTCCGCCCGGAGGTGCCGCCCAGCAGGAAGCCGCGCGTCATCATGTCGCCGGCGAGCCAGGCCAGATCGCCGATGCGCTGGAAGCCGAACATGGAGTAGTAGATGTAGAACGGGACCATGTTGACCCCGTGGCTGCTGTACGACGTGCCCGCCGCGATCCAGGACGCGAACGCACCCGCCTCGTTGATCCCCTCCTGCAGGATCTGCCCGTTCTTCTCCTCGCGGTAGTACGAGACCTGGTCCGAGTCCACCGGCTCGTAGAGCTGCCCCACGGAGGAGTAGATGGCGAGTCTGCGGAACATCCCCTCCATGCCGAAGGTGCGCGACTCGTCGGGCACGATGGGAACGACGCGCTCGCCGATCTTCTTGTCGCGGGTGAGCAGCTGCAGGAGCCGCACCACCGCCATGGTGGGCGAGACCTCGCGCTCGCCGGTGCCTTCGAGCAGGCTCTTGAACGCCTCCAGCGGGGGGACCTCGAGAGGCTCTGCATCGGTGCGACGCACCGGCATGTAGCCGCCGAGCGCGGATCGCCGCTCGCGCATGTACTGCACCTCGGGGCTGTCCTCGGGCGGCATGTAGAAGGGGGCTTCCTCGATCTCGTCATCGGAGACAGGAATATTGAATCGGTCCCGGAAGGCCTTGAGCGCTTCCACATGCATGTCGTGCTGCTGGTGGGTGACGTTCATGCCTTCGCCCGCCTCGCCCATGCCATAGCCCTTCACCGTCTTGGCCAGGATCACCGTGGGCTGCCCCACGCTCTCCGTCGCGGCGGCGTAGGCGGCGTAGACCTTGCCCGGGTCGTGGCCGCCGCGATTGAGTCGCCAGATGTCCTCGTCGCTCATGTTGGCGACCATGTCACGCAGCTCGGGGTACTTGCCGAAGAAGTGCTCGCGGGTGTAGGCCCCGCCATGGACCTGGTAGGCCTGGTACTCGCCATCGAGCACCTCCTCC
>CAZQMY010000764.1:0-1913 GCA_964594405.1 uncultured Spirochaetaceae bacterium | reverse complement strand
GATCCGATTCTCGAACGTGTCGTAGATCTCCTCGCGCACCACGGCCAGGATCTCCTGGGTTGCCCCCGCGCGCTCTTCGAGCCGACGACCGGGCCGCCGGGCAAGCCACTGGACGCAGCCGCTGTCGATGGACTCCGCCTGCGCGAGCGGGGTCATGCGGCGTCGCCGCTGGAGCACCCGGCGAAGCGCACCGACCAGGTCACTCAGCGGGCCACTCAGCCGCTGCTCGATCTTGACGATCAGCGCGATTGGCGGCTCCCGCTGCTTCAGCTGTTCACGCATGGCGTCGGCGAACACTCGAGATGGCAGCCACACCGCATCAGGCGCCTCGATGATCAGCGGGTTGTGGACAGCCCCATCGAGGAGTCGATGCAGAGCATCGCCGTAGAACTGCAAGACCGTCGTGTACAGTCGTTCCGATTCCAGCTCTGGCGACAGCCCCTCGCCCAGGGTGGGCCGATCATCGCGACGACTCGACCTCGGCGACGGCAGATCGGCGCGAACCCGCTCCAACGGGGCGACTCCGCCTGTGAAGCGGAGCCGATCTCGTCCGCCCCGTGCTCGGAAGACCGGTGCGGGCACCTCCCAGACGCCATCGACCCCTCCGTGCGGGAGGCGCCCTCCGCCCACCAGCCGAGGGCTTTCAGCGCTCGAAACAAAGTGTCGGTCGGGAAGACTGTCGTCCGGCACCCCCAGCGATCCAAGATCGAGCGCATCAGGCAGAGTCTCAAGTTGCCGCAGCCCCTCAGTCTCCACGTGACAATCCTTCCCAATGGAAGCGCCCCCGCTCCTGGTCGTTGGCCTCATCGACCGCCTTAGCGAGCTCTGCGTCACTGAGCTTCTCGATGACATCTTGAACCGTGTTGACCGCCCGCTCGCCTCGATCATCGAGTTCAGCGCCCCGGAGCTTGGGGAGGATGCGCATCTCGATCTGATCGCACAGGGCGCGCTTGACGCGGTCCGGCACGTGCTTCGGATACATGCTCACATACGATGCAACCGCCTGGCCCAGGCGATGACCGAACGGGCGGCCCACCTCGGCCAAGGCGTCATTAAGCTCATCGGTGGTCTGTCGTATCTCCGAGATCTCTGCAGGCGAGAGGTTGCTCTGCTCCTGCCAACCTCTCCAGACTGACCGACGAAGGCGACCCTCCTCGGGTGCTGGCTTTTTCGCGTCCTGCTGCTCTGGCACATGGCTCGGGCGCGCGAAGCGCATGACATTAGCCCGGTCGACGACCTTGTCTGAGAGAGACTGCGTCGATTCGTCCTCGTTCATCGTTCCGACGAACAGCGTGTTCGGCCCTGGGTAGACAGCTGGCGGGCTGAGGCCCGCCGGGGGCGCGCCCGCCTCAATCGGGATGCTGACCTTTCGCCTCTGCTTCGGATCACTGTCGTCGATCGTCCTCCGGGTCTCGAGCCGCACCAGGAACTCGCTGAAGTAGTACTCGAGCCTTGCGAGGTTCATCTCGTCCAGGAGCACCAGGAGCATCTGGTCCTTCAGCGAGGCATGCGTGTCCGGATCGAAGCCCTTGCCCGCCCACTCCTCTGGGTACGGATGCATCTGAACCATCGCACGGAGGAACTCCGTTGCTACGAACTTCTCCTGAAGGAAGTTGTAGAAGCCGAGCAAATCCTGGGGACCGTCCCACCGCGGCTGTACTGGGACCAGCTGGAAGTTGATGCCCATCGCCTCAGCGTAGCGCTGCGGCAGCAGGCTCTTGCCGGTTCCACTGATGCCAGCCAGCACCAGCAGCGGAGCCTCGTTTGCGACCTTTAGGGCGGTATGAAAGGCGTACACCGTCCGGTGATGAAAGATGAGGCCCTGCCGGCTGAGGTACTGCCCAACATGCTCCAACGCCTCCTCCTCTGAGTTGAACATCACGGGCGCGGTGCTCACGCTGAGGACGGGGGTC
>CAZQMY010000763.1:0-1919 GCA_964594405.1 uncultured Spirochaetaceae bacterium | reverse complement strand
GTCCGCGGGCAGCTTCGAGGGTGAGCGGCTTGCGTCACAGGGGGGATCCATGACCGTGTCCGAGGCCTCGAAGGCGCCGGTCGATCTCGAGCGACTCGCCGATTGGATGGATGGGCAGGCGCTGCCGTCTGGTCCGATCGGGTCGGTGGA
The DNA here is from genome assembly GCA_964594405.1 of uncultured Spirochaetaceae bacterium. Classification (GTDB taxonomy): domain Bacteria; phylum Myxococcota_A; class UBA9160; order UBA9160; family UBA4427; genus CAZQMY01. The sequence goes on along the minus strand of CAZQMY010000763.1, from coordinate 1,769 downwards.
GGCCCTCGGCGGAGGCACCCAGAACATCCTCTTGCGTTTCGAGCGCGGCGGCCGGCGCTACGTGCTGCGCCATCCTCCGCCTCACAAGCGGGAGAACAGCGACGAGACCATGCGCCGCGAGGCGAGGGTGCTGGCGGCCATCGCCGGGAGTGACGTTCCCCACCCGCCGATCATCGCGGCCTGCCCGGACGAGTCCGTGCTCGGCGCCGCCTTCTATCTGATGGAGCCCGTCGAGGGCTTCAATCCCTCGACGGGGCTGCCGTCGCTGCACGCGGGTGATGGCGAGATCCAGCGGGGCATGGGCCTCTCGATGGTCGATGGGATCGCCGCGCTCGGGGCGGTGGATCACTTGGCGGTCGGGCTCGACGGCTTCGGGCGTCCGGAGGGCTACCTGGAGCGCCAGGTCGGGCGCTGGCAGCGCCAGCTGGAGAGCTACGCGAAGTTCGACGCCTATCCAGGTCCCGACATTCCGGGCCTGGACCGGGTCGCGAGATGGCTGGAGGACAACCGACCCGCATCGTTCCAGCCCGGGATCCTGCACGGCGACTATCACCTGGCCAACGTGATGTTCCGATACGACGGTCCCCAGCTCGCCGCGATCGTCGACTGGGAGCTGTGCACGATCGGTGATCCGCTCCTCGACCTCGGCTGGATGATCGCCACCTGGCCGGCGAATGTCGGCAGCGGCGGCGTCAGTCCGCTGGGCAATGCGGCGGGCTTCACGAATCTGCCGGGCACCGATGAGCTCGTGCGTCGTTACGGCGAGCGCACGACGCGGAGCCTGGACGCCATCGAGTGGTATGCTGTGCTCGCCTGCTACAAGCTCGGAATCATCCTCGAGGGCACCCACGCGCGGGCGTACGCGGGGAAGGCTCCGAAGTCCACCGGCGATCTCCTCCACGCGACCACCGTAGGCCTCTTCGAGCAGGCCGAGGCCCGCATCGCCCGCGCCTAGGGAGGGGCTGTCCGGCATGAATCCGCACCCGGCCGACCTCGAGGAGTTCGCCTTCGGCTCACCGGCGCCCTGGTGCGTCGAGCCCGGGAAGATGCTCTGGCGCGAGAGCATCGAGGCACTGCGGCGACGAGCGACGGCCGAGGTTCCCGAGCTCGTCCGCTCGGGGCAGCTGCCGCCGGTCGGCCGCTTCGCGAGCGCCGGCGTCAAGCTCGGCGGGGCCCTCCTGGCCTGGCGACTCTTCGATCGACGCGGCTCCGCGGCGTCGTCGCGTGCCGGGCTCTCCCGGCGACTGCGGCTCTCCTTCGAGCATCTCGGCACGGCGTACATCAAGCTCGGTCAGATCGTCTCGTCGGGGCGCGGCATCTTCCCGGACGAGCTGGTCGAGGAGTTCAAGGCGTGCCGGGATCAGGTTCCGCCAGAGCCTTTCGACGAGGTGCGGGCGGTGGTCGAGTCGGAGCTCGGGTGTCGAATCGAGGAGGTCTTCAGTCGCTTCGAGCCCGAGGCGCTCGCCGCGGCGTCCATCGCACAGGTGCATGCAGCCACGCTCAAGACCGGGGAGGAGGTCGTGGTCAAGGTCCAGCGGGCGAAGGTGGCGCGACTGGTCCGCCAGGACATCCGGGCCATGGCCTGGATCGCCCCGAAGCTGGTCGGGCGCATTCCCGTCGCGGCGCTCGCCAACCCGCCTGCGCTGGTCGAGCTCTTCGCCGAGACGATCCTCGAGGAGCTCGACTTCCGCCTCGAGGCCGAGAACATGCTCGACATCGCCCGCGTGCTGCGGCGGGCGGGCCAGGAGGCGAACGTCGTCCCACGCCCC
>CAZQMY010000762.1:0-1922 GCA_964594405.1 uncultured Spirochaetaceae bacterium | reverse complement strand
GCGAAGAACTCCCGACTTGGCCGACCCCGGGGCTGGGGAAGCCGACTTTCGACTCCTGGGAACGCGGCCCGGCGGGACTGCGCCAACGGCGGCGCGTCAGCCCATCCGACCGCCGGCGGAGCCGAGCGGGACGGGGCACCGGAGAAGACCCAGTGCGCAGCTTCGAAGCGATTCGCGCCGGCGCGCTCGGACGCGTCGAACGGACCCTCCGATCGCCGGGGGAGCGCCGTACCGTCGCCTGCTTCCTGATCCTGATCGCGGCGATGGGCTGGATCGCGCTCCGCGGGCTCGAGCTGCGGGGCGGTCGGATCGTCGCCGGCGCACCGGCGGCCGTGAGCGGCGACGAGCCTCATTTCAAGGCCGAGTCCATCGGTCCCGCTCAACGCGAGCCAGTGCGGGCGCCGTCCCGCTCGTGCCGAGCGCGTGGCGCAGGGATGACGTGTTCGTCAAGGCTGAAGCCGCGCGCATCGCGTGGGCGTCGCCCGGAACGCAAGATCGGGATCCGGACACCTCACCAGCCGGCATCGAAGCATCATCGACGAACGAGACCCGACATCCGGGCGGGGAGGAGGGCGCATGCAGGGAGCCTCGCGGCTTTGGAGGGAGGATCGCCGGTCCCGTCGGCGACGACGCGGACTTCGCACACTCGTCGTTGCGACGGTTGTCAGTCTGGTGTGCGGATGCAGCATGGTCCGCGCGTATCAGGTCTTTCCCGAGATCGTCGAGGGCCTCAGGGCCCGCCAGGAAGAAGACTGGGGGCGGGCCCTCGAGAAGACACGGGCCGTTCTGCGCAATCTCGAGCGATCGGGTGGGACCGGAGGGATGCGCCGCAGCTTCACGATCGGTCTTCTCTACGACGCCGCTCGATATGTCGACGAGTTCGGCGCCAGCGACGAGCTGAACGCAGAGATGGACGCGGCCTATGCAGCAGCACGAGAGCTGCCGACCCATGCATCCGGCAAGCTGGACACGCTCTCGAGGGCGAAGCTCGAGATCAACATGGCGAGCTATCTGATTGCCTCGAATCAGATCGGCCGGGCGGTCGAGAGCAATCAACGCGCGTTCGGGTGGGCAGAGAAGAGCGAGGAGCCTCCGCTTCTGATCCGGATCGACCGCAACTGGGAGCAGATCTACCGGAATGCCGGCCAGGCGCGGCTAGCGGACATCCACCGAGAGCGCTGGTGGAGACAGGCGGACGAGTTCTTCCCTGACCCGAGACGGCCGGGCCACGGGGGCCGTGCGGCCTTTGCTTTCGAACAGGCTCCGCGCACCAGCGAGGACTACGCCGACCAGCCCGAGTACCCACAGCTCCTGGTCCGCGACATGGGCTCGCGCGCGGACATCGGCGACGCCGACGGTGTGCGATCGAGCTGGACGCGCCTCGAGCCGATCATCGACCATCTGGACCCGGCTCATCCGACGCTCTTCCGAGCCGCCATGGCCTTTGCTCGCATCGGTGACCTCGATCGGGCCACGCGCCTGCTCGACCGGGGGGATGCGGAGTGGGCCGAGGAGGAGATCGACGGGCCGGAGAACCGGCTCTTCGGTGCGCTCCAGACCGCGTGCCTCTCCGGGAGCGTTCTGGTGGAGATGCGACGATTCGAGCAGGCTGCCCGGCGACTGGACGAGTGCGAGCGGATCCGCCGTGAATCCCTGCCCGACCGCCGCATCCCCTATGCGGAGCATCTCGCACGCGCCCGGCTCGCCGAGGGGCTCGGCCACCTCGACGATGCCTTCGCTGCCTATGGCGACGCCACCGGACTCGCCGAGACGATCCGGTCGAGCTATAGCGTGGCCGAGCGCAAGCTCTTCTTTCGCGGCGTGCTTCGAGAGGCCTACTGGGGCCGCTTGCGCGTGGCCGCGAAGCGCGTGCGCGCCTCCGGTCGCGCAGCGCACTTCGTGGCCGCTCTCGAAGCGTCCGA
>CAZQMY010000761.1:0-1922 GCA_964594405.1 uncultured Spirochaetaceae bacterium | reverse complement strand
CCTGCAGCCCGCCCCGAGAACGGATCGGAGGGAGCGGTGTCCAAGAGGGGCCTGCCTCCGCCCCGACCCCCCATCGCGCCCGAGGTCTCCCATGTCCACCGCAAAGCCCTTCCGAACGATCACTGGAGGGCTCGCCCTGCCCTTGCGGCTCTGCGGCGTGCTCATCGCTCTGGGCGCGGTTGCCTGTGCCTCCGAGAGCGGTCCGTCAGGCCCGGTGGTGGCCAGCGGCGGCGGACTGGAGATCACCCTCGACGAGCTCGACGCTCAGCTCAAGGACCGGCTCTTCGAGAAGGAGTACGGCAGCAAGCGAGACGCGACCAAGCTCCACGACGCGCGCGCAGAGCTCGCGCAGTCCTTGATCGACGCCCATCTTCAGAGCTCCGCCGCCGAGGCCGCCGGTCTGCCGCTCAGCGAGTGGATGGATCAGGAGATCGCCAAGCAGCCGCCGGTGGATGATGCCGCCGTGGCGGACTTCTTCGAGACCTACCGATCGCGGATCGGCGAGGGCGTCACCGTCGAGGAGATCGCGCCGCAGATCCGGCAGTTCCTCGAGCAGAATCGGCAGCTGGCCGTCGTCGAGGAGCTGCGCGAGGGCGCAGAGATCCGCATCGAGCTGCCGCGCGTCCGGCAGGAGATCGCCGCCACCGGGCCTTCGCTGGGACCCGTCAACGCGCCGGTCACCATCGTCGAGTTCAGCGACTTCCAATGCCCCTACTGTGCCCGTGTCGCGCCGACGCTGCGCCAGCTGCGCGAGCGCCACCCCGAGAACGTGCGCATCGTCTACCGCCACCTTCCCCTGCCCTTCCACAAGCAGGCGCGGGGCGCCGCCGAGGCCTCGGTCTGCGCCGACGCTCAGGGCAAGTTCTGGCCCTTTCACGACCTGCTCTTCGCCAACCCGAAGGCGCTCGCACGCGAGCAGCTGCTCGCCTACGGAGAACAGGTGGGCGTGGACACCGAGGGCTTCGAGGCCTGCCTCGACGATCCGGCCACAAAGGCCGTGGTCGCGCGCGATCTCGCCGATGCCGAGCGCTACGGCGCGACCGGCACGCCCGCATTCTTCATCAACGGCATCATCCTGGGCGGCAATCAGCCCGTGGATGCCTTCGAGAAGATCATCTTCGAAGAGCTCGAGCGTCTGGAGACCGACCAGGCCCGGCAGACCGACCCCGCCGGCTGATCCGGCGCGGCGACGGCTCAGGCGCCGAGATCGGCGGCACGGGCGAGGATCGCGTCGCGCTACGACTCCATCAGCGCCTGCGTGGACGCCTCGAGGTTGAGGCGGAGCACGGGCTCGGTATTGGACGGGCGCAGATTGAACCACCAGTCGGGGTAGCGGACCAGCAGGCCATCGAGTCGCGAGATCTCCGCCTTGCCCGCGTGATCCGCCTCGATGGCGTCGATGACCGCCGCCGTATCGCGAACCTTCGAGTTGATCTCTCCGCTCGCCACGTAGCGACGGAGGGGATCGATCAGCTCGCTCAGCTTGCCGCCCTCCGCGGCGAGCACGGCGAGCAGCGCGACGAGGCCCGCGACGCCGTCATCGGCCACCAGCTGATCGCTGAAGCGGAAGTAGAGGTGCCCCGAGAGCTCGCCCGCGAAGACCGCGCCGCTCTCGCGCATGTGCGCCTTCACGAACGAGTGCCCCACCCGGCACATCTCGGCGCGCCCGCCGGCGGCCTCCACCTCTTCGGCCACCGCGCGGCTCGAGCGCAGGTCGTAGAGCACGAGGCCGCGGGGAACGCGCCGCAGCTGATGACGTGCGAGCACCGCCGTCATCAGATCGGACGCGATCGGCTGGCCGTTCTCGTCGACGAAGACCGCGCGGTCGGCGTCGCCCTCGAAGGCGACGCCGAAGTACGCCCCGAAGCGACGCCCGGCCTGCGCGACGTAGCGAAGGTTATCGACCATGAGAGGATAGGCAT
>CAZQMY010000760.1:0-1926 GCA_964594405.1 uncultured Spirochaetaceae bacterium | reverse complement strand
ATGGGGCGTTCAGGGTCTTGTCGATCGCTTCGAGGCCTACGCCACCGAGGCGCGCCGCCTGAAGCGCGTCTATTCCGATCGGATCGAGCTCGTGCTCGGCTTCGAGACCGAGAAGCTCCCCGACGCGGACTGGGCCACGGTCATGCGCGAGCTGCGCGCGCGCCACGGCTTCGAGTACATGGTGGGCAGCGTCCATCACCTCGATCGGGGCTGGGTCGACTTCAGCGCTGAAGAGACCCGGCAGCTCGCCGATGAGTGCGGTGGCGCAATCCCTATGCATCAGCGCTACTTCGACTCGGTTCGCGAGCTGGTGACGACGCTCCGCCCCGAGGTCGTGGGCCATCTGGATCTGATCCGCAAGTTCGATGGCATGAATGCGCGCTTCGAAGACGCGTTGTGGCCCCACATCGACGCCGCCCTCGAGGCCGTGTACGCGGTCGACGGCAGGCTCGGCGTGAACTGCGGCGCCTACAGGCGCGGCCTCTCGCCCGTCTACCCGCTGCCGGAGATCCTCGCGCGCGCCCGGGAGATCGGTGTGCGGGTCACGCTCGGCGACGATGGCCACGGGATCGAGACGGTGGGTGCAGGTCTGCAGGCCAGCCTCCAGACGATCGCGAAGGCCGGCTATCGAGAGGTCGACGATCTGGCCTTCGATCCCGGTGAAGCCCGACTTCGCTGGCACGTCGCTCCGATCGACGCGGTCCGCCCCAGCTCCCGCTGAATCCCGGGGCGAACTCGCGCTGCACCTTCAGGCGGCCCCCTCCACGTCGAACCAGCCCCTGGGCGGCGCCAGGGGTCGCCATCCATCGGCCCAGCAGCACCCGCGATGCGCCATGGGCCGCCCATCACTTCAGGAGATCCCCGGAGTGGCCAACGGGATTCGTCATGAACGAACGAATCCAGCGTCTCCGGAAGACGGGCCACGGTGCGGCTCCGCTTCCGTCGCCGCGCTCGAAGTCCGCCGGCCCTCTTCGTCACCGCCACATCGAGCGGCATGCCGCAGCGACATGCGGCCTTCGACGCGCCTTCTGCGGCCTCCGCACTTTCAAGCTGCAACGAGGCAGCTGCAGTCGAATCGTGCGCCCTCGTGAGACGGGCCTGAGCGCCCCGCCACATTGCGTCGTCACTCTCTTGTGACACACCCAAACGGCCCGTACGCCGCGACGAGCGGCGGCTCCGCTTGGCCCGCCATATGCAGTGCCTCTCGGGTCAACGGAATCATCTCACACCGGTCGCGGACCCACGCCGTCGATCGATGCCCGGAGGGTACGCCCATGTCGAGCCATCGAGCCCCGAAGCAGAATCGCGCCAGTCAACGGCCGATCGTCGTCGACACGCAGCGCCGGGTGATCCGCCGCTTGCGGCGCGACCACCGGAATCGCGCATCGCGGCCCGGTGGCGCTCCGGTCTTCCGGAGCATTACGCTCATGATCGCCCCCGTCCTCTTCTTCGGACTCTTCGCGTCGCCCGCGCTCTCGGAGAGCCCGCAGCACGCACATGGGACCTCCTTCCATGGGACCTCCATCGAAGGCGGCGTCGACCTGGTGGCGGTCGGAGAGCGCGCCCTCCGCGCCGGGCACTACGATCGCGCCATCAGCCTGCTGGTTCACGCCACACACTCGGGGCTCTCGGAGCAGGACCGCAGCGCCGCGCTGGCCAACCTCTGCGCCGCCTACCTGGGGACGGGCGCAGCGGGCTCCGCGCTCAGGAGCTGCGCGAGCGCCGAAGACCTGGGCGGCCCGACCTGGCAGATCCACAACAACCGGGGCATCGCCTATTTGATGCTCGACGAGCACGAGCGCGCGCGAGACGAGTTCCAGAAGGCGCTCGACCTCAAGCCCTCGTCGCGCTACGCCCAGCGCGGGCTCGCCAAGGCCCGCGAGCAGGCCGCCATCCAGGCGATCGCATCCACGGTCCGCTGAGCCT
>CAZQMY010000759.1:0-1929 GCA_964594405.1 uncultured Spirochaetaceae bacterium | reverse complement strand
CCTTCGCCAATCGGGCTGAATCCTTCCCCGGGAACGTCTAAGCTCCGCATGGTGATGGTTGAGTCGTTCTCGCCGACGACCTCGAATCCGAGACCGCTCACCTCCTGAGTCGAGATCGTCTCGCCGCTGACCCATTCCCGCTCATGCGCTTCGTAGAAGGCGGAGAAGCCCTCGGAAGGCCTAAGCGTATCCGCGTGGTTCGCGCGGTGGATCTCCGAGTGGAGCGCACAGAAGAAATGGGTCTTCCCGGTCGCGGTGAGCCCCACGACCGCGAAGCGGAGCGGCTCGAGCTGCGCCGAGTAGCGAGTGCTCCTGCGAATGGTCGGTTCGGGGGCCGAGACGGCGTCCGCCGTAGCCCCGTCCTCGAGCGGCGCTGGCTCGACCAGCGTCCAGGCTGCACGAGCGCTGTCCGCCGAGCCGACTGCGCCGGCGAGACGCAGCTCCCACGTCCCGAATCGATCCGTACGTCGGAGTGCGGCAAGCGACTTGGTAGGGCGTCGGAACTGCTCCAGGTCACCGTAGTCGTCCTGCGTGTGGCGTGGGGTACCATCGGGCCCGAGCCATTCCCACTCCTGGAACAAGGAGCGACAGATCGCCGCCGGCACACTCGGCACGGCCTGGTGCGCCTGGCTGACCGAGCTAGGGACCGACCATCGCATCAACGCCGAATCCAGTTCTTCGACACTCACGGGCCCGCCCCGGTTGTCGACGCGCAGGGCCTGCGCGATCCGTTCTTTCTGCTCGCGAGCCGTATGACCGGCCGTTTGCAAGCGCGCCTGCCACTGGCTCATGTGCAGCAGCGTTCTCGCCGGGAGCATCTCGTAGTCGATGTCCCGCACGCTGAGTGCGACGGGCTGCGGCTCGAGGCGATCGAGCGTGCTCCCCGCGAGCCGCAACAGGAGACACTGGAGCTTCTCGAGCTCTGTGAGCGGTGCGTCGCGCGGGCGATCCTGGTGCGTCGGGAAGACCGCAGAGTCCTCGTATCCGGAGCGCTGGAACTGTGCGATGAGCTCCGAGATCGCTTCGAGAACGTACCCGTTGGCCGTCGGTCGCCCCTCCTCCTCGGCCGCGTGCTTCCACCCTGCATAGAAGCGCTGGCTCCCGGGATCGAAGGGCACCGCCCCCGCGTCCTGGTGAGCAGGATCGATCGGCACCAAGGCTCGGAGCACACATGCGGAGAGATCGACGATCACGCGCCCAACCTGATTCTCCCCGCCCGCGGCATCTTGCAGAAGCGGCAGGAACGCGCTCGATAGCACGAGATCGAACTCGTGGCGGGTACCGGCCTTCATCCGCGCCGAGAGACTCTCCTCCAGGAGCTGGAAGTAGTCCCGGGTGGATTCGAGACTGGGGGCCTTCCCCTCCCGAAGATCCGGCAGAAGCGGGTTGATCAGATCATGAAGCTGCTGTGCCTCGGGCAGAAAATCGGAACTCATGTCTGACTCCTCACAAAGTAGATCCCCTCACGGGAGCTGCTCAAGTAGTGTTCGAGATGCGTGCGGGCAGACTCCAAGCGCTCGCGCGATTCCACCGATACGAGAATCGACAGCTTCATCGGGCGATCCTCCCGGGGCTTGGGGACCAGTGGAACCCAGCGCGAGCCCGGAAGCTCCGGCGGACCATCGCCCCGGAGCATGCGCGGGCTCTCCGACTTCGCGACCAGCGCCCATTGGCCAGCCCTCAAGTTCTCGCCTCTGACGTTGACGCGGACGTCCGCTCCGAGTCCGAAGCCCATGTCCGATAGCCCCCCGATGCAGAAGAACGATTTCTGGCCCCTATCGCCTGCCCGGAAGATGCAACGCGAAGGATCGGCGAGCGTTCCGATGGCCACGATGTAGCTGCGGCCTTCCAGGTCGGTCTCCGTAAACTCCTCGAATTCGAAGGGCTCGGATTGGGGACGCGACGGGGACGCGGTATAGGAGTCCGCCA
>CAZQMY010000758.1:0-1932 GCA_964594405.1 uncultured Spirochaetaceae bacterium | reverse complement strand
GGCCTGCGAGTCTCATGCACGAGTCCCAGGGAGAGGAACATGGAGGGCGATCAATCGGTGGAGGCTGCGTGCTCCACGGTGATCTCGGTGATCTCCGCCGGCGCCAGGAGCCGCATCGGCGGCCCCCAGAACCCTGTGCCGCGGCTCACGTAGAGCTGGGCGTGTCCGCGACGGTGCAGGCCCGCCACGAAGGGCGTGGCGATGCGAACGAAGTGGTGGAAGGGCCAGATCTGGCCGCCGTGCGTATGGCCCGAGAGCTGCAGGTCCACACGCATCTCGTGCGCCTGCACGAAGGTGGCGGGGTCGTGCGCGAGCAGAACCAGCGCGCGCTCGTCATCGACGCCGTCGAGCGCGCGACCCAGGTCCTCCCCTTCGTGCTCGCCCATCACCGAGGAGCGGTGGTCGTCGACACCCGCCAGGTGGAAGGCGCCCGACTCGTCCTCGATCAGCACCCGGTCGTTTCGCAGGACGCCGATGCCAATGGAATCGAGGTAGGCGGTCCAGCTGCCCGCGTGCGAGTAGTGGTCGTGATTCCCGGTGACGAAGTACACGCCATGTCGAGATTCTAGATCGGCGAAGGGCGCGACCTCTTCCTTCAGACGCGAAACCGGTCCATCCACCAGGTCGCCGGTGATCACGATCAGGTCGGGCTCCAGAGCGTTCACGCGCTGGACGATGTGCCGGGCGAAGTCCGCGCCCAGGATCGGTCCGATGTGGATGTCCGAGATCTGCACGATCCGAAAGCCGTCCTGCCCGGGGCTCCAGCGCGCGAGCTCGAGCCGGAGCCGGTTGAGCCTTGGCCCGCCGAGGCCGCCGAGGAGTGCCGCTGCGGCGGCGAGACCCGAGAGCGAGAGGACCGCGAGCGCGCGACCTCGGTTCAGCCCCGGACCGCTCACCGGATCGAAGGCTGCCGCCGTGGAGGGGGTTGCGCCTCCCACGGCGATCAGCACCTCCGAGGCCAGGAGCGCCATCAGCAGATAGAAGCCGAGGCCCATCCAGAGATGCGCGGGCCAGCTGATCGCTCGCGCGACGGAGCGCGGCGCGAGGCGCTCAGCCAGGGGCTGCAGGATCAGCAAGAGGCCGAGCCCCCAGATCGCCACCTTCCCCGCCCGCACGACGCCCTCGGGCCAGCCCGGCGCGACGAGCAGCCGGTCTGCGATGTACCAGTGCGCCGCCACCACGATGGTGGCGAGGACCGCGATGACCGGAACGATCAGCAGCCTCTTGGAGGGGGTCTGCACGGCGCTCTCCTCTGGTCGGCCGTACGGGCGCGCGCCGACCCCCCGATGGTAGACGGCCCTTCGCGGTGCGCCCAGCCGCAGGATCCGGACAGGCGACTAATCGGGGCCCACGAGGGGCTCGAAGCGCGCCTTGTCGGTGGCCTTCATGTACGCGTCCTGTGCGGTGATCTTCCCTTCGCGGGCGTACTGGAAGAGCACGTCGTCCATGGCCTGCATGCCCTGGCCCTTCCCCGACTGGATGATCGAGTAGAGCATCTGGGTATTGCCGTCTCGAATCACGTTGGGGAGGCCCGAGGTCCGGAGGAGGATCTCATTGACCGCACATCGCCCCTTGCCGTCTGCGGTGGGCAGGAGCAGCTGGGAGACGATGCCCGCCAGCGACTCGCTGAGCGAGAGGCGCACCATGTTCTGCTCCTCGGCGGGGAAGGCGTCGACGATCCGATCGATGGTCTTGGCGGCATTGTTCGTGTGCAGGGTGCCAAAGACGAGCATCCCCATCTCCGCCGCCGTGATGGCCAGCGAGATGGTCTCCCGTTCTCGCATCTCACCGACCAGGATCACGTCGGCGTCCTGTCGGATCGCCGACCGGAGCGCGGGACCGAACCCCTGAGTGTGCAGGCCCACCTCGCGGTGGGAGAAGGTGCAGTTCTTGTTCTGGTGCACGAACTCGACGGGATCCTCGATGGTGACG
>CAZQMY010000757.1:0-1943 GCA_964594405.1 uncultured Spirochaetaceae bacterium | reverse complement strand
GAGCTGAAGGAGGAGATGGACTCGCTGATGGACGAGATCGACTCGGTCCTCGAGTATAACGCCGAGTAGTTCGTTAAGAACTACGTTCAGCGCGGCGGGCAGTAGCCCGCGCGCCGCCCGGGCGCGGGCGGCCGCCTCGCGCCGACAGCCCGATCATACGGAATACTGGCACTGAACCTGGGGGGAGTGGTGCTCTTCAACGGCACGTACAACGGCTCGAGCTTCTTCGAGCTGCTTCAGACCGATTTCAAGCATCTGCTGCCGGATCTCTCGGCGTGGGCCGCGTCAGCCGGCAATACCATTCCACACGGCACGACCGTGCTCGCCATGAAGTATGCCGACGGCGTGCTGGTAGCGGGCGATCGACTGGCGACCGCGGGCCACTCAGTCGCCTCGCGGGACGTGGTCAAGGTGTTCGCCACGGACAGCCACTCGCTGATGTCGATCTCCGGTGCCGCGGGCCCTTCGATCGAGATGGCGCGCATCCTCTCGGTGGAGCTCGAGCACTACGAGAAGATCGAGGGCGAGCCCCTCGAGCTCGAGGGAAAGGCGAACAAGCTCTCGCAGATGATCCGACAGAATCTGCCGGCCGCCATGCAGGGGCTGGCGGTGATTCCGCTCTTCGCCGGCTACGACCTGCGACGAAAGGCCGGCCGCCTCTGGAAGTTCGACGTGACCGGCGGGCGCTACGAGGAGATGGAGTACGACGCGACGGGCTCCGGCGGCCTCTACGCGCGCGAGGCGCTGAAGGCCAACTGGCGTGCCGGAATGACCAGGGATGAGGCAGTGCAGCTCGCCGTGCAGGCACTCTCGGCTGCGGCCGACGAGGATCGCGCCACCGGCGGCGTCGATCTCGAGCGCCGGATCTTCCCCATCGTCAAGGTCTGCACCGAGGGGGGCGTCGGCGACGCCGGCGAGTCGCAGATCGAGGACGCCTATCGCGCCGTGCTTGCGAGGCGCTCGGCAGGGGGGGCAGCCCAATGAGCATGCCGTTCTACGTATCGCCCGAGCAGATCATGGCCGACAAGGCCGAGTTCGCGCGCAAGGGCATCGCGCGGGGTCGGTCCATCGTGGCCATGGAGTACCAGGACGGCGTCATGCTCGTCGCCGAGAACGCAACCAGCCTCAACAAGGTGGGCGAGATCTATGATCGCATCGCCTTTGCGGGGGTCGGCAAGTTCTCGGAGTTCGATCAGCTGCGAAAGATCGGCATCCGCTTCTGCGACACCAAGGGCTACGCCTACAGCCGGGAGGACGTCCGGGGCTCGGCCCTGGCCAACGCGTACTCGCAGGCCATCGGTGAGGCCTTCACCCGCGAGATGAAGCCCCTCGAGATCGAGATCATCGTGGCCGAGGTCGCCGATGACCAGTACGAGGACCATCGGGAGAACGCTCTCTACCGGGTGACCTTCGACGGCTTCATCAGCGATCACAAGGACTTCTGCGTGATCGGGGGCAACGTCGAGGACGTCGAGTCAGTGCTCCGGCACGAGTTCCGCACGGGGATGACGGGAGCGGATGCGCTCAGGATGGGGCAAAAAGCCCTCGGTTCGGGTTCAGAACGCAATTCTGAAATTTCCAGTGAGAACCTGGAGGTTTGCACGATGAATCGCGCAGTTCCGGGGCGCAAGTTCAAGCGCCTGTCAGCCGATGAAGTAAGGAGTATGCTAGAGGGCTGAGAGGGCACGCTCGCGGGGGCGACCTTGTGAGGCCCCGACTCCTCAGCCGTTCGGTGCCAGGCTCATTGGGCGAACGAGGGACGAGCTGCCCCGCCTGAGCTCTCGACGAGCGGAGGGCGGGACTGGAAGGCGCGATGCAGAAGCGCATCTACGGAGTCGAGACGGAGTACGGGATCATCTTCACGCCTGAGGGGCGGAAGACGCTCCCTGTCGAGAAGGCGATCCGCTTCCTCTTCGAGAAGCTGATCACCACCGAGCACTTCC
>CAZQMY010000756.1:0-1946 GCA_964594405.1 uncultured Spirochaetaceae bacterium | reverse complement strand
CGACGGGCAACTCGAACCAGTCCTGGGCGGGGTCGAAGGCGTCGTCGGGCTCGATGTCCGGCACACACACGTCGAACTTGCGGACCATTGTGCGGTCGCGTGTCTCGACTCCGCCGGCCGCGAAGCTCGCGAGTTCGACTTTGCGTTGCCCAAAGGCGTCGATGGGGACGCCCTCGCTGATCTGGTAGAGGACGATCGGGTCGTTGCCATCGAAGACCAGGTCGAAGGAGCGTAGATCGGCGAGCGAGAGCAGGAGCGGGTCGACGCCGTTCCCGTCGGGATCGTCGACGTCGCGCACCACCACGAAGGTGTCGCCGGGTGACACGACACCCGACAACGAGACCGTGATCGCGGGTATGGTGCTGCGGGACGACCCATCGAAGATCTGCAGCTCGTAGTCACTCAGGTCGAGCAGCGAATCCGTGCCGTTGAAGATCTCGACGGCCTGGTTCGGTCCGCTCCCCTCGACGATCTCGGACACGAAGACCGCCGGCGGTGGGCGCTGTACCGTCACGGGCACCGGCGCCAGAGACCACGTCGCAGCCGTGTCACACCCCTCCAGCGCGGCTTGTGCACCGGGCGCGGGCTGCGTGTCGCGCGGGTATGCCTGAATGCCGAGACAGAGGCCCGGGAACGATTCGGAGCGCAGGCGGCCCCAGGCGTCCCGACTCCAGGTGTCCGCCTGGCCGCACGGCTCGAAGATCGCCTCGCCTTCGAGCGGCTCGACGCCGACGCACTGCGAGGTGTTCTTCCTGCGCAGGCTTCCGTCCTCGAGCATTTCGAAGATCTCGCCAGCGCTACAGTCGGTTAGGGCGACGAAGCCCGGCCGCCCCGACTCAGCTAGGCAGAGTGGGGCCTCGAGCCTGAAGCCAGGCTCGGTGCTGACGACGGAAGAGCCGCCGGTGAAGCGCGTGAGCATGGTCTTGTCGTCGCAGTTGCTGCCCGAGCACTTCAGGCCCGATACATACTCGGGCGGGGCGACGCTGAAGACGGAGGCTTCCAGCGGTCCCTCGGGATCATCCGTGATCAGCAGCGACTCGCCTTCGGGACGCGCGGGATTCCAGTCGGCAGGCGTGCACTCGAAGAGCAGGGTTCCGCAGAAGCCGCTCCCCCCTTCGCACCGCGCGGCGCTTGCGACGGTGTCCTCGGGGCAGCGGAGCGGAGGTCGCGCCGGGCCGTTCGAGGTGTGTGGACCGACGGTCGCTGCGAGACCGCCCGACGAGCCGGGTAGCTCGCGGCAGGTGATCCGGATGTCGTCGCAGAAGTCGCCGCGGCACTCGATGCCCGACATCGCAAAGCCAGGAGGACAGCCGCCTCGTCCTCCGAAACCGATTCCCTCTTCGCTGAACCAGGGCGATTGATACTGCCCTAGCCAGCGCGGCCGCCTTGCAGTCCGCTCGAGAAAGAGCGCAGCGGTCGGGGAAGCGGGCGACGGCAACGTCACGAACATGCCCCTCGCGGCGAGGGCTGCGCCCGAGCTATCGAGGAGCATCACCGACACCAGATAGGTCCCCTGCCGGAGACGTGGAGCGTCCAGCACCTGGAGGCCGTCCGGTGGCGAAAGGTCGTCACCCGGCCTCAGCAGGGTCGTCCGCCCGCCGATTTCCCCCGTCGCATCACCGTAGCCCGTGTAGGTCACCCAGACCTTGTCGACTTCGCTGAGGGGCGCAAAGGCGCTGCTGACCCAGACGGTGAGGGGCGAGCCGTCGGGATTGTCGGCGCATGCGAGCCCCAATGCGTTCGTGTGGGCGCTGTAGTCCCCGGCGAAGCCCGGGGGCGGCATCGTAGGGATGCTCAGCGCCATTCCAAGCACGGTGTTGCAATAGGGTTTTGTATTTCTCGAGAGTTCGGGGAGCCGGCCGGCGTCGGACGAGATGTGGCAGACGAGACAGGAGCTCAACATCGGTCCAGGCTCGACACCGTTGAGCAGAGTGCTGGGCCCCGGG
>CAZQMY010000755.1:0-1947 GCA_964594405.1 uncultured Spirochaetaceae bacterium | reverse complement strand
CGGTCGAGCTCGGAGACGATCTCACGAGGGGTGAATGTGGGCAGGTCGGTCACGGGTGGGTCACTACCTTGATGGCGTCGTTGGTGTAGATGCAGATCTCCGCGGCGATCCGCAGCGCGCGGTCGGCGATCTCCTCGGCGGAGAGCTCGGTGTTGCGATAGAGCGCCCTTGCGGCGGCCAGCGCGTAGCTGCCGCCGGAGCCGATGGCAGCGACGCCGTCGTCCGGCTCGATCACGTCGCCATTGCCCGAGACCACGAGGAGCGTATCGCCATTCCCGACGAGCAGCATGGCCTCGAGTCGACGCAGCATGCGGTCGGTGCGCCAATCCCGAGCGAGCTCGACGGCGGCGCGGCGCAGGTTGCCGGGGGCGGTCTCGAACTTGGCTTCCAGCCGCTCGAGCAGCGTGAGCGCATCCGCTACGCCACCAGCGAAGCCGACCACGGCGCTGCCCTTGGCCATCTTGCGCACCTTCTCTGCACCCTGCTTCATCACCATCTCACCGACCGTCACCTGACCGTCGGCGGCCATGGCGATCCGCCCGTCACGGCGCACTGCCACGACGGTGGTGGCGCGCACCCGGGGCATCGCCGACTGAGCTTCTGAATTCATGGGCAGTACGTCTCTCCTGTCATCCGGAACGTCACGTCGGCCCCGAGCCCGCGGTCACGAGCGCTTGCGCTTCGAGGGCGGCCCGATCGCCGCGCGCGGATGGGCACTGTCGTACACCTGCCGCAGATGTTCCACGGATACCGCGGTGTATTTCTGCGTGGTCGACAGGCTGGCGTGGCCGAGCAGCTCCTGGATCTCGCGCAGATCCGCCCCCATGTCGAGCAGATGGGTGGCGTAGCTGTGCCTGAGTCGATGCGGATGAACGTGGTCGTAGACGCCGCCGGCGAGGCCCCGCTGACGCAGCACGCGCCGCACGTCCCGAGCCGCGAGCCTGCGCGGCCCGGACTCGCCCTTCCGCGGGCGCAGGGCGATGAAGAGCGGCTCGGCGAGCAGCCCCGGCGCGCGCCGCTCGTCGACCCAGTCGCGCAACGCTTCGCGAGCAGCCGCGGGCAGTGGAATCACCCGCTCCTTGTCTCCCTTGCCGCGCACGCGCACGTCGCCCGCGTGCAGATCCACGTCGCGCACGTCCAGCGCGACCAGCTCACCCACGCGCATCCCCGTCCCGTAGAGCAGCTCGACCAGCGCGGCGTCACGAAGGGCCATTCGCCGCTGCCGGCCGGCCGGCGCGCCGCTGCTCGCCGGGATTCTGGGTGCGTCGGCGAGGGCGAAGCAGTCGTCCACCGAGAGCGGCCGCGGCGCACGCTCAGGCCGCTTGGGCGCCGAGAGGCCGGCAGAAGGGTCGAGCGACACCTGCCCCTCGCGCTGGAGATGGCGGTAGAACGCCCGCACGCCGGCCAGGCGCCGCCCCTGGGTGGCGGCACTGCGGGCGCGATGAAGGGTCGCGAGCCAGCGACGCAGATCGTCGACGGTGACGGACTCCGGGGATTGCTCTCGACCCACGAAGTCGGCCAGCCCCTCGACGTCGGCGACGTAGGCCTTCACGGTATGCACCGAGAGCCCGCGCTCCGCGCGCAGGTGACGCGCGAACGCGTCGATGGCCGCGCGCCAGCTCATCGATCCTCCGGCGCGATCTTCTCCGCCCAGGGTCCGACGACCTCGAGGGCCCGCCGGGCGAGCGCCTGGTTCTTCTCGCGCTTGGGCCACTTGCGCGAGCGCTTCGCCCCGGGCTCCGGCGCGGGACGCGCGATCGGCGGGAAGAGGCCGTAGTTCACGTTCATCGGCTGGAAGTGCCTGGGATCCGCTTCCATGAGGTGCGCGAGCAGGGCGCCATGCGCCGTCTCGCGCGGCGGGGCCACGTGATCCAGACCCCGGGCGCGCCGCGCGGCGCCCACCCCCGCGAGCAGCCCGAGCGCCGCCGACTCGACATAGACCTCCAC
>CAZQMY010000754.1:0-1951 GCA_964594405.1 uncultured Spirochaetaceae bacterium | reverse complement strand
GGCGCGGCAGGCGGCGCAGCGCGATCCGCTGCGGGAGGTCCAGCTCTACGTGAGCGAGCATCCCGAGGCCGACCTCTCTGTGGAGACCCTGGCGCAGCGTGCCGCCATGAGCCCGCGCAACTTCGCGCGGGTCTTCGTCGCCGAGGTGGGGATCACCCCCGCGCGCTTCGTGGAGCGCTCGCGGATCGAGGCGGCGAGAAGGCGGCTCGAGGAGGGCGTCGAGGGCATGGACGAGATCGCGGTGGCCTGTGGATTCGGCAGCGCGGAGACCATGCGCCGCGCCTTTCAGCGGGGCATGGGCGTTGCGCCGGCGGCCTATCGGGAGCGCTTCCGTGGGCGAGTCCCCGCGATTGCGGGGGATCGCTAGTGATTTCGGGCAGATGAGGCTCAGGTTGCCGATGGCGGAGGCCGATGAGAGGGCGGAACCGCTGATCGGAGGAAATCCATGGGCCGTCACTCTCGTGCCTTCCCGCTCGTCCTCTTCGTCTTCGCCCTGGCGTTCGCGCCCACCGCAGCCGTGGCCTGGAAGGCCAGCTACATGCAGGTGGTCTCCATCGACAAAGCCTTCGCCATGGCCGAGACCGGTGACTACTTCGCCATCGAGGGCGAGGTGGCGAGCGCCTCGGGCGATCGGCTCTTCGTGATCGACGACGGCACGGGCGAGATGAAGGTCGTGATTCCCCAGTACGTCCTGCGCGATCGGGGCGTGCCGGTGGTAGGCGAGAGGGTGCGCGTCTCGGGCAAGTTCGATCACAAGAAGCTCGACTCGACGGTGCAGGGCATGCGTGTGGCCAAGCTCGAGCGATTGGGATCGGGCGAGGGCTATCGCGGGCAGGGCGAAGGCGAGGCGAGCGCGGCGGGCAAGCCGACGCCGCCCGCCGCGGTCACCGAGTCGCCGCCGCCGCGTCACGTGGTCCCCGGCGGCACCACGCCCAAGCCGCTGATGGAGCGGCTGCGCCTGAAGCGCCTCGAGTACGAGGCGGCGACGCGACGGGTGGACGATGCCGCAGCGGCCTACGCCAAGGCGCTCTACGAGGCCGGCGAGGGCGGCCAGGTGCCGCCTGGCATCCAGGAGGCGCTGCGCCTGGCCGAAGCCGAGCGCGGTCGCGTGATGGACGAGATCCCGCCGCTGGTCGAGCAGGCGCGCCGGGCGGGCGCGGATCCGGGCGTGATCGAGCTCTACGAGAAGATGACGGGGCAGCGCTACGAGTAGCGGGATGACGAAGCGCTCGCGCTAGAGCCAATCCGGCTGCGGCAGCCCCTTCTCCTTCAGGAAGGCCGGATTGAACATCTTGCTCTGATAGCGCGTGCCGCTGTCGCAGAGCACCGTGACGATGGTCTTGCCTGGGCCGAGCTCCCGTGCGAGCCGGATGGCACCGGCGACGTTCACTCCCGCCGACCCGCCGAGGCAGAGGCCCTCGAGCTTCAGGAGATCGAAGACGATGGGCAGCCACTCGTGGTCGGGGATCTGGAAGGGATGGTCGCCGGGCGCGCCCTCGAGGTTGGCGGTGATGCGACCCTGCCCGATGCCCTCGGTGATCGAGCTGCCCTCGGCCTTCAGCTCTCCGTGCTTGTAGTACTCGTAGAGCGCTGCGCCGAGGGGGTCGGCAATGCCGATCTGGATGTCGGGGTTTCGCTCCTTCAGCGCCATGCCCACGCCCGCAAGGGTTCCGCCGGTTCCCACGGCGCAGATGAACGCATCCACCTTGCCCTCGGTCTGCGCCCAGATCTCCGGCCCGGTGGTCCGGCGATGGCCCTCGCGATTGGCCTGGTTGTCGAACTGGTTGGCCCAGATGGCCCCGTTCTCCTCACGCCCGGCGAGCTCCTCGGCGAGTCGGCGAGAGACGTGGACGTAGTTCTCGGGGTTCTTGTAGGGGACGGCCGGGACCTCGCGAAGGTCGGCGCCGCACAGGCGCAGCATCTCCTTCTTCTCCTGGCTCTGCGTCTCGGG
>CAZQMY010000753.1:0-1955 GCA_964594405.1 uncultured Spirochaetaceae bacterium | reverse complement strand
CGTCCACCTGGTCCACCTTGTTCAGGAACACCACGATGTGGGGAACGTTCACCTGACGGGCCAGAAGCACGTGCTCGCGCGTCTGCGGCATCGGACCATCAGCGGCCGAGACCACCAGCACCGCGCCGTCCATCTGGGCTGCGCCCGTGATCATGTTCTTCACGTAGTCCGCGTGGCCGGGGCAGTCCACGTGCGCGTAGTGACGACCGTCCGTCTGGTACTCCACGTGGGCCGTCGCGATCGTGATCCCGCGCTCGCGCTCCTCGGGGGCCTTGTCGATCTGGTCGAAGTTCATCTTCTCCGCCAGACCCTTGTGGGCCTGGCGCTGCGTGATCGCAGCCGTCAGCGTCGTCTTGCCGTGATCAACGTGTCCGATGGTCCCCACGTTCACGTGGGGCTTGCTCCGCTCGAACTTCTCCTTGGCCATCGGTGCTCCTCTCGTTTGTCTGATCTTCGGGGGTCCTCTCGGGGTCCCCTCGATGAGTCGCTCTCCGCGCGTTGTCAGTCGATCTCTCGGTTCACCCGACCGGCAGCCCCGAGCGCATTCCTTCTTCTTTCAGCGCGCCACGACCCGATTGGAGACGGACTCCGGCGCCTGGTCGTAGTGCGAGTACTGCATCGTGTAGCTGGCGCGCCCCTGTGTCATGGAGCGAACGCTGCTGACGTATCCGAACATCTCGGAGAGCGGCACGTCCGCCCCGATCACCTGCGCGTTGCCGCGCACCGAAATTTCGGTGATCTGTCCCCGTCGGCTGTTCAAGTCGCCCTGGATGGCGCCACGGAACTCGTCGGGCGTGACGACCTCGACCTTCATGACCGGCTCGAGCAGGACCGGATCGGCGGTGCGCAGCCCCTCGCCCATCCCCATCGCCGCAGCGATCCGGAAGGCCAGCGCAGTCGACTCTTCCTCCCGCACCTCGGCGCCGACCAGGCGCACGCTGATGTCGGCGACGGGGAAGCCGCCGAGCATGCCGCTCTCGACCGCCTCGGCACAGCCCTGCTCCACGGCGCCCACGAGCTCTGCCGAGAGCGCATCGGCGTCGAGCGCGCTCTCGAAGTGGAAGCCCGATCCGCGTTCGCCCGGCGCGAGCTCGAGGCGCACGAGCGCGAACTCCTCGCCGGCCCCCGTCTGCCTCTCGTAGCGCCCCTCCACCGAGGCCAGCCTGGTGATCGTCTCCTTGTACGCCACCTGCGGACGGCCCACGTTCGCCGCCACGCCGAACTCGCGGAGCAGGCGATCGGTGATGATCTCGAGGTGCAGCTCGCCCATCCCGGAGATGATGGTCTGACCCGTCTCCGCATCGGTGGAGACCTTGAAGGAGGGATCCTCCAGCGCGAGCCGATCGAGCGACTGCTGGAGCTTGTCCATGTCGGCCGTCGTCTTCGGCTCGATGGCGATGGAGATGACAGGATCGGGGAAGTCCAGAGACTCGAGCAGGACCGGCGCGTTCACCGCGCAGAGGGTGTCGCCGGTCGCCACCTTCTTGAGGCCGACCACGGCGACGATGTCCCCCGCCGACGCCTCCTCGATCTCCTGTCTCTTGTTCGCGTGCATCTGCACGAGGCGACCGATGCGCTGCTTCATCCCGGGAGCGGCGTTGAGCACGGTGTCGCCACTCTTCACCCTGCCCGAGTACACGCGGAGGTAGGTGAGGTGGCCCGCGTGCTTGTCGACGGCGAGCTTGAAGGCGAGCGCCGCAAAGGGCTCCTTCGGGTCCGCGTTACGCTGGACGACCTCGCCGTCCTTCGGACGCGTGCCCTCGATGGCGGGCACGGCGAGCGGCGAGGGAAGCAGGGCGACGACGGCGTCGAGCAGGGGCTGGACACCCTTGTTCTTGAACGCTGTGCCGTTGAGGACCGGCACGATCTCGTTGGCCAGCGTGCCCCGACGCAGGACGGCCCAGAGCTCGGCGGGGGTGATGCTGTGCTCGTCCTCGAGGTACTTCTCGGTGAGG
>CAZQMY010000752.1:0-1963 GCA_964594405.1 uncultured Spirochaetaceae bacterium | reverse complement strand
GCGCGAGGCGGCTGGAGCCGCGGACCCGGAGGAGTTGGAAGCGCCGGGCGGGAAGTGCTCGAAATGGGGCCCTATTGGCGAATTGAAGCCGTTTTGCGTGCAACGATCTCGCTCGCCGTTCGTCGATACGGGTATGAGGGGGAGGACTCGCGAAGGGGGGGCTTCTTGCCGCCCGCGCCAACGAACGTTCCGTTTCGTCCGGACCGCGCGGCCGGGGAAGAAGCTCGGTCGGTCGCGTCGGAGGGACCCGGGCGTATCACACGACGCGCGCCCCGCGGTCGACCGGCACACGCCGATGCACGTCACGGTGAAGTTACTCGCCGGCCTGCCGTCCCTGCGGACGGCCGAGGCGTTCGAAGTGATCGAACGCGCCATCGCGGGCGCCAACGACCTGGGCGGGACGCGCATCTGCGAGTTCTCGGTCCAGCGCGACCACGTCCACATGATCGTCGAGGCCGAGGACAAGGAAGCGCTCGCCGCGGGCATGAAGAGCCTGAAGGTCCGGATGGCGAAGAACCTGAACACGCTCTGGAACCGGAGAGGGTCGGTGTTCAGGGAGCGGTACCACCGGCGCGACCTCACCTCGCCGCAGGAGGTCCGGAACTGTCTCGTCTACGTGCTGCGGAACGTATTCCGGCACACATCCAGCCGGCGCGACTCGCGGCCGGACGAATTCTCGAGCGGTGGGACGTTCACGGGCTGGCGCGAGGCCGAGATGACGCCGACCACGGCGCAGCGGGCGTGTGCGGTGGTCGCGTCCGCGGGCTCGTGGCTCCTGCGGACCGGCTGGCGACGACACGGAAGGATCTCGATCCACGAGCGGCCGGCGGCGGCGCGGGCTCCGGTCACGCTCGTGTGCTGACGGACGGCGGCGCCGCCGGATCCGCGGCTCCAGCCGCCTCGCGGCCGGAAGCGTCACACGGTCGATTCCGAGCAACCCGCAGCCGAGGCGGGTCGCCCGAAATCTCGACCACGCCCGCGGGTCGGGCGCTGCGCGCACGGTGGCCCATCGGACACGTCCCCGCCGCGGCGAAACGCCAGTCTCACAGCGTGGGCATCAATCGCTGCAGCGTACGCTGCCCACGCCGTCGAACATCCCTGGCGCACCCGCTGACGCGGGTGCAGCGTCGAGCCTGGGCAGAAAACGCAGGAGCGTACTCTGCCCAGGCCCTGATGATGTCTCTGGCGCATCTGCTGACGCAGATGCGCGCTCGCGTGGGCATTCCTGCCCACGCTCTCGGAGGAGCGCAGGCGGGTTCTCGGCAGGGACGACCGAGCGCGTGCGCTCGAGCTCGACGGCGCGCGTCTCGCGGGTCAGTTGAACGTCGCCGAGCGCCTGGGACGCGGCTGCACCGCTCCGCGGATCGCCTCGGACAGCGCAGCGATCGCGAGCGGGAGGCCTACGAGAAGAAGCTCGCGGAAGCCGCGCTCGTGCAGCCTCAGCTCGCGCGTGGCGCCGGCCAGCTCGAAGCCGAGGCGGCGCGGCTGCAGGCGAAGACCGGCGCGTTCGAGGCCCCCGCGCAGATCGCTCCGGCGGGCAAGACGCGTTCACGCGGTTGGCGGCGCTGGATCGGGGGCGGGGGCAAGAGCCCCGCGCTCGCAGCGAGTCGGCACCGCTGATCGCCCGTCAATCGAAGGCGCCGCTCTCCGAGCTGATCCTCGAGCACACGGCTCGCCTCGACGAGGTCGTCGATCGTGCCCTGCTGCTCGCGATGCACTCGACCTGCGAACGTGATCAGCAAGACTCTGCGAGGGAGGAGATCGGACGGCTTCGCGGGATGCTATCGGGCCTCACGGTGCCGCTGGAGCGTCGGATGAGCGATGGGACACTACGGGCGAGCGAGCACCGCGGAGTCACCGCCCGACCGGACGCCAGCTGGGACCGTGCGATCCGGCAGGCCTACCGCTCGTACGCTCCTCGGTCGACGATCGCCCCCGGCCCGCTGCCCGTGTCCGGCGTCTG
>CAZQMY010000751.1:0-1967 GCA_964594405.1 uncultured Spirochaetaceae bacterium | reverse complement strand
GAGCACCGGTTTCCTAAACCGGGTGTCGCACGTTCGAGTCGTGCCGGGGGCGCCAGTCTCTTCGAGGGTTCATGGCCCGCCGCCCCGCGGAGCAGGGGGATCGGTCCCCATTCATGGCCCGATCGATCGCTCTGGCGATCGCGGGTCTGCCCTCAGTGCTTCCCGAGAGCGCCCGATCACCAAGGCGACCCCGGCGGCGAGGAGGGCTCCGCCGAGCAGAAAAGACTGCCAGCTCCCACTCATCGACAGGGACGCGTCCGGTGTGAGAAGCGATCCCGCGAGCGACAGCGTTCCCTGGAGTCTGCCGGTGATCGTGATCGGGTGTTCGCACAGCGGAGTCACGCCCGAGACGATCGGGAAGACATACGAGTTGATCTCGATGTCGAAGCGTATCGTCGCGTCGGGATCACCTCGGTCGATGATGAC
This sequence comes from uncultured Spirochaetaceae bacterium, assembly GCA_964594405.1. Classification (GTDB taxonomy): domain Bacteria; phylum Myxococcota_A; class UBA9160; order UBA9160; family UBA4427; genus CAZQMY01. The sequence goes on along the minus strand of CAZQMY010000751.1, from coordinate 1,541 downwards.
GACCACGGGCTCTGTTTCGGCGAATGGAAGGACCAGCGGTGCATCCGCGAAATCGACGAATCCCGGATCGACGTAGGCGTATCGGCGACTCTCGTCGGTCTCCGAGAACCACTCGAATGATCCGCTCGATACCCTCAGCTGGTGGTCGAAGAATCGGTACTCGGCTCCGTTCGGATAGGGCAAACCCGCAACGGGGAACCCCCACAAGCTGATCGAGGTCGACGAGAGGTCGAACTCGAACTCGCCGCGCGTATAGACACCGATCAAGGAACAGGGGTCGGGGCCCGAGATTCCGTCCAGCGAGAAGGAATCGATCCACGCCGCGGCGATCAAGCTGCTCTCGACGATTTCGGCGGTCCCGTACGTGGTGTCGAAGGTCACCCGGATCAGCACATCGCCGGAAACCTCCACCTGTCTCGCCGCAGCGAGGTCTGGCGGCATCGAACCCGTCGGTGGTGTCTCGTCGCGGATCGTCAAGGAGAGGTCGCTGTCCTCGGGAACGACGCCGAGAACGATGAGGTCATCGGCGACTGCCGTCGAGTGCACAGTCGCCAGGGCCAGTAGCGTACCTACCCAGTAGGCTCCGCAGCGGGTCGCTTGGCGGGAGGTTGCCATCGAGGCTCCCACTCGGAATCGATGCGATAGGGGGCAGAGGGCGCACTTCTCGCCCTGTCGGCGTCCGAGCAGGAAAGCCCGGAAGTGAGCCAGATCGGGTTGGCCGATCACCAGCGTATCGAAGTCGGATACTCGGAACTCCTCGCAAGACGCGCCCGCGGCACCGGTGTCATCGGGGCAGGTGGCCTCGTCGACACGCTCCCCGAGAGCCAAGCGGAGCAGGGCGAGGTCGGGCTGGCCGATCACGAGTAGACCGTCGTTGTTGAAGTCGCCGTCGCAGGTGTTTCCCCATCCATCGCCATCCGTGTCGAGCTGACTCTGATTGGCCATCCACACACAGTGGTCACAGACGTCCCCGACGCCATCTGGTCCTCCGCCCGCGCTCGGTGCGATGCCGACCCCAGCGGCGAATGGCCCGGGCGGCTCGGAATCCTCCTGGCCGAGCGAGCAGAGTCCACCGTCGCCGCAGTCGGAATCCGCCATGCAGGCGCCGCCTCGGAGTGTCCCCGCCTTGCAGGTTCCGCCGTGCGGTCCGTTTGCAACGGTCGCGCAGTTGTCGCAGAGGTCGCCGATTCCGTCGTTGTCGAGGTCAGCGACGCCACAGAACTCACATGTGCCGAGTTCCTCGGAGCAGAGATCGAGGTTCTCGCACGGTGGGTCGCCTGCTACGCAGATCCCATCGACACACTGTTCGGCTCCGTTGCAGAACACCCCGTCGTCGCAGCCTTCGCAGGCGATCGGTTCGGACCCAGGCGTCGCGAGGGTCAGCGTGGCGAGGCAGCTGTCGAAGCTCGCCGCCGCCCACAACTCCACCTCGAAGAAGAAGTCCTCGAGCTCGCCCGGCTGGGCGACGCCGGAGCTCGGGAGCGGGGGGGGGCCAGTAGGCATGGGAAAAGCCCGACCCCCTAGGACAATACCGACGGAGC
>CAZQMY010000750.1:0-1976 GCA_964594405.1 uncultured Spirochaetaceae bacterium | reverse complement strand
GCCTGACGGTGATCGTGTCCAACATGCTCACTCCTGCGTCCGGTCGAGCCCACACACTACTCGATCCGCCGACGGGAGCCGGCTGGCCCGCAGGCGACGGCGTTGCTGCTTCCCAAGAAAAACTATGATACTAATTGTGGCGCGCCAACGCGACGGGACCGGCGAGACGACCGATGTCGACGGATCGACCGAGCTCTAGCGCAGGAGGAGCTTGGCCATGGCACACCGAGCTGCTCCACGTGTCTTGCTGGAGCACCGCCTAGCTCTGCGTTGCTCCGCTCTCTCATGGCCACACGCCTGAGACAGGATCGACCGTGCTGTTCCCGCTCCGCGCTGCCTTCGTCGCCTTTCCCTTGTCCTTTCTCTTGGCGGTCGGAACCGCCTGGACCGAAGGGCCGAGCGATCCCTCCGAGGCTCCGGTGATCGTCATCGACACCGACGCTCGCATCGAGCGCGTCAACCGGAACTTGCTGGGCGTTGCCTGGAACAGCGGCGACATCGAGCGGCTGGCGCCCCTGCGTCCCGATTGGGTGAGGATCGATGCGTTCCTCGGCCAGAGAAGCCCGGCACCCGGTGAACTCGATATGGATCCGCTGCTGGATTCCGTCGCACGGGTGCATGCGGCTGGCGGGGAGCCTCTCGTGATCCTGTCCTACATGCCAGAATGGCTCGGGGCGCCGCGTGCGGAAGGCTGCACGGTGCCGCTATTCGGCTCCGCCTGCTCTCCCAACAGGGTGGCTCCCGACGACCTGGACGCTTGGGAGCGCCTGATCGAAGATGTCGTGCGTATCCTCGCCACGGCGAACCCTCCTGCGCGTCGATTCGAGGTCTGGAACGAGCCGGACCTTCCGGTCTTCTGGCACGACAGCTCCGAAGCATTTCTGGAGATGGCGCTGCGTACGCACCGCGCCGTCGAGCGCGTGGCCCGCGAGATCGGCCTCGACCTCGAAGTTGGGGGCCCAGCCGTCTCGCTGGGCATCGGGCTGCTGCCCGAAGGGCCGCCGTTCGTCAGCCTCGCTCAGTACGTCGAAGCGGTGCGCGATGCCGGTCTGCCGCTGGACTTCGTTTCTTGGCACTGGTACGCGAACCTGCCCAACCTGGGTCCGGATGGCGCGGAGTTCTCCGACTTGCCGGGCTCTTTGTACGACTTGCTCGCTGGCATCAACCCCCTGACGACGCCGACGACGTATGGCAAGCAGATCCGCGCTCATCGCGAGCTGCTCGATACATTGCTCGGAGGAACCGGCCTCGCGCCGGAACTCGTGATCGACGAGTGGAACCTTTCGGGAGGCGGATTCGACCTGCGTCACGGCACCAACGAAGGGACGGCCTTCGTGGCCGGTAGCCTGATCGAGATGGAGAAGGCGGGGCTCGACCGAGGGCTCTACTACAACGCGGTCGGCGGCTTCAGCCCGGGCGACTGGGGCTTGGCCACACAGGATGGCGCCCGGAGGCCGACCTGGTATCTCCTTCGTGCCTGGCAGAAGATGCGGGGTTGGCGTCTGGCCCTGACGGGGGACGACCCGGCCGGCGGACTCTTCGCCCGCGCCGTCCGCCGTGGCCGTCGCGTCGACATCCTCCTCTCGACCTTTCGTGCCGTCGATCCGTCGGCGCGAGAGGTAAAGATCGAGCTGAGTGGCCAGTGCCGGGCCGGCTGGGCGGTCGTGCGACACGTCGATGCGGACTCCCGCGACTTCCGTGCTCGAGAGCTGCGACGCATCGAGAGAGGACGCTTCGCGCTCTCGATGTCGGATCAGTCGGTGACCTGGGCAACCTTGCGGTGCAAGAGGCCGAGGTTCTGGGGCTGGGGATCGAAATAGGCCGGGCGCTCGATGAAACAGACCACATACATCGTTGCGGCTCTCATGGTACTGGCTGCGATTCTCACGGTACTGGCGGTTGCGACTGGGAGCTTCACCAAAGCTCCCCCAGAACCGAAGCACTTCGACCCACCCGGTAAAACGGCTTGGGCGCCA
>CAZQMY010000749.1:0-1976 GCA_964594405.1 uncultured Spirochaetaceae bacterium | reverse complement strand
TCTTACGGTTGAGGACTATCTCGAGGAGGAGAAGTCAGCGGAAGAACGGCATGAGTATGTGGATGGTCATGTTTACTCGATGGCCGGGGCCAGCGAGCTGCATGAGATTGTTGCTGGAAACTTGTTTATTGCCCTCGGGACGCACCTGCGCGGCAACGCCTACCCGCGCTATCGCCGCGGGCGTGGAGCGCCCGTCTCGGGGCTGGAGGAGGCCGTGGCGGAGCCGCCCGCGCTCGGAGACGATCCGGGCCGGCCGCCGGCCGGGGTCGCCGCCCTGCAGATGGTCGAGGCCGACTCCGATCGCTTCTTCGTTCCGGCCGGATCGTACGCCCTGCGCACCCGCCCCGCCCGGCTGCGCGTGGACTCGGTCGGCATCGTTCGTGCCGATGCGGAGTCGCCGCCCCAGGCGCTCTGGGCGCGCCGCGCCCCTCAGCCGACGCTCGCCCTCGCCGAGCCCGGGCGCCACGACCTCGAGGTGCCCGACGCGCTGCGGGGCGAGCTCGCCGAGCGTGTGCACGCCTGGACGCGCGGTGCCACGAGCGATGAAGAGCGGCTCGAGCGCCTGAAGACGCAGCTCGAGACGCGTTATCGCTACTCCATCGACTTCGCCGACGCCGACCGCCGCGCGGCCGAGGAGGGCGCGCCGGAGGATCCGATCCTGCGTTTCCTGAAGGATCGTCCGGTCGGGCACTGCGAGTACTTTGCTTCGGCGCTCACCCTGCTCGCGCGCGCTGCGGGTCTGCCCGCGCGCATGGTGACCGGCTATCGCGTCGACGAGCGCAACCCCTTCGGCGGCTATTGGATCGTGCGCGAGCGCCACGCGCATGCCTGGGTGGAGGTCCATCTCGCGGGACGCGGCTGGGTGACGAGCGACCCCAGCCCCCTGCGCGCCAGCGGCCTCCTGCTGCCGGAGACGCCGCAATGGGCGGGCCTGGTCGACTACCTCGCGGTCCTCTGGGAGCGCAAGGGAGCCGAGGCGGTGGTGATCGTGCTGGTCGTAGGCCTCTCGTTGGCGCAGATCGTCCGCATCGTGCGGGGGCGCGAGCAGGGAGAAGACGAAGCCACGCAGGCCTTCGAGCCTCCGCCCGGGCACATCGTCGCGCTCCTCGATCGCCTGCGCGAGGAGTCGCTGCGCGGCGATCCCGACCCCACGCTCTAGGCGCTCAGCCGACGGTTGCGGCGGCTGGCCCGAGGAGCGCCCGGAGCCGCGGAGCGCCTCCGGGAGGCCGCCGGGCTCCTCGATCGCCATGCGGCGCATCGATACGGCGATCAGGGGGATTCGGGGCGTATCCGCGAGGACGTCGAGCGCTGGCTCGCGGCGACGGAAAGTCGCGCTCGGTCCTGACGCAGAAGGCGAGGTCCCGCTCGACGCGAGCCGTCAGGTCGTCGCCGTCCGGGATCGCCCGAGCGTCTGATCCTTGAAGAACATCGCCGACTGATCGCCCACGTAGACCAGCTTGCCCTCCTGGTGGAACTCGAAAGCGAAGCGCAGCACGACGCGCTTCTCACCGACGCGCGTGCGTCTCTCGGAAGAGACGAGCTCCAGGGGCGGGCCCAGCTGCGCGAGATTCTTGAAATCAGCTCGGTGAATCCGATTCCCGAAGCCCGCCCAGCCCTCGTCCCAGCGACAGCCGTGGAAGATCCAGGCGTGGAGACAGCCGAGGCTGCCGGTCGCCGCGAGCATCTCGGCGGCGGAGACGTGCGCCGGGTGTCCGGGGCCGACCCGCTGGCAGCGCGAAAGCGGCAGCTCCCGCGTGGTGTCCATGCGGGCCTCGATGCGCCGCGCCTCGGGGTCGACGCGCACGATCTCGTCGACGAAGAAGGCCTCCTCGCTGTAGAGGAAGCTGTCCAGGAAGCGCTTCAGGTCGGCCGCGTCGAGGGTGGACGGATGCCGGATCACGGGTTCTCGCGCCTCCCGGGTGGTGGTGGCGGCGACTGCCGGCGCCAACGGTATCGCCGCTCTACAATGCGTCGCC
>CAZQMY010000748.1:0-1977 GCA_964594405.1 uncultured Spirochaetaceae bacterium | reverse complement strand
GTTCGAGCCCTTCTAGCCGATCCGGCGCGTGGCGTCGATGCCGCCCAGACGGGGCATCCAGATGTCCATGATCACGACGTCGGGCTGCTTGTCGAGCACCATCTGCACGGCCTCCTCCCCGTCGCTCGCCTCGCCGATCACCTCGAAGTCCTCTCGCTCCTCGAGCAGCTTCACCAGCCCCTCTCGGACGATCTTGTGGTCGTCTGCAACGACGATGGTCGTCATTCTCGGCTGCCTCTCTCCCGTGCGCGTGGCGGCTGAGCCACGCGCCACTCGGGTTCGTGGGGGGGATGCCTTCGGGTCCGTGGCGTGGACCTCCGCGCCACTCCCCAACCCTAGTTCGGGGAGAATCCGCAGCTATGGGGGCTTCGCTCGAAATCTCGGGTAAAAACGCCGAAATGCGTCACATGAATCCCGGGGTGCATGCGCGAACACAGCGCCCATCGATCGCAGCCCTTGCAGGCGGACCGCAACACCCGGCGGTGTGGCCGGTGGGTCGCCAAGTCCTCGGAATCACATGGCAACCCATGCACGTCGCGGCACCTTCGGCACGCCCGTCGAGATCGAAGCTCAGAAAAACCCCGACTCCGGCATCGGGCGTTCACGCCGCATCCAAGGTCGCTCGAGAAGACGATCGACAACGCGCAGGAAGGCGCGTAGAAGGGCGCCCTTGAAGCGGATTGCGCCGCCTCCCCTCCAGCCCGAAGCCCCGAAGCCCCATCGAGGAGGATCCGCAGATCCGTCAGGGTTTTCCCCCGTCGATCCGGGAGCCTGCTTCCGCCCGCATCAACGGGCGTCCGAGTCGCCCTGCTTCTCGCCGCGCGCGGCCTTGCGCGCATACTTCTTCTCCATACGACGTGGAGCGCGATGCGCGTGGACGATCTGCTCGTCGATCATCTGGTCGAAGTCGTCGAGCAGGCGCCTCGGCTCGTCGTTCTCCGGCTCGAGGATGCCGAGCGCCATGACGATCGCCTCGATGGTGGAGACGTAGCCGGCCCGCGGCTGCTTGCGGATGCGGTAGTTCGACGGCGCGCTCGGCGAGAGCGCGAAGTGCGGCAGGTCGGCCAGCCACGGGTTGGACTTGTAGAGGCGGCCCGCGTGCGCCCATGTGCCGTCGAGCACGACCAGCTCCACGGGGCGCTCCGCGGGCAGCAGGCTCGCGAGGTCGCGGGCGCCGGCGCGGGGATAGAGGAGGCCGACACCGCGCCGCTCGATGGGCGCCAGCTCGAGGGGCCGCTCGCCCAGCTTGCGCGGCACGATCACCTCGACGCGATCGAGGCCGAGACGCGCCAGCCGGGCCGTCCCCATCGCGTGGAAGCGCTCGCGCGGATGCTGCAGGATGGTGATCCGCGTGCGATTGCGAACCCGGCTGACACGCCCGCACAGACAGAGGGGGGCGGGCCTGAAGCAGACGTAGCAGCGCACGCGGTGGCCGGGCCCGGCCTCGACCGGCTCGCTGCGCGGCGCTGCTGCCTTCATCCGTCGCTCTCCCAGGCCGCCGAGGCTGCCACGGATCGGTGCTCGCCGCAGCGGGCTCGCGCCCGGTCGCGAAGGGGCACGGCCCGGCGAAGCCCGGTACCCTCCATGCCCCAACCCAGAGGACCCAGAGTGAGCAGCCGGTTCGGAAAGCTCTTCCAGATCACCACCTTCGGCGAGTCCCACGGCGGCGGCGTCGGCGTGGTGGTCGACGGCTGCCCGCCCCGCCTCGAGCTCGACGTCGCCGAGATCCAGCGCGACCTCGATCGCCGCAAGCCCGGCCAGAGCAAGCTCACGACGCCGCGGCAGGAGGAGGACCGGGCCGAGATCCTCTCGGGCCTGTTCGAGGGAAGGACGCTGGGCACGCCCATCGGCATCCTGGTGCGCAACAAGGACGCGAGGCCCTCGGCCTACGATCACATGAAGGACCTCTACCGCCCTTCGCACGCGGACTACACCTACGAGGCCAAGTACGGCATTCGCAACAGGCAGGGCGGCGGG
>CAZQMY010000747.1:0-1979 GCA_964594405.1 uncultured Spirochaetaceae bacterium | reverse complement strand
GCGAAAGAATCCGACGCTTCGTGGGCAGATGTTGCTGCGGCTGACGATCGAGCCGGATGGGAGCGTGTCGCTCTGCGAGCTGCATTCGAACGACATGGCGGCCCCCAGACTCGGTGAGCAGGTGGTGGGCCGTGTGAAGAGCTTCGATTTCGGCGTGAAGGAGGGCGTGCCCGCCATCACGATCCTGTACCCGATCGACTTCCTGCCAGCGACTTGAGCAGCAGGATCCGCTGAGCTTCCAAGAACAGAACGACTCGAAGGGGTCGGAGGCAAGCAGAGGAGACAGAGCCAGGGCCGATGCGCGTTCCGCCGGGACGCCAGCGCCCGACCGACGGCCACGATGTGACAAGAGGGGGCGGAGGGCTCCCACGCGATTGCGACAAGGGCAAAACCGCCGAAAGGCGGCGACGCAAAGTCACCGGTCTAAAGAGCCAACGGCTCCAGGACAGCGGGACCGCCGGAATCCAGAGAAGAACCGCCGAGAGCATCTCGGTCTCGATCCGGCGTCGTTGGCAGTCAGCGAGCAGATCGACGATCGATATGATGCAGACCAGGGACGACACGATCGGGATTCGGGAGCGCGCGCAGCGGGCCGCGGGGCTGCTGCTCGTCCTCTGCCTGCTGCTCGCCCGGCCGGCCGCTGCGCAGGTGCCGCCGCCACCTTCGTGTCCGACCGGGATCGCGAGCGCGGATCTCATCAGCCACCTCTCCAGCAGCTATTGCGAGCTCTGCGGCGATGGTGTCGTCCGGATCGAGGTGGAGAACCCCTTCGCGCAATCGTCCGATGACGTGAGCCTCGGCAGCTTCGTGATCCGCGAGGACCTGCAGGCCTCCGGGCTGGTCTACATCCCCGGCTCGACCGTGCTGACCGTGAACGGCGTGGCCTCTCCCTCGTTGATCGGCGAGCCTTCGATCAGCGGCTCCGACGACGAGGCGCTCGAGTGGACCGTGGCCCCCTCGGTCGTCCTGGACGCCTACAATGGTCCACCGAGCAACGCGGAGACACTCGTACTCGAGTTCGGTGTCCGTCGCCATGCGAGTCTCCTGCAGGAGCCCTTGATCAGCGCGTCGCGGCTGATCTCCGCGGAGGTGGACGCGACCCCGACCAACTGCACGCCCGCGACGCCCTTCACGAGCAGCACGGGTGACGACCTCCTCGCCCTCGAAGAGCCCATCGTCTCGATCCAGAAGCGGGGGCGCAACGTCGACGCCGGCCAGACCAACTGGACGCAGACCATCTACGGGCATACCGACGACGACATCATCTGGCGCATCCGCGTGCGCAACACCGGTGATGCGCCTCTCGAGGACTTCAAGTTCGACGACACGATGGCGCCGGACAACTTCGAGATCGATCAGATCTGCGACAACTTCAGCGGAGCCAGCTCGATCGCGACGGGCGCCGGCTCTGCGAGCGGTTGCGTGAATATCGGGCCGACGACCTCCATCTCGGACTTCGATCCTGCCTCGGTCTTCGGGGGCGGGGATCCCGTGGCCGGCCCGAACGACACGGCCTTCTTCTACCTGGTCGGTCGCGTGACCGCGTCCTGCGACAACCGGACGAATACGGTGGATGGCGTGGAGTGGGGCTGCACGGGGGAGGGCAACCTCGGCGGCATCACGCAGTCGAGCACCGGGTCGCCCCCGACCGCGACGGCGACGCTCAGCACCTTCTCGGACGAGAACGACGTGAACGTCACGGTGGCGCTCACCGGTGAGCAGGCGGGCGATGCGATGGGCGGAACGGGCCTGGTCACCATCACCATCGCGAACAACTCGGGCGGCACGATTCGCGGCGGGGCGAGCGGGCTACGCATCGAGAACCTGCTGCCCGAGGAGTACGTGATCGACCCTTCGGTCGCCCCGACGGTCAGCACGACGAACAGCCACCCCGACTACGATGGGCGGATCGATACGATCACCTGGGACAACCCCCAGCCCGGGACCTATCCCACGCTCACCTCGACGGACGTCGCCGA
>CAZQMY010000746.1:0-1980 GCA_964594405.1 uncultured Spirochaetaceae bacterium | reverse complement strand
CCCGCTCGACTGTCTCTGTTCGATTCATGAGCTGCGCTGAGCGTGACGGGTCTCCGGTCCGTGGGGGGCAACGGGGCGTGGGTCGCGCACAGCAGCGGCCGCAGCGCTGCGACGCGGGTCGTGAGTGGTGGCCGTCGGCGCTGATTCGCGCATCCAGCCCAGTCGTGACCCCCGGTGGCGGTGGGCGCCGCAGTCGCTGGCGTTAGCCGCGACTACGGCGGCGCCACCCGGTCGGACTTCTCGAGGGTAGGTCGGGTGTCGTCGTTTCGAACAGCTCGTCTCATGATCATCCGATTCCCCGACGCCGACACGCGAGGGTGGTGGGGACCGGAGAGCCACTCGGGTCGGACATCGCAGCAAGCACGAGGCAGCAGCCCCACAGCAAGTCGCCATCCGTCGCCATCGAAAGACAGAGACAGAGACAAAGCAACCCCGAAGCAAAGCAACCCCAAAGCAAAGAGTAGAATCCAGTTCATGGCCAAGCCCAAGAGCGAGTACTCGATCCAGACCGTCAGCAATGCCCTGAGAATGCTCGAGACCTTCTATCGGGAGGACGAGCTCGGTGTCAGCGAGCTCGCGCGTCGGCTCGGCCTCCACAAGAACAACGTCTTTCGTCTGCTCGCCACCCTCGAGCAGGGTGGCTACATCGAGCAGAGCAGCACGACGGATCGGTACCGCCTGGGCACGCGTTGCCTGGAGCTCGGCCAGGCCTTCACGCGCGGCAACGACCTGCTGCGCCGCGCGCGGCCGATCCTCGAAGAGCTCACGCGCAAGTCCGGCGAGACCTCACATCTCGCCGTCCTTCGCGACTTCGAGGTCGTGCATCTCGACGGCGTTCTTCCCGACCAGCTCCTCCTCACGGCGCTCCGCGTGGGTCAGCGCCTGCCGGTCTACTGCACGGCTCTCGGCAAGGTGCTGATCGGCTGCGGCGATCTCCAGCAGCAGGAGAGCTTCGGTCGGCGACTCGCGGCCGATGACGAGCTCAGCCAGCGGACCGAGTCGACCATCGTCGACGTGCAGAAGCTCTTCGACGAGCTCCGCGCGGTCTGTGCTCGCGGCTTCGCGGTGGACATCGAGGAGTGCGTGCCAGGTATGCGCTGCGCTGCGGCCCCCGTCTATGATGCGAGCGGACGCGTGGTGGCGGCCATCTCGATCTCCGGGCCCACGGTGCGTCTCGACGACGACGCGCTCCACGGTGAGCTCGGTCGCACCGTGGCGGCGTCGGCCCTTCAGCTCTCGCAGGAGCTCGGCGCGCTCTCCTGAGCGTCGCCCCGCGCGATCGCCCGTGCGGCCCACGGTCCGCCACGAGGATCGCGGCGCGGCTCCGGCTGACTCGCAGTTCGCTTGCGCGCGAGGCCGCTTCCCTTAAGTTTGGCGCTCCCACCCCACGCCGCGTGGCGTCGCCTGTCGTAGATGGCGCCGCGCGCCCATCGGAGCCCACCATGGACTTTTCTCTCGACGACGAGATGCTCGCCCTGCAGGAGACCGCCCGGCGCTTTGCAGAGGACGAGGTCATGCCGATCGCGGCCGAGCACGATCAGAGCGGCGAGTTTCCGAAGGCCGTCATCGAGAAGGCCTGGGAGCTCGGGCTCTCGAGCACCTGCGTTCCCGTGGAGTACGGCGGGGTCGGCCTCTCGATCATGGCGACCTGCGTGCTCACCGAAGAGATCGCACGGGGCTGCGCGGGGGTTTCGACGTCGGTGATGTGCAACGACCTGGGACTGACGCCCATCCTGGTCGGGGGCAGCGATGCGCAGAAGAAGGAGTGGCTGACGCCCTGCACCGAGGTGCCCAAGCTCATCTCCTTCTGCCTCTCCGAGCCGGCCGCCGGCTCGGATGTGGCGGGCCTGCAGCTCCATGCCGAGAAGGACGGCGACGACTACGTGCTGAACGGCACGAAGGCGTGGATCACCAACGGCGGCCACGCCGACCTCTACACGGTCTTCGCCACCCTCGATCCGAGCAGCCGCCACAAGGGGA
>CAZQMY010000745.1:0-2006 GCA_964594405.1 uncultured Spirochaetaceae bacterium | reverse complement strand
GGCTCTCGCTCTGCCTGGTCCAGCTCAGGAGGCGATGCAGCGCGGCGACTCTGGGCCACTGGCTCGGGCTCGGCGCCTGGGGGGTGCTCATCGCGACTCCGCTGGAGGCCGTCGAGAACGTTGCGCTGGTCTATCAGCTGAACGCGGGCGCGAGCGAATCAGCGGCCACTCTGGCGAGATTCTGCGCGCTACCCAAGCTCGGGCTCGTCGGGCTCGCTTCCTGCCTGATCCTGCTGGGCGGACTGGCTCGCCTGCTCGACCGCAAGCGAGGCTGAGTCCGGGGCGGGCGCCCACGCGCCGAGTCCGGGTCAGCGCCCCTCCGCACGGCGCTCATTGGAGATCGCCGCCAGAGACGGGGCCAGCCGCCGATCCGAGAGCCTGCGATGGGCCCGGATCACGCCCCGCGTAGCGCCCGTCGATCGAGGCGCGAGGGCGAGGGCCCGGTGGAACTCCACCAGCGCGCCACCGGGGCTGCCCCCGAGAAGCAGGGCCTGGCCGCGGCAGACATGTCGATCTGCCGCATGGCCGATCAACTCGTCGCCCTTGTCGCACGCGCTCAGCGCAGCCTCGACGCGGCCTCGGCCCACTTCGGCGGTACAGAGCAGCGTGTAGGCTCGGGCGGCGGTGATGGCATCCGCTTCGCGATCCAGGATGCGCCGCAGGGACTTGACGGCTGGCGCGTACTGCCCGGCGCGAAGCAGCGCTTCGGCTCGATGGATGTCCGGGAGGCCGCGCGCGTCCGCTCCTCGAGAATCGGCCAGCGCCATGTGTGCGTGTTGCGTACAGAGCGCCATCCCGAGCGCGCCGAGCGCGAGGCGCAGGCTGGCCAGGCGGCGTCCTCGCCGCAGGACGCTGGACCGGTGGGATCGACCGGATCCATGGACGCGGCCGCCGGGCATCGAAGGGTCGAAGCATTCAAGAGTCGTCATGATCATCTTCCTGTGTTGGCTCGAGGAATGGGTGCCCGACCGACGCCGGGCAGTCGGAGTCTCGTGAAGGCTCCACTGCATCGATCGGGCCAAGGCGATCCGAGCCGATGAGGCCACGCTCTCGGCCGCCTCGTGGCGCCATCGTTGCCTGCACCGAGAGCCGCTGCCCTCTCCCGTGGGCTCGTGTGTCCGAGGGGCCCGCCCGAGAGGACGGATCGCATCGGCGCCCTTCGAGACGGATCCGCCTCACTCTGTGACGTGAGGGTCACGAACGCATGTCTCTGATCAGCTGGTACGAGGGTTGCACTTCGCTGTGTCCATCCACCGCTGCGCCGCCCGGCTTCCGACCGGGCGCGCCCATCAGGAGAATGAGCGATGAAGGCAAGAGCTCTGGTGATGATCCCGCTGCTGGCCCTGAGCCTTGCGTGTGCGCACGCACGAGGTGTCGAGCAGGAGTTCGCGATGCGACCGCAGGGCCCGGGCGCCCGGTTCCTGACCATCGAGGGCGCCGCAATGGACGCCCTCGCCCATGCCCATTCACTCGCGAGGCTGCACGAGCGCGAGGGACGCATGCAGGGGGGCGTGATCCGTCGGGTCGACGGCGGATACAGCTACGACGAGGTCTCGCTCGCGCCCGCGCGCAAGCCGCTCCGGCTGGAGGTGACGCTGCAGCGTGATGCCGTCGCACGATTCCAGACGCACCCCGGGCTCCATCAGCGCCGGGCCGATCTCATCAATGAGGAGCCCTCGAACGTCGATGTCGAGAACGTGCTGCTCAATGATCCGATGCATCGTCCGCTCTTCATCCTGACGCCGACCCTGGAGATCAAGATGATCTCCTACGGGACATCGCGAGCGACCTTCGTGAGCACCCTCGGGCGCGTCGACGAGCGAGGCCTCATCATCCTACCCACGGTGAGCGTCACCGCTGCCCGCTGAAGGACGTCCGCCGAGAGGTCGGCCCTTCGCTCCAGAACGGTCGGTCCCCGGCGATCGGCACGCGTTCGACCCGCCTGGTCGCGGGCCAGCATCGCAGTCGAGATGCCTTGCCTCTTCAGGAATCGACGAGCGCGGCTT
>CAZQMY010000744.1:0-2008 GCA_964594405.1 uncultured Spirochaetaceae bacterium | reverse complement strand
ATCGGCTGCATCGAGACCATGCAGGCGGTGAAGGCGCATCCGCACTACAACGCGCCGCTCGAGGAGGGGGTGGGCCGCGGCGTCTCGATGGGCTTCTGGTTCAACGGCGGCATGCAATCGACGGCCGGCGTCAACCTGAACGAGGACGGCACGATCACCGTGGTCTCGGGCAGCCCGGATATCGGCGGCAGCCGCGCCAGCATGGCGTTGATGGCCGCCGAAGAGCTCGGCATCGACTACGAGCGTACGCAGGCCGTCGTCGCCGACACCGACAGCCTCGGCTACAACGATCTGACCGGCGGCAGCCGAACGACCTTCGCCACGGGCATGGCGGTGGTCGAGGCAGCGCGTGAGGTCAGGCAGAAGGTCTGCGAGCGCGCTGCGGCCATCTTCGAGGCGGACGTGGAGGAGGTCACGTTCCGGGAAGGCCGCGTCTACGTCGAGGACGATCCGAGCCGCGACCCCATCTCGATGGCCGAGGTCGCGGGCAAGGCCGCTCGCATGGGCGGGCCCATCGCCGCGCGGGCCTCTCTCACCGCCCGTGGCGTCGGGCCCGGCTTCGGCGCGCACATCTGCGATGTCCGCGTGGACGAAGAGACCGGCAAGGTCGACGTGCTGCGCTACACGGCGATCCAGGACGCTGGCCGCGCCATCCATCCGAGCTACGTCGAGGGTCAGATGCAGGGCGGCGCGGCCCAGGGCATCGGCTGGGCGCTCAACGAGGAGTTCGTCTTCGACGAAGAGGGCAGGATGCTCAACCCCAGCTTCCTCGACTACCGCATCCCCGTGGCGTCGGATCTGCCGATGATCGACACCGAGATCGTCGAGGTCCCGAATCCGGCGCACCCGTACGGCGTGCGCGGCGTCGGCGAGGTGCCCATCGTGCCGCCGCTCGCCGCGGTGGCCAACGCCATCGCTGCAGCAACGGGGCAGCGCTTCCGACGGCTGCCCATCTCGCCCATACGCGTGCTCGAGACGCTGGACGCGGCGGGGCGGTAGGCTTGGCGAAGGTCACGCTGCCGCGCCCCCTCGCGCAGCGCTTCGGAGCCGAGCCCACACTCGAGGTCGAAGCCTCGAGCATCCGCGACCTGATGCGCGCCCTCGAGGCGCGCATGCCGGGCATCGGCGAGGAAATCGAGGCCAGCCTCTCCGTCGCCATCGACGGGGAGATCTTCCCTGATCCCTTCCTCGAGCCCATCGCGCCCGAGAGCGAGGTGCACTTCATCGCGAGGATCGCCGGCGGCGAGTCCTGATGGCGGGCTGATCCACGAAGTGGAACCCTCTCGGATCCCGACCGGCGCGCCGCTTGCGCTGCCTCCTCCCGGGCCCAGGAGTCCCCATGTCCCACGCCATCGCTCCCTTCGAGATCTCGATTCCGGACGAAGACATCGCCGATCTGCGACGCCGCCTCGCCGCCACCCGCTGGCCGGACGCGGAGACCGTCGACGACTGGTCTCAGGGCACACCCCTCGCCTACATGAGAGAGGTCTGCGCCTACTGGGCAGAGGAGTACGATTGGCGGGACCGAGAGGCCCGGCTCAATGCGTGGTCCCAGTTCAAGACTGAGATCGACGGCCTCGGCATCCACTTCATCCATGCGCGATCCCCGCACGCGGACGCCCTGCCGCTCATCATCACCCACGGCTGGCCCGGATCGGTGGTCGAGTTCCAGAAGGTGATCGCGCCGCTCACCGACCCCACCGCACACGGTGGCGAGGCGAGCGACGCCTTCCACGTCGTCGCCCCCTCGCTGCCCGGATACGGATTTTCGGACCGGCCCGAGGAGAAGGGCTGGGGGGTCGAGCGCATCGCGCGAGCGTGGACGACGTTGATGGATCGCCTGGGCTATCCCCGATACGTCGCTCAGGGAGGCGATTGGGGGAGCATGGTGTCCACGTTGGTCGGCACCCAGGATCCCGAGCATTGCGCCGGCATCCACGTGAACATGCCGATCGCGGCGCCGGATCCCGAGACCCTGCAGGAGCTCACGCCCGGGGAGCAGCAGGCC
>CAZQMY010000743.1:0-2011 GCA_964594405.1 uncultured Spirochaetaceae bacterium | reverse complement strand
GAGAGCCGTCCGCGCCTGATCAGGTTGATCTCCGCGAGGGCCTCGTCGCCCTTGATCTCCGCCAGCGTGACCGGGCGCTCGAGCTTCACCACCGGCTCCAGGTCCACCACCACCCAGCGATCGTCGTCGGTGGTGGGATCGGGATAGGCCTCCTTGATGATGCGCGCGACGCCCACCACCTCCTTGCCTTCGTTGGAGTGGTAGTAGAGCGCGAGGTCCCCGACCTTCATGGCCTGCATGTTGTTGCGCGCCTCGTAGTTGCGCACGCCATCCCAGTAGGTGGAGCCGTCCGCAACGAGCTCGTCCCAGGCGTACTTGAAGGGCTCGGATTTCATCAGCCAGTGCCGGCGGGCCATCGCGCTCCTCTCGTTGCCGCTTGCTCGCCTCGATGGCTCGGAGGCCGCATCCGCGGGGCTGGGGCCGGGCAGCCGAGGCGGTATCCTCCGGGCCCGGGTTCCGGATCATAACGCCTCGGCCGCTTCCCACGAGCGCGCTGCACGAGGGGGAGGACAGATTGAGCGGGCTGGGTGAGATCGAGCGATACGGCCCCGTGACCGTGCTCTTCGGCGAGCGCCGCGGGCGCTATCCGGACGGCAACGGTGTGCTGGTCGAGGGCCAGCGCGAGACGGTGATCATCGACCCCGCCCTGGGGACGGCTTCGCGCGTGGGCGCCCTGCCCGAGGTCCACCGCGTGCTGCTCAGCCACTGCCACGAGGATCACGTGGCCGGCACCCATCTCTTCCCCGACGTGCCCCTGCACCTGCATCGCGAGGACCTGCCCGGCATGCAGAGCCTGGATCGATTCATGGACATCTTCGGGATGACGGGGCCCGTAGCGGAGTACTGGCGCAAGGCCATGGTGGACGACTTCAACTACGTCGCGCGGCCCGACGCCCGGCCCTTCGAGGAGGGCGACGTCTTCCGCCTCGGCGGCGTCGACATCGAGGTGATGCACACGCCGGGCCATACCCGGGGCCATAGCTGCTTCATCGTCTGCTGGCGCGATGGCGAGGGTGCGCCGCGCCGCTTCGTCTATCTCGGCGACATCGAGCTCACCGGCTTCGGGCCCTACTACGGCGATGCGTGGTCGAGTCTGCGCGACTTCGAGGCCACGCTCCAGCGCGTACGCTGCCTCGAGGCGGATTGGTACGGGACCTTCCACCACATCGGCGTGCTCGCTGGCCGCGAAGCCTTCCTCGAGCGCTTCGAAAAGTTCGCGGCGATGGTGGGCAAACGCGAGACGAGGCTCCTCGAATTCATCGCCGAGCCCCGTACCCTGGACGAGATCGTCGCCCACCGCATCGTCTACCGGCCCCAGGACGACGTCCCCTACGCGGACTCAGTGGAGCGCAGGAGCGCGCAGCTCCACCTCGAGCGCCTGGTGGAGGCGGGCCGCGTACACGAGCGGCAGATCGCGTCGGAGACAGTGTACGAGCGCGCCTGATCAGAGCCCGGCGAGCGACGGATGGATCACTCGGGTCGCAGCAGCGCGATGCCGGCCAGCATCAGCGCGATGCCCGCCACCTTGCGCATCGTCGCGGGCTCCGAGAAGAAGAGGATCGCGCCGAGCGCCGAGACGATCAGCATCGCGACGTCGACGATCGGGATGGAGACCGATGCGTCCATCGGGCTGTTCGCGAGCGCGTAGAAGGCGAGCAGCCCTGCGCCCATCATCAGCCCCGCCACGGTGAGGAGCCCGAGCGCAGAGCGGCCGGGCGGGGGGCTCGGATCGAGGAAGGCCGCCGCCAGCACGATCGGCACCAGGCCGGTGAGCATCAGGATGAGGGTGCCCCGCGCGCCGCCGTAGCCGGCCGCGCGCGCCACCAGCGGGTAGCCGCCCCAGCAGAGGGCCGTCGCGCAGATCAGGATCCACTCCATTCGCATGACCGCGAGCATAGGGAATCCTCCGGTCGCGTCGGGGCGGGGGGAAGGCCTAGCCGCCGATCTTCGAGGAGGCGAGCGCGTCCGCGTACTCGTTCCAGCGCGAGCCGTCGTGGGCCTTGATCCACTC
>CAZQMY010000742.1:0-2017 GCA_964594405.1 uncultured Spirochaetaceae bacterium | reverse complement strand
CATAATCTACTACATAGATCACACCGTCCCCGTCCGCTACCGGCGCTTACTGCGCAACGGCAACGAGTACTGGAACGAAGCCTTCGAGGCGATCGGCATCTCCGACGCGATCCAGATCTACCAGCAGGACGCCCGCACCGGCGCCCACATGGACAAGGATCCCGAGGACAACCGGTACAACTTCGTCCGGTGGCTGTCCACCGACATCACCACCGCGATCGGCCCCTCGCGCGTCCACCCCGCGACGGGCCAGATCCTCGACGCCGACGTCGTCCTCACCGACGGCTGGCTGCGCGTCTTCGAGTACCAGTTCCGCGATCAGTTCCCCAAGATCGCGGCGGAGAACTTCACCCCAGAAACCCTCGCCTGGCTCGCGGAGAACCCCGAGTGGGCCCCCGAGGTCCGCTTCGCCGCCCCCGGCGAGCGCGCCGAGGCGATCCGGATGGTCCGCGAGCGTGCCGCCCTCCCCGGCGCCGGCCACTACCTCTACCAACCCTCGCTCCACCTCCTCGGGCACGACAGCGTCGAGCCCGGCACCGGGCGCTTCACCCAGATGCACCTCAACTGCAAGTGCGCCGAGATGAAGGCCATGCAGATGGCCGTCATCGCCCACTCGCTCCAGATCGAAGGGCTCCTCAACCGCGACGAGGACGGCGACGGCGAGCCCGACGAGCCCAAGGGCGACCTCATCGACGGCGTCCCCGAGGAGTTCGTCGGCGTCCTGCTCCAGGACCTCGTCGCCCACGAGATCGGGCACACCCTGGGCCTGCGTCACAACTTCGAGGCCTCCGCGCTCTACGGCCTCGAGACGATCAACTCAGACGAGGTCAAGGGCCAGAAGGCCATCGCGTCCTCCGTCATGGACTACCTCCCCACCAACATCGTGCTCCCCGATCGCTACCAAGGCGATTACGGCATGATCAAGGTCGGGCCCTACGACATGCTCGCCATCGCCTACGGCTACTCCGACAACCCCCAGGCCGCGCTCGAGCAGATGGCCGAGCAGGGTCTCGAGTACCTCACCGACGAGGACACCCTGACCTCCGACCCCCTCGCGCGTCGCTACGACTTCGCCGCCGACCCCATGGCCTTCGCGCACCAGCAGATGGACCTCGCACGCTTCCACCGCGAACGCCTCCTCGAAGAGTTCGTCGACGAGGGCGACTCCTGGGCCCGCGCCCGTCAGGGCTATGCGATGACCCTGGGCATGCAGCTCCAGGCCAACTCGATGATGACCAACTGGATCGGTGGGGCCTACGTCTCCCGCGCCAAGAAGGGCGACGCCAACAGCGGCGCTCCCATCCAGCCCGTCGAGGCCGAGCTCCAGCGCCAAGCGCTGCGGTTCGTGATGGAGAACGCCTTCCGCGACGAGGCGTGGGATCTCTCCCCCGAACTCCTGCGCCACCTCTCGATCGACAAGTGGTTCGGCGGCGCCGGCTGGGGCGCGGACTACGCGTGGGCCGTCCACGCCTCCATCCTGGGATTCCAGGCCTCCGCGCTGACGCAGATGCTCAACCCCACCACCCTCAAGCGCGTCTACGACAACGAGATGCGTGTCGAGGCAGAGGAGGACGCGCTCACCCTCGCCGAGCTCCTCGAGACCATCGACAGCGAGATCTGGGACGAGCTCAGCTTCTCATCCGACGGTCGCTTCACCGCCCGCAAGCCCATGATCTCCTCCTTCCGGCGCAACCTCCAGCGCGAGCACCTCGAGCGCATGATCGACCTCACCAAGCCCGACGGCATGTTCGGCGCCGCGCGCAAGCCCGTCTCCAACCTCGCTCTCTTCCACCTCCGCGACCTGCACGAGCAGGTCGAAGACGTCCTCGACAACCGCTCCAGCGCGCTCGATCCCTACACCCTCGCCCACCTCTCTGAGGTGAGCCACCGCATCGATCAGGCGTTGGACGCCGAGATGATCTACAACACGAACGACATCTCGGGCGGCGGCGGCAACACCATCATCATGCTGGGTGACAACGAAGGCTGATCCCCCTCCGCCTCAACAGATGACCTC
>CAZQMY010000741.1:0-2021 GCA_964594405.1 uncultured Spirochaetaceae bacterium | reverse complement strand
ATCCGGAGGCACTCTCCCTCTTCACGCCCTACCTGCAGCAGCTCGACATGGAGAGCAACGGCAAGGGCGTGAGGCTGGACGGAACGCCCGTCGTGGGGGACAGCGGGGCCGTGGTCTGGGGTCGGCCGGGGACGAACGGCCAGCACGCCTTCTATCAGCTCCTCCACCAGGGCACGCGCCTCGTGCCCTGCGACTTCATCGCCTTCGCCCGCAACCGCGAGGCCTCGGTCGAGCAGCAGGACATGCTGGTGGCCAATTGCTTCGCCCAGGCCGAGGCCCTGGCCTTCGGCCGGACCGTAGACGAGGTGCTCGCCGAGGGCGTCGACGAGGCGCTCGCCCGGCACCGCAGCTTCGGGGGCAACCGGCCGAGCAGCCTGCTGTTCGCCGACGAGCTCACGCCCCGGACTCTGGGGCTGCTCGTGGCCCTCTACGAGCACAAGGTCTTCACGCAGGCCGTCCTCTTCGGCGTGAACGCCTTCGACCAGTGGGGCGTCGAGCTCGGCAAGAAGCTCGCGGGGGCGATCCTTCCGGAGCTCCAGAGCGACCAGACGCCGTCGCTGCGGCACGACTCGTCGACCAATGCAATGATCGAGCGCTATCGCGCCCTGCGTGGTGGGAGCCAGCTCTGATCGGCTCGAAGATCAGGGCTGGCCTCCAGCCCGATAGAGCGCATCCAGCGCGCCGGCCCACTTCCCGGGCTTGCCGTCCGCGATCGGCGCGCCATCGAGTCGTGTGATAGCCGTTGCGCCGCGGACCGCGTTGATGGCGATGAGCTCGCGAGCAGCTGCGAGGTCCTCATGCAGGACCTCCCGCTCGCGCAGCTCCGGGCAGCGCGCGAAGAGCACGCGCCGCGCCAACCCCGCGACGCCGCCCAGGGCGAGCGGAGGAGCGAAGACCCGGTCGCCCCCCAACACGATGAGGACGTTGCTGCGTGCGCCCTCCACCAGCCTCCCCGCAGCATCGAAGAGCAGCGCCTCGTCCACGCCGGCGCACGCCGCTTCCCGCCGCGCCACCTCGTAGACATCCACGGGGGCGGTCTTCGCCCCGCCCCAGCGTCGTGGCCCCATGTGCATGGCGCTGGCGCGAATGGCGCTCCAGGCCGGCGGCTCTTCACCGAGCGGTCGCGGGATGCCGATCAGCACCGTGCGGTCCGACTCGTCTCGGACCGCCTGCAGGCGCACGATGCCGCTGCCCTCGCCGAACTCCGCCCGACCCAGCGCAGCGAAGGCTTCGAGCACGCTCGGGGCGGGAGGCGGCTCGAGGCCCAGACGGACGGCGTCCTCCGCGAGCCGCTCGCCGTGCTTCGATCCGTGGAGCGCACGTCCCGCCGAGATGCGCGCCGTCGTATAGCAGCACTCGGCTCCCAGGAGGCGGCTCGGAAAGGCAGGATCGCCGGCCGAGACGACTCGACCGGCGATCCAGTAGTGCGCGGGCCCGGCGGCGGGCACGAGCGTGCTTCAGCGCTCTTCGATGGGTACGTAGCTCGTCTTGTTCAGGCCGGTATAGATCTGTCGCGGTCGGCCGATCTTGAAGTCGGGATCCTGGTGCAGCTCCGCCCACTGGGCGATCCAGCCGGGGAGTCGGCCAATGGCAAAGAGCGCCGTGAACATGCTCGACGGGGTCCCGATGGCGTTGTAGATCACGCCCGAGTAGAAGTCGACGTTGGGGTAGAGCTTTCGGTCGACGAAGTAGTCGTCCTTCAGGGCGATCTCCTCGAGCTCCACGGCGATCTCGAGCAGCTTGCTGTGGACGCCGAGGTTGTTCAAGACGTCGAAGCAGGCCTTCTTGATGATCTTCGCGCGCGGGTCGAAGTTCTTGTAGACGCGGTGCCCGAAGCCCATCAGCCGGGAGGTATCGTCCTTGTTCTTGGCGCGGTCCACGAACTGTCGCGCCGTCATGCCCTCGTCGCGGATCTCGGCGAGCATCTCGATCACCGCCTAGTTGGCGCCGCCGTGCAGTGGTCCCCAGAGCGCATTGATGGCGGAGGAGATGGCGCTGAAGAGGTTGACCATGGACGAGCC
>CAZQMY010000740.1:0-2035 GCA_964594405.1 uncultured Spirochaetaceae bacterium | reverse complement strand
AGAAGACCCCGCAACATCGCACGGGGGAGGCCTGGGCGATCTATCAGAAGTACGACTACGCCCACGGGCACTCCGACGCCATCGAGGGCATCACGCACTCGCTGTGCAGTCTCGAGTTCCAGGACCATCGTCCGCTCTACGACTGGTTCACGGAGAATCTCGGCTTCGATCCGCCCCCGCGGCAGTACGAGTTCGCGCGTCTGAACCTCAGTCATACGATCACCAGCAAGCGCAAGCTCATCCAGCTCGTCAGCGAGGGTGCCGTCTCGGGCTGGGACGATCCGCGCATGCCGACCCTCTGCGGACTGCGCCGACGCGGCTACACGCCGGAGGCGATCCACGAGTTCTGCGAGGGCATCGGGCTGGCCAAGCGGGAGAACGTCATCGAGCTGGCGCGCCTGGAGCACAGCATCCGCCAGGATCTGAACAAGAGGGCCGCCCGAGTGATGGGGGTCCTGCGACCCTTGAAGCTGGTGCTCGAGAACTTCCCCGAAGGCGAGGTGGACGAGCTCGACGCGGTCAACAACCCCGAAGACGAGCGCGCGGGAACACGCAAGGTGCCCTTCTCGCGCGAGCTCTACATCGAGCGAGAGGACTTCATGGAGGATCCGCCCCGGAAGTTCTTCCGCCTCGCGCCCGGGCGGGAGGTTCGGCTTCGGTACGCGTACTTCGTGACCTGTCAGGAGGTCGTGAAGGACGCGGCGGGCGAGGTGGTCGAGGTCCGCTGCACCTATGATCCGGCCACGCGGGGCGGCGATGCGCCCGACGGCCGCAAGGTGAAGGGCACGCTGCACTGGGTGTCGGCCCGACACGCGATCCCGGCCGAGGTGCGCCTCTACGAGACGCTCTTCGTGAAGGAGCGGCCCGATGACGTGGGGGAGGGCGAGCATTTCACGGACTTCCTCAACCCGCACTCGCTCGAAGTGCTCGAGGGCGCCATGGTCGAGCCGAGTCTGCGCTCGGCGGAGGTGGGCACGCCCCTGCAGTTCGAGCGCCAGGGCTACTTCTGCGTCGACCCCGACTCGACCGCCGAGCGCCCGGTCTTCAACCGAACGGTGACGCTTCGAGACAGCTGGGCGAAGGTGGCCCCGAAGAAGGCGGCCGGGGGCGGCAAGCGCAACGACGGCGAGAAGTAGCGACGGGTCTCTCGAAGGAGACATCCGCCGAGCGTGCGTGCGACGAAGGCGCGAGACACGCGCGAGCATGAAGAAGACCGAGAACGTAGCGAGAACGCAGAGAGCCGAGACGAGGAGATTCGAATGTCGCGCTATGGAATGTCCCTGCCCCTGGCGGGGATCCCCCTGCACCAGCACCGGGACTGGCTCACCGAGATGGTCGATCTCGGCTATACGGACTTCTGGTCGAGCGAAGCCAATGGTCACGACGGCTTCACGCCTCTGGCGCTCGCCGCGGCGTGGGCGCCCAGCGCGCGACTCGGCATCGCCATCATCCCGGCCTTCACGCGCGGCCCGGCGCTGATGGCGCAATGCGTGGCCTCTCTGGCCGATGCGGCCCCGGGGCGCTTCGTGATGGGCATCGGCACGTCGTCGAACGTGATCGTCGAGCGCTGGAACGCCGTGCCCTTCGAGAAGCCCTATCAGCAGACGCGGGACATGGTGAAGTTCCTGCGCAGGGCGCTCGCCGGCGAGAAGGTTGTCCATGCGCTCGACTGGCGAAGCCACGACCAGCCGGTGATCGCCCCCTATCTCGGCTACGCCGCGCCCGACCGGCTCATCGTGCGCGGGCGGGTGCTCGGGTCCCTCAGGCGGACCGAGCCTGATCCCGAGCAGAACCGTCTGGCCAACCTGCGGCAGATGATATCCCTCTTTCTCACCAACGAGGTGGCTCACGCACCGGTAGTCTCCGGCACCCATCGGACACTCGCGGACGAGGAGGGCTATTTCACGCTGACGATGCCGCGGCCCGAAGCCGCGAGCGGGTGGCACGACGTCCCGGTGCGCATCGAAGGCGTGCCGGACAGCGAAGCCGCGGCGCCCGCCTCCGTGCCCGGCCGGGCGGCGCCCGCGCTCGTGAT
>CAZQMY010000739.1:0-2039 GCA_964594405.1 uncultured Spirochaetaceae bacterium | reverse complement strand
GCGGCATCGCGCCGCGACGCTGCGGCCACCGCCGTGAGCGACCTCCGTGTGCGCGAATCGTCGGGCCCGCAAAGAACTCGTAGGCGGCCAGGCAGGAAACAGGGTTGCCGGGCAGGAGGAAGACGAAGCGCCGCCCGATCCGACCGATGCCGGTGGGGCTCGAGGGGCGCATACTGATCCCGTGGAAATCGAGTGAGCCCAGCTCCGCGAGCAGCCGCGGGGCGTGATCCTCCTGGCCGACGCTGCTTCCGCCCGAGACGAGCACCACGTCCGACCGGTCGTCCGCCATCGCAGCGCGGATCCGCTCCGGCACGTCCGGGAGGATCTCGAAGGGAAGCACCTCGCCGCCGTCGCGGGCGACGAGGGCCCGCAGCACCACCGAATTACTGTCGACGATCTGTGAGCCCTGCGGTCGGCTGCCCGCCGGCAGCAGCTCGTCCCCGGTCACCACGAGGGAGATGCGCGGGCGGCGGATGCACGCCACCTCCGCGCGGCCGATCGAAGAGAGCAGCCCCGCGTCCTGCGGTCGTAGTCGACGACCACGCTCCAGCAGGCGGTCACCGCGCGTGATGTCCTCACCGATGGCGCCCACGTTCTTGCGCGGCGCGACAGCCTCGCCGATCGCCACGCGACCCCCCGACTCCTCGCAGACCTCGGCCATCACCACCGCATCGGCGCCCTTCGGCAGCGGGGCGCCCGTCATGATGCGCACGGCCTCGCTCGCCCCCACTTCGCCGTCGAAGGGCTTGCCGGGCAGCGAGAGGCCCACGACGTCCAGCGAGATCGGATCGTACTCCGAGGCGCCGAAGGTCTGCTCACCCCGCACCGCATAGCCATCCATGGCCGAGCGCGCGAAGCCGGGTACGTCCACCTCCGCGCTCACGGGCTCGGCGAGGACCCGGCCGTGGCATTCGAGGAGGGGCACGAGCTCGGCCTCGAGGCGCGCCGCCTCGGCTTCGAGGAATCGCTCCACGGCCTCCACATCGGCTCGCTCGGCAAAGCCGCGCATCCTGACGTCGCGCACCATCACTGAAATCCCGCCGCTCCGGCCCTCGATCCCCACGTCCGGGGCGAGCCCGCCCCGGAAAGGAAACGGGCAGGGAGCTTCGCAGCCCCCCGCCCGCTTCGATCTCTCACACGGGCCCGTCAGCCACTGGCACGCGCGGTGTAGAGCTCTTCGCGGGGCTCGAAGCGGACCTTCGCCGCCGCGATGGTCGCCGCGTCGACGTCGAACTTGAAGACGCCGTCCGGCCCGATGCCCTCGTTGACGAGGTCCTCGCTGAGCACGTCGTCCTCGTCCTTCCAGCCCGCGGCCTTGTTGAACGCCCACTCGTCCTCGAGCACCTCCCAGGCGAGCTCGGCGATCTGCTCCCTGGTGACCTCCTCACCCTCGAAGGCGCTGTAGAACTCGCTGATGTCGATCATGTTCGGGCGCAGGAACTGGCAGAAGCCCGATGAGTCACAGATGGTGTTGACCATCTGGCACTCCTGCGAGGCACGCGCGAACTCCTCCGGCGGAAGACCGGGGTTGATGATCAGGCCGGCCGTATGGTCCGCGCCCATGGGGCTCGTCGCGTAGGTGACGCCGGTGGCCTTGAGCGGCCGCGGATCCCAGGCCGGAATCGCCTGACCGCGCGCGTTGGGCACGCGCTTGTGGCCGGTCCGCTTACCCACGGCCACCGGTCCGTTGCCGATCGCCTTGCCGAGCTCGGTGCCCTCGGCGATCTCGTGCAGGAGCTTCTTGGCGCCTTCGGCATCGCCGTATTCCATCTCGCCGGAGTCCATCAGCACCGCAATGGCGGCTCCGGTCTCGATGGTGTCGAGCCCAACCTCGTCGCAGAGGCGATCGAGATCGGCTACGTGATCGATGTGATCGATCGCGCACGAAGCGCCCAGCAAGGTGATGGTCTCGAACTCCAGCGCGGAGGTCTTGTAGTTGCCGTCGGCGTCGTGGACGATGTTCGAGCACTTCACGATGCAGCCCGTCATGCAGTTGTGCATGCCGCCGCCCCGCTCCTCGAAGCTCTCGACGATGCGCG
>CAZQMY010000738.1:0-2058 GCA_964594405.1 uncultured Spirochaetaceae bacterium | reverse complement strand
CGACGAGCAAGAGCACGAGCTCCCGACCGAGTGGGTGGAGTACTGGTGGAGCACCGGACGCAAGGGCGAGCCGGGCAAGCTCGACCGGGATGCCGACGGCTTCATCACCGTCTGCATCCAGGCCGAAGAGCTCTGCTGGGGCGATTGCGGCCTCTACCTCCGCATGCCCACCCCGGCCCTCGGCGGCGCCGCCATCGGCGCTGCGGGCACGCCGGAGCAGCAGAAGCGCTTCCTCTCGCCCTTCCGCGGCGACGGCCCTCCGATCTGGGGCGCGATGGCGATCACCGAGCCGGCAGCAGGCTCCGACGCCGCGGCCATCGAGACCACCGCGGAGTTCGATGAAGAGACCCAGGAGTGGGTGCTCAACGGCCACAAGATCTTCTGCACGGCCGGCGAAGGCGCGGCGACCGTCGACGGCGGCGTCACCGTCGTGTGGGCGACGGTGGACAAGTCCGCTGGCCGAAGCGGAATCAAGAGCTTCGTCGTCCCCGCCAACACACCCGGATTCGAGCTGATCGCCTGCGAGAAGAAGATGGGTATCCGCGCCTCCGACACCGCGGCCCTCCGGCTGGACGACTGCCGCGTGCCCAAGGACCACCTGCTCGGCTCGGCGGAGGTCAAGAAGAAGGACCCGAACGATACGAGCAGCAAGGGCTTCAAGGGCGCGATGGCCACCTTCGACGCCAGTCGGCCGATCGTGGCCTCGATGGCCATCGGCGTCGGACGCGCAGCTCTCGACTTCCTGAAGGAGGAGCTCGAGCAGCAGGGCGTCCCCATCCGCTACGACGCCCCGCCCCGGGAGCAGACCGCCATCGAGCGGGACGTCGTCGAGATGGAGGCGGAGCTGCAGGCCGCCCGCCTGCTCACCTGGCGCTCCGCCTGGATGATGAACAGAGGCAAGCCCAACAACCTCGAAGCCTCCATGGCCAAGGCCAAGGCCGGCCTGGCGGTGACCCGCATCAGCCAGAAGTGCGTCGAGCTGCTCGGGCCCGTGGGATACTCGCGCAAGGTGCTCGTCGAGAAGTGGATGCGCGATGCGAAGATCAACGACATCTTCGAGGGCACCCAGCAGATCAATCAGCTGATCGTCGCCCGCCGTATCCTCGACTACCCGAGCTCGATGCTGCGCTAAGATCCGCGTCGCGCCGGGGGCGGGGCCGCCCTGCCCCGCGTGGCGGCCCGCACGGCCGCGGCAACCCTTCATGAAGGCCTCCCCATGCCCGTCGACGCCGAACTCCTCGAGATCCTCGTATGCCCCGAGACCAAGCAGCCCGTGGCGCTGGCTTCGGCGGACGTGCTCGCCAAGGTCAACGCCGAGATCGAGGCGGGGAGGCTTCGCAATCGCGGCGGCGGCAAGGTGAGCGAGGCCGTGCAGGAGGGGCTGCTCCGAGAGGACGGGCGCATCCTCTACATCGTGGACGATGGCATCCCCGTGATGCTCGTCGAGGAGTCCATCGAGCTCTGAGCGCGCGCTCCGGCCATTCGGCTACTGAGCGAACTCGCGGCGCTTGAGGCGTCGCACGTAGTCCCGCAGATCTGCGTCCTCCGCCACTGCCTTCGAGACGTCCTGCTCGAAGCGCGCCGCGTCGGCGCAGAGCGGCTCGGCATCCACGCGGAACTCCAGAAAGGTCTGGAGCTTCTGCACGAGCGCGAGGGCACCACGGGGATTGGGCGTGCAGTCGATGTAGTGGGGGAGACCGGCCCAGAGGCTGGTGACGTCGAAGCCCTCGCGCTGCATCCGATCCGCCAACACGCCCACGATCCCCGTCGGCCCCTCGTAGGCCGTGGACGCCACGCCCAGCTTGTCGAGGCGATCGGGGACCGAGGAGTAGCCGGAGTGCGCCACCGGCTGCGAGTAGACGACGTCGGCGAGGTAGGCGCCGAGGAGGATGACTCGCTGCACCCCGAGCGCGCCGGCCAGCGCGACGAAGCTGTCGCAGTAGCTGCGCCAGCGGAGATGGGGCTCGACGCAGCTGCCGAGCACCAGCTCGCGATCGGAGTCGATGGAGCCGAAGCGAAAGCCGTTCTGAGGCCAGTGGACGCGTCGCTGATGGATGG
>CAZQMY010000737.1:0-2066 GCA_964594405.1 uncultured Spirochaetaceae bacterium | reverse complement strand
TCCGCCCGCAGCCGCGCAGCCCCTGCGCTCGAAGGGGGGCTCACGATGCGACCGACTCGGGTCGGCGTCTGAACGGGGCGATGCGGGAGCTCCCGACGCTGCCTATCCAGAGTACGAGACCGGCCGGGTGGACTACGCGGTGGACCTCGGCGCGATCCTCGCCTGCAACGGCGTCCGCGAGAAGGCCCCTTGGGCCGCCAGCGAAGCGCGCGACGATTCGATCCGCGGGCAGGTGCTCCCCGGCCCGGTGGAGAGCGACGACCACGACAAGGCCCACGACGCACGCGTCCTTCTGGCAGAGACCGACACGGCCTTCGC
Organism: uncultured Spirochaetaceae bacterium; assembly: GCA_964594405.1. Classification (GTDB taxonomy): domain Bacteria; phylum Myxococcota_A; class UBA9160; order UBA9160; family UBA4427; genus CAZQMY01. Next base: position 1,748 of record CAZQMY010000737.1, on the reverse strand, counting down.
CTACCCGCCCGACAGCGGGATGGATACGGATGGCCACGAACGCGAAAAGGCGAAGCCCGAGCCAGACTGAGCGGGCAACGTCGGAAGACGATGGAGAATCCCGCCGAGAAGTTGCTCTGCAGGAGCCTCCCGTCGACGGCGACCTCCAGGAAGCACGGTCACCCGCCGAGGCGCGGCCCGGAGTCGAAGGAGACCTTGCAGCCCTCGACGTCGACGTCTCTGCTGCTCGGGACACCCCATGGCGGTGTGAGCCGGAAACTGCCCCGATCGGCCTCAGCGGTGGGCAGCTGCGCCAGGACCTTCGTTCCCGACGCGAGCGGCAGCAGCACGAGGGTGGACCGCGCACAGCCGTCGCCCCATCCTGATCCTCATCGCGCGAGCCGATCAGGAGCGCTGGCCTTGCCCTCCGGATCGCAGCCTCGAGCATCGCGCTATCGTCGGTTCATGCCGAGCACTCCGGATCCAGAGCGCACGAAGCCGGGCCGCATCGGCCTCCTCGCCGTGCTGAGCGCCGTCGTCGTCCTGTCGTGCGCGACTGACAATGCCGCCGAGGAGGAGATCAGCGCCGACGCCCGATCGCGTCGGCTCCACTTCGAGGCCATCGTGATCGATGGCCACTCGGATACCACGCCTCGCTTCGAAGAGGCCACCTGGCGCTTCTCCGATCGCCACGACGTCGACGACGGAGACATGGACCTGCCGCGCATCCTGGACGGAGGGCTGGACGCACAGTTCTTCTCCATCTACATGGGCAAGCGCGAAGGCGACGGTCGCGCCATCCGGGAGGCGCTCGAGCGCATCGACGCCGTCCATCGCATGGTCGCGGAGAACCGCGAGCGTGTGGTGCTGGCCACGCGGGCGCAGGACATCCGAGAGGCCGCGGCCGAGGGCAGGTTCGCTGCGCTGATGGGCATGGAGGGTGGGCACATCATCGAGAACAACCTCGCCGCCCTGCGCAGCTTCCACCGGCTCGGCGTGCGCTACCTCACCCTCACCCACAGCTTCCATACCGAGTGGGCCGACTCCTCGGGCACGCGAGAAGTGCCCGAGCCGCGCCATGGCGGACTCACGGTGTTCGGGCGCGAGGTCGTCCGGGAGATGAATCGCCTGGGCATGATGATCGACGTCTCCCACGTCTCTGACGAGACCTTCTTCGACGTCCTCGAGGTGAGCCGCGCGCCGGTGATCGCATCGCACTCCTCGACCCGCGCCGTCGCGGACCATCCCCGCAACATGAGCGACGAAATGCTACGCGCGCTCGCCGAGAAGGGTGGCGTCGTGATGATCAACTTCTACCCCGTCTACATCGACGAGGAGGCGCGTGATCAGGCACGGGACTACTTCGCCGAGCACGCCGCCACGCTCGCGGAGATTCGCAAGACCGCGGGAGAGGACGCCGCAGCTCGGCGATCGGCCTACAAGGCACACTTCGCCGAGCACCCGGTGCCTCAGTGCTCGCTGGATCGGCTCCTCGACCACTTCGATCACGCCATCGCAGTGGCCGGCGCCGGGCACGTGGGGCTCGGGTCGGATTGGGACGGCGTACCGTCCATGCCGGTCGGGCTGGAGGACGTGAGCCGATTGCCGCGCCTCACCGAGGGGCTGCTGCAGCGTGGCCACGACGAGGCCACCGTGCGTGCGGTGCTCGGCGGCAATCTTCTCCGCGTGATGGAAGCGGTAGAGCGCGCCGCCGCGCCCGCCGGCGACGCGCTCCCCTGAATCTCGTTCCAGCAGAAGGCGTCAGCGCG
>CAZQMY010000736.1:0-2071 GCA_964594405.1 uncultured Spirochaetaceae bacterium | reverse complement strand
GTGGTTGAAGCCGAGGTAGAAGTGATTGCGCCACTCGTCGGGGTGGTACTCGAATCTGCGCCGCAGCAGGCGTTTGGCGGTTCGGACGTTCTCCTCGCTCTCGGTGAGCCAGATCCCCGCGAACCGATAGGGGTGATCGACCCAGGGATTCAGGGTCGTCACGACGTCGATCAGCTTGCCCAGGTGGCGGCCCAGCTCGGCGCTGATCACCACGTCGCCGCCGATGGCCTGCACGGCCTGGAGCCAGTAGTAGTCCGCCAGCACGGCGTCGAAGCCCATGGCCATCGTCTTGGCCACGGCGGGCTCGGGTACGAAGGCCTCGCCCCGATCGGCGTTGGTCGTAGGGGGAATCTGGACGTGCACCAGACCCGTTCCCGCCACCACGAGCCCGAATGTCATGATCAACGCGACGCGATGAAACACCGCTCCCTCCCGAAATCCGTCGGGCCGGAGGCGTCGAAGCCGGCCCCCAATGCGTGACTCCCTGAAGGTCCTTGATACCCGGACGTCTGTTCGTCCCTTCACGACCCCCTAGAAGGGCGCCGAAGAGAGGTGCCGAACGACCATGTCCCATTGCTTGCTGCCGGCGATCTCCGGCGGACCATGTCCGCCGACCGCGGTGGCACAGGAGTTGCCGGCCGCGTCCGGATGGAAGTAGACCACCTCGCTGATGTTGCCATCGGCGTCCAGATCGCCGTAGGCCGTCGCGGTGAAGCAGCTCGCGCAGCTGCACGAGCCGACGCCGTCGACAGCCGTGTCGTAGTCGAAGAAGACGTCGCCTTCCGGCGTCCACCCCACGATCGAGAAGGCCGCGCGCAGCGGGGCGAGATCGCGCTTCGTACTCGTCGGGATCTCGCCGGTGGTCGCGCCGGGCTCCGGCGCCGCAGGGATGAAGATGTTGTACTCGGCCGCGTAGCTCTTCTGGGCCTTGGCGAGCGAGGCAAGGTTGGCGAAGGCCTCGGCGCGCTTGGCGGTGAGCTGGTAATTGATGAAAGACGGAATCGCGACGCTGGCCAGGATCCCGATGATTGCCACCACGATCATCAGCTCGATCAGGGTGAAGCCACGCGTCCGCAGGCGCCGTGAGCCGCTGGTCGTACTATCCATGAGATTCTCCTCGTCCGTGTGGACAATCCGCAGAAGACCGGCACCCCCACGGCATGGTTCGATGGGTACTCCCACCTCCACACCCCAGAAAAGCAACGCTCATGCCAAGGCGCTTGCTGCTTCCCCCCGCATCGGCAACTAGGGGCTGTGACCTTGAGCACGTCATCGATTCTCGTGCGCTTCACCGAGGGGGAGAACGTCTGAGCCGAGCTCTCGAGGGCAGATCCAGCCTTCTCCGGGTGCCGCACTCCGTCCCTGCACGAACGAAGAGCGTCACTCGCGCAACATCCGGATCACATCGATCAAGCCAGCGAGGCGATCGGCCGACGCATCCTGCCGTGCGATTGCAGCCAGGCTGCAACCCGTCCGTGCTGGCGCGAAGGCCACCCCACCTGGAGGAATCGATCGATGCGATTACAGGCCCTGCTCGCCGGCTGCCTCGTCTTCTCGGGACTGAGCGCCCTCGTCTATCAGGTCCTCTGGACGCGCCTGCTGGGCTTCGCGCTCGGAACCACCACGGAAGCCATCGGCACGGTGCTCGCCGTCTTCTTCGGCGGAATGGCCATCGGCAACCTCCTCGCAGCGCGCTGGCAGAGTCACAGCCGCAGGCCGCTGCGCGTCTACGGGCTACTGGAGCTCGGCATCGGGCTCTACGCGCTGCTCACGCTTCCGCTCCTCGGTCGGCTCGACCTGGTCTATGCCGTAGTGGGAACGGATCTCTCCCCCGTCGCTCTTCTGCTGCTGCGCGCCGGCGTGGCCGCGTTGATCCTGCTGCCACCCACCATCGCCATGGGCGCGACCCTGCCCGTGGTGGCTCGAGGGCTCGTGGCGGAAGACGGATCCCTGGGACGCTGGAGCGCGTATCTCTACTCGGCCAATACGCTGGGGGCCGTCGCCGGGGCGTACCTCTGCGGCTTCTGGATGATTCCTTTGCTCGGGCTGACGCGCACCGTCCTGCTCGCTG
>CAZQMY010000735.1:0-2075 GCA_964594405.1 uncultured Spirochaetaceae bacterium | reverse complement strand
CAACCGCTCGGCCACCTCTCCGCGGGTGGATGCGCGAGGGTAGCGCGTCACGTCGTCGGCGAGGCGCTCGTAGCCGCTCGCTAGCGCACCGCCCCCTGCTCGGGGTACTCCTCGAGGATCGCCGAGACGGCGCGTGCTGCCTCGGCGACGAGATTCTTCGCAGTGGGCAGATCGACCTGGGCGACGCCGCGCCAGATGCGCTTGCCGTCGTTGCGGCTGTGGATGTCGATCTCGACGGTTCCGGCCACGTACTCGCGGATCACGCAGCAGCCGCCGAAGAAGTCTCCATGGGTGGCGCGCTGCTGGCGGACGGCCTGTCCCTGGAAGAGGACGATGAGGTCGGCCTCGAGAGGAGGCACTTCGCGATAGCCCTTCGCCACGAGGCTCTTGATGGTGTCGGCCTTGACCTCACGGTTGACGGGGTTGGGCTGCTCGACGACGGGGACGACGTGGAAGGTCTCGAATCGGGAGAAGTCGACGTCTTCGGGTGTGGTGGAGACGTCGATGGGGTAGCCGATGCAGGCCACGAGCACGAGTGAGAGCGCAGCAGCCAGGATCGGGAAGCGGAGTCGCACGCGGTCACCTGCTTTCGAATGAAGCGGTCGGAGGTTGCCGAAGCCCGCGGGAGCGTATCCCGGACGCGGGCCCCGGAGCAACTGCGCGGAGGGCTCGCGGTCGGCGACCGAGGCTCGATCGCGGCGACGGAGCGCCCCGGGGACGAGGACCGTCGGCAACGAGGCGTCTCGGCCTTCAGGCCGCCTCGATGTCCGCTCGCTCCTCGGCGGCCAGCTTGCGGACCTGGGCCGGCGTGGATCGCTCGAAGCGCGCCTGCAGCTTGGACCAGTCGATGGTGAGGCTGCCGCCCGTCGACTCGTGCTGCTTCTCCCAGCTCATCAGCAGGTCGAGGCAGGCGTGGTCGATGTAGCTGAGATGCTCGAAGTTGACGTGCAGCTCGGCGCTGGGCGGGATCGACTCGAGTGCCTCGGCGAGCTTGGGAAGGCGCAGGACGGAGGCGGAGCCATCGAGGTCGATGGAGAAGCGCCGGCCGGGCTCCAGCTCTTCGATGAGGACGTCGAGATGCGACATGTCGTAGAGGATGCGCCCCACCGAGAGCCCGATGCCGAGCAGGACGCCGGTCAACAGGTCGACGGCCACGATGCCCACGAGCGTGGCGGCGTAGATGAAGACCTCCTGTCGGCCGAACTTGGCGAGCTCCCGGACGGCGCCGATGTTCACCAGCTTGTAGCCGGTGAAGCCGAGCACGGCGGCGAGCACGGCGGTCGGGATCTGCATCAGCACGAAGGGCAGCGCCGAGCAGAAGATCAGCAGCCACACGCCGTGGAACCAGGCGGAGAGGCGGGTGCGCGCGCCGGCCTCGACGTTGGCGCTGCTGCGCACGATGACGCCGGTCATCGGGAGCGCCCCGAGCGCGCCGCAGAGCATGTTGCCCAGGCCCTGGGCGGCGAGCTCCTGATTGAAGCGTGTGCGCGGGCCGTCGTGGAGCTTGTCCACGGCGGTGGCGCAGAGCAGGGTCTCGGCGCTGGCCACGAAGGCGAGCGCCAGGCCCGAGGCGAGCACGCCGAGCCCGAGCGAGTCGAGATCCGCGAGGGTCGGGAAGGTGATCGCGTCGGTGAGCTGAGCGGGGATGTCGACGCGCTTGACGCCGAGGCTCGCGAGGACGGCGACGGTGGTGGCGATGACGACGGCCGCCAGGGGCGCGGGCACGGTCTTCATGGCGCCGGGCGCCACCCTCTTCCAGCTGACCATCACGACCAGGGTCAGCAGGCCGATCATCGCGGCCTGGAAGTGCATGGAGCCGTCGGCCGGCAGGATGCCCTTGTAGATCGCCTCGGGGATGGCGATGAGGTTTGCGAGGCCGCTGCCCCGCGGCTGGTCGTCCACCATCACGTGGAACTGGCTGCCGAAGATCAGCACGCCGATGCCGGCCAGCATGCCGTGGATGACGGCGGGGGAGACGGCGCGGAACCACTGGCCGATGCCGGTGAGGCCGGCGATCAGCTGGATGCAGCCCCCGGTCAGCACGATCCAGCCCAACGCCCCCAACCCGTGCGAAT
>CAZQMY010000734.1:0-2083 GCA_964594405.1 uncultured Spirochaetaceae bacterium | reverse complement strand
CGCCTACGAGCTGTTCGTAGGGGTGCTGCGGACGCCCGTGCCCGTGGTGCCCGGGCACGAGCCCCGCGGCACCGCCGCGGCCATCGGCGACGGCGCGGCGAAGCGTTGGGGTGTGGACTTCGCGCGGCCCGGCGGGCGCGTCGTACTGGCTGGCATGAAGGGATTCAAGCCCGTGCCCGACTTCATCTCCGACGAGATCGTGCTCGAGGAGCTGCACGTGATGGGCGCCATGGGCGTGACGCACAGTGGCTACGCGAGCGCGATCCGGCTGCTCGAAGGTCGGACGTCCCCGGTGGAGCGCATGCACACCCACGACTTCGACCTCGAGGACGCCGAGCTGGCCATCCGGACGCTGGCGCGCCAGGTCGAGGGCGACGAGTCGATCCACTCCGGTCTGATCCCGCGATTCTGAGGACCCGCGAATGGATGACGTGAAGCAATGGATCGAAGCCGCGCCCTACTGCCGGGCCCTGGGCCTCGAGCTCGACGCCATCGACCCGGCGCACGCCATGCTGCGCCTGCCCTACAGCGACGCCAACTCGAACCCCGGCAAGGCCCTGCACGGGGGATGCGCGGCCTCGATCGGGGCGATCGCCGGACACGCGCTGACGCGCGCGGCGCTCGGCGTCGAGGCGGTGCCGCTGCACACGGCCCAGATGCAGGTCAGCTATCTCGCGGCGGCGATCGGCGAGGACGTGATCGCCGAGGCGAGGCTGCTGCGAAAGGGTCGGGCGCTCTGCTTCGTCGGCGTCGACGTGCACACCACCGAGGGCAAGCCCATCGCGCGCATCACCACCACCGTCTGCGGCCGCTTCGGAGACGCCTCCCAGGCGTACGCGATCAGCGCCCGGGATCACGGCGAGTCCGAGCCGGGGCCAATGGGCGCGAGCATCGGGCTCATTCCCTTCATTGACCGTCGCGGCATCCGGGTCGAGCACATGACCGCCGGCCGCTCGCGACTCGTGATGCCGCATCGGGCCGAGAACGAGGACGCCGAGGGCGGTATCCACGAGGGCGCCGTGCTCGCACTGCTGGACACGACTGGGGCCATGGCCGCCTGGGCGGAGGCAGGCGTGGGGCGAAAGAAGGCCTCGACGCCCTCGCTGCAGATGCAGATCTACGGCCCGACCGCGGCCAGCGATCTGGTGGCCTATGGTAGAGCCGTGCAACGCGTCGGTGACGTCTTCTGGTCCGACGTCGAGGTGGCGGATGCCCGAACCGGACGCGTGTCGGCGCGCGGCACCGTCTTCTACCGCATCGTCAACGAGTGATTTCCGATAGACCGCGGCTTGCGCACTCGTCTATCCTGAGCGGCAGACCCGAGCCACGGCACAACGTCCAGGAGCGCCCCAATGACCACGAACGTCGGACACTTCCTCACCAGACGCGCCTTCCTGCAGCCCGACGTCGAAGCCTTCGTCGAGCTGCACTCGGGCCGCCGCTTCACCTTCAGCGAGCTCGATGCCCGGGCCAACCGCACGGCGGATGCGCTGCGTGCCCGGGGCGTGGGCCATGGCGACCGGGTGGGGCTGTTGATGATGAATGGCGTCGAGTTCGAGGAGACCTTCTTCGCCATCGGCAAGCTGGGCGCCGTGGTGGTGCCCCTCAACTGGCGGCTCGTGGCCGACGAGCTCTCGTTCATCCTCACCGACGCCGATGCGCGCGTGCTGGTCTACGACCATGAGTTTCGTGATCTGGTGCGCGAGCTCCACGCCCGCGGCCGCGATGGCTCGGCCATCACCACCTGGATCGAGGTAGGGCCCGATGCGGGTCGCCCGGGCTTCGCCGAGAGCTACGTCGAGGCGCAGGCGGCGGCCGGCGCGGCGCCCATCGACCACGCGACCACCGAGGGCGACCTGCTCTACATCATGTACACCTCCGGCACGACGGGTCTGCCCAAGGGCGTGATGCACACGCACGGAACGGCGCTGTGGGCGATTCTCACCCTGGCGGCCACCGTCGAGCAGCGTCAGGGCGACCGCTACCTGGTGGCGCTTCCGCTCTTCCACGTGGGCGCGCTCACGCCGGCCGTGGGCATGGTCTATGCGGGCGTCACGCAGGTGGTGGCGCGCCACTTCGACCC
>CAZQMY010000733.1:779-2093 GCA_964594405.1 uncultured Spirochaetaceae bacterium | reverse complement strand
TCGAGCTCCGATCGCCCCGCCCAGGGCCGACCTCGAGCAGGTCTTCATGCATCTCACCGGAAGAGCGCTCCGGGATTGATCCTCGCTCACGAATCGCGCCTCCGGCTCGATGAGGGCACTGGGCATCTCGTTCGTCCTGGTCTGGACGCTCGCGGCAGAAGGTCGAGCGTCACCGGGAGGACGTCGACGTGGAGGAGGTCTCGCGCGCGAGCGCGGGATCACGGAGATCTGGTCGACCCTGGCCGTCCCGCTCTCCTACGGCGCCGCCTGCGCCGCGCTCGGGACCCGCTTCCTCTAGCGGCAGCTCGAATCGCACTCGATCACGTCGCGCCGGCGATCAATCGCCGCTCGGATCCGACCTGCTCTCGAGGATCCCCGTGAGGCCGATGGCGAAGCGCTGGCTCGCAGCCTTCATCGTCGCCGCGAGCGCCCCGTTCGTGGAGGCCACATACCACTCGCCATCCGGCGATTCCAGGAAGGAGACGTAGGCGGTGAGATCCGCATCCGAGAGCCCTCGATAGCCGAAGAGCATCCCGATCAGCGTCATGTTGCGCGCGGCCTTTCTGAGCAGGGGCAGCTGGGCCTCGAGCTGCTCTTCGAGCAGCTCGGCAGACCGGGCACTCCGTACGGCGGGCTGCACCGCGCGACCGGTCGAGAGCGTCATCATTTCCATCATCCCGGCCGTGAGCTCCGAGGCGCCGCTCGCCTCATCGAGCCTCTGGACCAGGGCGAGCCGCTCCTCGGAAGGCGGGTCACTCCCGAGGGATCGGGCGAAGGCCTCCATCTGCGCGAGTGACTCGGGTGAGGAGGCGCCCTCGTCGGCCCGGATGATCCTGCGCCCGAGCTCGCCATCGAGCCAGCGAAGCGCCGCTTCGGCCTTCGAGGTGTCCATCCGGGACCGCAGCTCCGCGAGGCCCTCGCGCTGCATCGCTTCGCGATCGAACGCAGCGGCCGCAAGGGCTACCAGGAGATCGCGATCGTCGGCCGGGATCGCCGTCGCCTGGGCGGCGATCTGCTTCGCGAGCCCTGCACCGACACTCGCGAGCTGGCGCTCCATGCCGGAGCGCGTGAAGAGCTCGCGTGCAAGATCCGACTCGGCTGACGCGAGGACCGGCGTGGAGACGTGGAGCATCGCGATCGCAGTCAACGTGACACCGAGGTTTCGCCAGCGGCGGAATCCGAGCATGTGGCTCTCCGAGACCGAGGCGAGCACGATATCCCAGGCGCCCTCCAGGCGCACCGACGCCGCTGTCAGGAAGAGGGATCCGCGAAGGCGATCAGCCGAGCAGTCGCTCCGAGCCGAGGGGCGGGGGG
>CAZQMY010000733.1:0-769 GCA_964594405.1 uncultured Spirochaetaceae bacterium | reverse complement strand
CCTCCCGCCCTATGCGTCAGGGAGTCGTCACGACGCCCATGAGGAACGCGCCTGTGCCATCGGCCGTCAGCAGGGGCACGGGCACCCCGCCGATGCTCACCCCCAGCTGCTGGACGTTCGTCAGCGTATCGGAGTCGGGAATGTCCGCGATGCTGCCCAATGTCCACGAGTTCGCGGGAAGGATCGCGACTCCGTTCGCGCCGGTCGTCTGCGTCGCGCTGGCATCGTCGATGGTTCCCACGAAGGCCGCATCCTCGGGGTCGGCGCCTTCATCGTAGTTCGCGTTCGCGGTGGCTCGGAAGAAGACGACCTCGACGCCCTCGACGGGCGCGCTGTTCCGCGTGACTACGATGATGACGTTCTGGTTCCAGGCCGTGTTCTCCGAGGCGGTGTCGAAGGTCGGCGGTGCCGCAAGAACGTCCACTTGCGGGCCGGCCTGCACGAGTATCGCGAAGCTGACCCCGTCCCCGGTCAGCACTTCCTTGCATCCGCTCACGCCGAGCACGAGCAACCCGAGCGCCAGAGCCCGCACTGCCGATCGACCGACAGGTCGCATGATCACTCCCCCCTCCTGGCTCGCCTGCCTCGATCGCTTCGAAGCGCGACGACGGCGCGCTGCATGGCGCTTGCTCCTCGTCGACGCCGGAACATGCCGGCCGCCTCCCCCAAGGCGGGAAGAGGCTAGGCAAGGCGCCGTCACCCTTCAACTCTCGAGGCTCTACTCCCGGGGCTCTACTCCCGGGGCTCTACCGGAGCTTGAATCATGCAG
>CAZQMY010000732.1:0-2105 GCA_964594405.1 uncultured Spirochaetaceae bacterium | reverse complement strand
CCCGAGTTTCCGAGTCGGGTGCTCGAGTGGGCGTACGTCAACCTCGTGATCATGGGCCTCTTCAGCCTGCCCTCCGAGCTGCCCTCCGAGGGGCGGCTGCCCGGCCACGCCCTCCGCATGCTGAGCGAGTCGAGCTATGCGATCTTCCTCTTCCACCTCTTCTTCATGTACGCCGCAGCGATGATCCGCCCCCTCGAAGCCGGTCATTTCGACGCCGTGGGGATGGCCCTCCACTACGCCGCGGGGCTCGGTGGTGGCCTCGTCCTCGTCGCGGTCGCCCGCTGGCTGCTCGGTGGGCGGGCGCGCTCATGGCTGGGCGCCTGAGGGCTGAGACGCGTCCACGTCGCGCTGCTCCTCGAGGTATCCGAGGCTTCGCAGGTGCTCGACGATCTCGCCTTCGATCGCCTCGGCGGGCGGGCTGGCCTCCGGTTGCGTGCGGCGGATCGGCGTGCCGTCGTAGCTCGCCACGAGCTCGGAAGGGGCGATGTCGAGGAAGCGGGCGGGCCTGCCCCGCATATCCCGGGCCGTGGGCAGGCCGAGCCAGCGGAGCAGCGTGGGGACGACGTCGTAGATCGTCATGCCGCCCACGGGCGTGCCCGGCCGGATGCCCGGCCCGCTCGCGAAGACGACGCCGTCGAGCGCGGCCTCGCTCTCGTGCTGGCCCGTGAGCAGCATCAGCACCTGTCCCGCCTCGAAGCCGTGGTCGCTGAGCACGAGCACGCGATCCTTGCGTCCGCGCCCCTCGATCAGCAGGCCGATCAAGGCGTCGGTATAGCGGTAGTACGCATAGAGCGCGCCGGCGCCTCCGTCGCGGTCCGCGGGCGTGGGGCGAAGCTCGGGCGGGTAGAGCTCGGGTGGCTCGATGTTGCCCCAGAGCGCATGCGAGACGCGATCGATGCCCGGCAACAGGACGAAGAGGGCGTCGGGTCGAAGCGCGCGATCGATCGCGAGGGCGACGCGCACGATGTCCCTGTCGGTGGCGTACTGCTGGCTGAGCGCCTCTCGAGCCACCCAGGGCGGCAGGGGCGTGTCGGGGTGGAAGGGGTCGGGGACGTGCGTGAGCTGACCGCCCTCCGCGAGGGCGGCGAGGGCGAGGTCGCCGAGCTCGGGCGGGTAGACCATGCCGGCCTCGCCCACCGCCCGTGCGCCGAAGGTCCCCTCGATCATGGCCAGCTGCTCCGGAAAGAAGTGATCCGAGACGATGGCGCCTCGCACTCGATCGGGAGGATGGGTGGTCCACCAGTTCACGACACCGACACTCAGGCCGGCCGCCGAAAGGATGTTCCAGATCGCCGGCACCTTGCGGTGATGGCTCGTGAAGAGCCGCTTGCGGCCTTCCTCCCGAAAGACGAAGGCGGTGATGCCGTGCTCGTTCGGGGGCTTGCCCGTGGCGATCGTGTTCCAGACGCGAGGCGAGTAGAGCGGGGCCTCCGAGCGCAGATGCCCATAGGTCCCGACGGCGGCGAGACGGGTGAGGATCGGCAGCTCGCCCCGCTCGATGAGCGGGGTCATCAGCCGTGGGCTCGCCCCGTCGATCCCGATCACGAGCAGGCGGCCGTCCGGCTCGGGCGCCGGCTGAGAGGGACCGCAGGCCAGGAGCAGGACGCAGAGCCCCGCGATCCGGAGCAGGCCGCCGCGGACGGATCCCATCGCGGCCACCTCTGCAGGCTCGGCGCGGCGATCGCACCGAGGCCCGCGATCAGTCGTGGAGCTGCTCGGCGAGGTAGGACTCGCGACCGATGTCCTCCACCTGATAGAGCTGGGCCTCGTGCCAGTCCACCGACTCCTCCTCCTCCTTGAGGATGCGCTCGAGGAGATCGCGGGTTCCGTTGTCCGCCACCTCCCGCGCGAGGGCGATGGCCTTGTTGAGCCGGGCGTCGGCCTCGAGCTCGAGCTCGAGGTCGAGCTTGTGCTGCTCGATGGGCTCCTCGCCGACGCGCACCGGCGAGAGGCGCTGCATGTTCGGCGTGCCGTCGAGGAAGAGGATGCGCTCGATCACGTCGTCGGCGTGACGCATCTCCTCGATGGACTCTTCACGCTTCTTGTCCGCGATGCGCTTGTAGCCCCAATTCGCGCACATGCGGTAGTGGATGAAGTACTGGTTG
>CAZQMY010000731.1:0-2110 GCA_964594405.1 uncultured Spirochaetaceae bacterium | reverse complement strand
ACGGTGAAGCGCGAGCCCTTGCCCACCTCGCTCTCCACGCGGACCACACCGTTCATGGCGCGCACCAGATGCTTGACGATTGCCAGTCCGAGACCGGTACTGCCCACCGCCATGGAGCGCGAGCTGTCCACCCGGTAGAAGCGCTCGAAGATGCGCTCGAGGCTGTGCTCGGGGATCCCCACTCCGGTGTCCTCGACGCTGATGTGCACCTGCTCCTCACCCCGGTCGATCTGCAGCTCGATGCGCCCGCCCGGGTTCGTGTAGCGGATGGCGTTGGAGACGAGATTCGAGACCACCTGCTCGACCGCCCGCCGATCACCCCAGACCAGCGGTGTGCCGATGGCCTCGAGCTTGGCGTCGATCTGCGCTTCGGCGAGCCTTGGCGCGAAGTCGGCCAGGACCGTTCGCGCGAGTCGGACGACATCCACCTCGGCCGGGTTCAGCGCCCCCCCTTCGCCCTCGATGCGCGAGAGCTCGAGCAGGTCGTCGATGAGGGTCGACATGCGCTGCGCGTTGCGGAGGATCACCTCGAGGTAGGGGCGCATCTCTTCGTGGGAGAGCTCGCTCGTGGCGAGCGTGTCGGCGAAGCCCTGGATGCTGGTCAGCGGTGTCCGCAGCTCGTGGGACGCGTTGGCGATGAAGTCGCGACGGACCCGGTCCACGCGGCGCAGCTCGGTCACGTCGTGGACGACCGTCACGATGCCCGCGCGGGGTCCGCCGTCCGGAAAGCCGCTGGCGTGGACGAGCAGGGTGGTGGGACGGCCGCTGTCGATCTGGATCTCGCGCGCCACCGGGCCGTCGCTCGCCCGGGCCTGCGCGATCACGTCGTCGATCTGCGGCTGTCGGATCACCTCGGGCACGCTGCGTCCCTCGACCGCGCCCCAGATCGAGAGCAGCTCACGGATGCGCGGATTGGCGAGCAGGATGCGGCCCTGCTCGTCGAGCACGAGCACGCCCTCGACCATGCTCGAGAGCACCGCGACCAGCCGACCCTTCTCGCGCATCGCCTCCTGGGCCCGCTCGCCGAGCTGTCGAGCAAGCCCGTTGACCGCGCCGGCGATCTCTCGTCGCTCGTCCTTGGCGTTCCACAGCAGCCGCCGCTCGAGCTGACCGCTCGCGATGTCGCCGATCACCGCCTGGAGCTCGCGGATCGGTCGGAGCGAGAGGGCGGAGAGGATGTAGGAGAGTCCGAGGGCGGCGACCAATCCGACGATCCCGGCCAGCAGGAGCTCCGCGCGCAGCTCGGCGGCGGCGGAGTCGAGCTCGTCGACGTTCTGCGCCAGGCGCACGATGCCCGCCGAGGGGTTGGCGGGGTCGACGGGAATCGCGACGTAGAGCAGGCCACGCTTCACGGTGTCGGAGACGCGAGCGCTGCGACCCATCTGCCCGTTCAGGGCGGCCATCACCTCGGGTCGGGTCGCGTGGCTGCCGCCGCTCGGCAGCCGCTCGAGGGAGACGTCGGAGTCGCCGAGCACCGTGCCGTCGGAGGCCACGAAGGTGACGCGGAGCTGGCCCGCCCGGGCGGCGCGGTCCGCGATGGCGTCGAGCTGAGGACGGTTTGCGGGGATGAAGGGAATGTCCTTGGCGAGCTCGCGAACCAGGCGTGCTTCCTCGGCCATGCGGCCTTCGAGGATCTCGGTCATGCGCGCGCGCTGACCGCGCTCGGCGAGGATCCCCGTGACCACCACGACCGCGATGACCAGGGCGGCGAGGATCGCCATCAGCTTCTGTTGCAGCCGATTGTTGGACATGGCCCCGGCTCAGTCGTCGAATCGATATCCCACACCACGAACGGTCTGGATCATGTCACCCGACTCGCCGAGCTTCTCGCGCAGGCGCTTCATGTGCGTATCGATGGTTCGCAGGGTGACCGTGACGTCCGATCCCCAGACCGTCTCGAGCAGGCGCTCGCGCGAGAGCACGTGGCCCGGACGGCCCATCAGGGTGGAGAGCAGACCGAACTCCTTGGCGGTGAGCTCGATGTCGCTTCCGTTGATCCGACACCGGTGCCGCTCGAGGTCGATCTCGAGGCCGCCCTGCTGGAGCTTGTTCTGCACCGTCGAGGGCTGGGCGCTTCGGCGCAGCACGGCCTTGATGCGGAGCGTGAGCT
>CAZQMY010000730.1:0-2127 GCA_964594405.1 uncultured Spirochaetaceae bacterium | reverse complement strand
CGGGGGTGGGGGCCTGGAGCAGGCCGGGATCGGGGAGGACCTGGGTAGCGTCCTGATGGATGCCTCTCGCCCAATCGATCCGGGCGCGAAAGCGCCCCTTCACGAGCAGCTCGAGGCCCACGCCCGCGCCGACCAGCGTCCGATCGAACTCGGCGACGGAGAAGTTCTGCAGGGAGCCCGCCGAGCCGGGGTTGCGGACCGATCGGCCGGCGTCGATGAAGACGCGCAGGATCAGGTCCCAATCGGGCCGACCGTAGACCTGCTGCGGGGCCACGCGGAAGTCGCCGAGCAGAGGCAGCTGCATGGGGCGGCGGCGCAGCGGCAGGGCGCGAGGGATGTGGAAGCGATACTCCGCGGTGACCACCGCCACCGTATCGCCGACGCTGGTGCCCGGGTCGAAGCCACGCACGCTGTACAGGCCGCCGATGACCTGATTGACCTGCGGAATCAACCGGTAGTCGAAGGCGTACTGGCCGCGCAGACCCAGGGAGATCTCGTGGGAGAGGCGCGAGCTCCACGAGGTGGAGGGGTCGCGGAATCGGCGGGGCATCAGCAGGGGCTCGAGATAGTGGCTGATGCCGACGTCGAAGCGCAGCAGCCACCAGCTCGAGTCGGCGCGCAGGCGATTGAAGCCGGAGTCGAAGCGCTCCGAGTTGGAGAGCGCCGTCGAGCCCTCGGCTGCGAAGTCGGCACGGAGCGTCGAGTACTCGTTGATCCGCTCCACGCGCATGCCGAGATCGCCCATGAAGAGGGTGCTCTGGGTCAGACTCGCGCGGTCGAGATCCCGGGACTCCACCCCTCGAAACCTGATTCCACCGTAGAAATCCGTGAAGAGGTTGCCCCACTGGAAGGCGTTGTAGGTGAGCCCGCCGGCGGCGTTCCAGTCGTTGACCTCGACCTCGGTCTCGATGTTCACGGGATTCGAAGTCTCGAAGCGATTCCAGCCGCCCTGGACGCGCCAGCGGAGCTTGTCGATGCCCCACCACGGGATCTTGCTGCGGTTGAACCAGCGTAGCCAGGGGGGCTCGTCGCCCGTGGTCTGCATCCACTCGGGTCGTCCTCGGCGGAACCAGGGCGATTCGTAGGCGATGTTGATCGCGTTGGCGGAGCTGCCTCCGGCGTTCATGAACTCCATGCTGAGGATGTCGTCGCGCCCGGTGAGCTGGCGGTGGATGTAGCCGAAGCGCTGCTGCCACTCGGCCGTCCGCGCCGTGCCGGTATTCGAGGATTGGAAGTAGGCGCTCCACGGGCGCGGCTCGAAGACGCGGTAGTCGAGGGTGATGCCTTCGCCATCTTCGGACGCGGCGAGGGCGGCCTCGACGTGCCGGCCCGGGTGGCGATTGAGCTGGAAGAGGTACTTGTCGAGCAGGTCCTTGCGAAGCAGGTCCGTGGTGTTGCCCCGCGCCTGATCCGCCGGGGCCAGCGGCGAGCGCGAGAGGATGCGTCGATGGGCGGGGTGGTCCACGCGCCAACCTCCCTTGATGCGCTCGCCCACCGCGACCGTTCGCACGTCCTTGATCCGCCCGATCCAGATCTCGAAGCGCAGATCGGTGCGGCCTCCGCGCAGATCGGTCTCGCTCTCTGGATCGATGTCCTGAGCGGAGGGCATGACGTACACGCCGAGCAGGTTCTCGTCGTGTAGACGCCCGAGAAGAGCCCGGCTGATGGCCGAGAGCGCGCTCGCGTGGAAACGCTGCATGGGCCGCTCGCCGAGAGCGAGCTGCACGTTCTCGGTGGGCTCGCCAGGGCGTGGCAGGATGTAGCCGGTGGGCGTCGGCTGGAGTCGGACGGTCATGGGCAGGAGGGCGCCGGGCGTGGGCAGGTCGGCATCCTGCTCGTGACCGGCGCGGATCCCGATCTCGAAGCGCGGCACCGCGAAGGCCGGGCCGTCCATCGGACTGGCGGGCGCGAGGCCGGCGCGGAAGTCGGCGTCCGCCGGTGCCCGCTCGGCCTGCTGCGCAGCCGCCTCGGGCGCGAGCGGCGCGGCAACCACCAGTGCGAGCGCCAGGACGAGCGGGCCCGGCCGCAGACGGGCCGGGCGGCAGACGACGCACGTCCGGAGGCCGGGACGAGCCGGGCGTCTGGGCGGGCGGCTAATAGCCGGGCATCTAAGGGCGGACGCATACG
>CAZQMY010000729.1:0-2128 GCA_964594405.1 uncultured Spirochaetaceae bacterium | reverse complement strand
CAATCCCCTGCCGACCTTCGCGGTGGACTGAAGCTTCGCCATACTGGTCGAGCTGGAGGGCCGGCCCTACCCGGCGCTGCTGGCCGAGGTGCTGGAGGTGGCGCTGCGCCGACACCTCTCCCGCACGTCTTGAATGCACGCCTCGAATGCACACCGTCAAGAGGAGCCCGACCGCGCCTGGCCACGAGCATCGTTCCCATGGAGACACCGCCCGAGAAGTGGCGCAGCTGGACCTGGCAGATGGGCGCGCGCATCCGCGACCTCGAGGCGCTGGCGCGCTGGGTCCGGGTCTCGGAGGATGAAGCGCGCGCGATCGAGGATCTCTCGCGGCGCTTCCGCTTCGTGATCACCCCCTACTACGCCTCCCTCATGGACCCCGACGATCCGAGCTGCCCGATCCGGCGCCAGGTGGTCCCGAGCACGCTCGAGGGCGAGGATGACGCGGGGCTCGCCGATCCCCTGGACGAGGTGGCGCACTCGCCCGTGAAGAACGTGATCCGCGTCTATCCCGACCGCATCGCCTTCTGCGTCAACAACGAGTGCGCGCTCTACTGCCGCTACTGCCTGCGCAAACGGATGGTGGGGGAGGAGGGCTGGAGCATGAAGAAGCGCGAGCTCGAGCTGGCCCTCGACTGGATCGAGCGCACGCCAGAGATCCGCGACGTGCTCCTGACCGGCGGTGATCCGCTCACCTACTCCGACGAAAGGCTCGACTGGCTGCTCACTCGGCTGAGGACGATTCCGCATGTGGAGATCGTCCGCCTCGGAACCCGGCTGCCCGTCACCTTGCCCTTTCGCGTGACGGACGAGCTGTGCGCGATGCTTGCCCGCCACCATCCCGTCTGGGTGAACACGCACTTCAATCATCCGAAGGAGCTGACCGACGAGGCGGCGGACGCCTGTGCGAAGCTCCTCGCGGCGGGCATCCCGGTGGGCAATCAGAGCGTGCTGATGCGCGGCATCAACGATGACGTCGATACCATGAAGACCCTCTGTGAGGGGCTGGTCCGGATGCGCGTGCGCCCCTACTACTGCTACCAGGCCCAGCTTCTCGAGGGCACCGGGCACTTCCGGGTGCCCATCGAGGATGGCCTGGCGATCTTCCGGGCCCTGCGCGGTCGGACCAGCGGCTTTGCGATTCCGCAGTACGTCCTCGATACGCCGCATGGCAAGGTGCCCCTCGATCACGCCTTCGCGCGCGGTCGCGACGGCGACGACTTCGTGGTGGAGACCTTCGACGGCACGCTGTGGCGCGAGCCCAATCCCCGGCCGAAGGATGGCGAACGCTGAAACGCCCTATACTGCGCGCAGCGAAGAAGCGCGCGAACGGGGGGATGCGTGTCGGAGGGGCAGGGCGGCGAGGCCGGGGGCGGCCGTCGCGTCGCGGCAGCGGCTGCGCTCTTGGCGCTGAGCGTGCTGCTCTCGCGCGTGCTCGGCTTCGTCCGCGAGATGGTGCTGGCCGCGCGGGTCGGCGTCGCGGCGGGCACCGATGCCTACTACGCGGCATTCCAGATCCCTGACCTGCTCAATTACCTGCTCGCCGGTGGAGCGCTCGCCATCGCCTTCACGCCCCTCTATCTGAAGACGCAGGCGGAGGCCGGGGGGGACGCGGCGCGCGCGCTCTTCGGCAACGTGCTGGGCACCATGGGGGCGATCGCGCTGGGGCTGACGGGGCTGCTCTTCGTCTGGGCCGAGCCCCTGGTCGACGTGCTCTTTCCCGGCTTCGATCCGCAGACGCGCGCGCTCACCGTGCGCTTGACCCGGATCGTGCTTCCCGCGCAGGTCTTCTTCGTCGCCGGCGGCATCATGCGCGCGGTCCTGATGGCCCACGGCCACTTCGCCGCGCAGGCCTCGGCGCCGCTGGTCTACAACGCCGGCATCATCGTCGGCGGGCTGATCGGCGACGGGGTCGAGGGCTTCGCCTGGGGGGCGCTCGGCGGGGCCTTCCTCGGCACCTTCCTCCATCCCCTCATCGATCTGCGCAAGGTGGGGGGCGTGCGGCTGGCCTTCGCGCCCGGCGCGCGTGGCTTCCGGCGCTACCTCGTGATGGCGCTTCCGCTGATGATCGGCGTCTCCCTCACCACCGTCGACGAGTGGTACGAGAAGCTCTTCGGGCAGGCGCTGGGCG
>CAZQMY010000728.1:0-2139 GCA_964594405.1 uncultured Spirochaetaceae bacterium | reverse complement strand
GGCCCGACCCGGTATCGTGCATCGACTCGACAAGGGGACCTCGGGCATCCTCGTCGTCGCAAAGCACGATCGAGCGCATCTCGCGCTCGCCCAGCAGTTCCAGGACCACAGTATCGAGCGGATCTACCACGCCTTCGTCCGAGCGCTCCCGAGCCGCGAGGAGGGCCGCATCGAGAAGCCCATCGGCCGCCATCCGCGCGATCGCAAGCGGATGAGCGTGCGGGCCCGCGGTGGGCGCCACGCCGTCACCCACTGGCGGGTGCTTCGTCGCTACCCCGCCTCGATACACACGCTGCTGGAGCTCCGGCCGGAGACCGGGCGTACGCACCAGCTTCGCGTGCACCTCTCCTCCTCGGGGATGCCGATCACAGGAGACCCGGTCTATGGCCGAGCTCGTCGGAGCGACGCGCCGGCGGGGCTGGGTCGGCCGGCCCTGCATGCAGCGGTGCTTGGCTTCGTGCATCCGGTGGGCGGCGAGCGCATGCGCTTCGAGGCACCGCGACCACCGGATCTTCGTGCAGTGGAGCTCGAGCTCGATTCCAAGGAGCCGCGTCGATGATCGAGGTGCGCGACGGCTTCCTGTGTCACCGGGCCCTCGACGCATGCCATGTCCGTCATGGCTTCGGCCTTCGCGGGACGCCGCTTCCGGATGGAGCGCTGCGGCCCGTGCAGGTGCACGGCAGGCAGGTGGCCAGGGTCGGCGCCGCGGGTCGGCTCGAGCCCGAAGAGGCCGACGCCGTCGTCAGCGATGGGCACGCGGTCGCCATCGTGACAGCGGATTGTGTGCCCATCCTGCTGGCCCGGGAGGGCGGTGGGCCGGTGGCGGCGATCCACGCCGGCTGGCGTGGGCTCGCGGCCGGTGTCATCGAGGCGGGCACGCGGGCCTGGCTCGAGCTCGCCGACGACGGGCGCGGCCGACTCTGCGCCGTCGTCGGTCCCCACATCGGCCCGTGCTGCTACGAGGTCGACGCGCCCGTGGTCGACGCACTCGAGCGCCGCTTTCAGGACGCGGTCGCGCGCGCCCTCCATGGTTCGAGGCCCGGTCATCATCGCCTGGCGCTCGCCGCCCTGGTGCCTGTGGAGCTCGCGGCCATCGGTCTGTCAGAGGATCGGATCCATGGGATGCCGGGCACCTGCACGCGATGTGATGCCGGACGATTCGAGTCCTACAGGCGCGACGGTGCGGCGGCGGGCCGCATGGGACACTACATCCAGCCGCTGCCCTGAGTCGCCCGGACGCTCGCTTGACACCCTTCGGCCCGCTCGATTAAGGTCCAGCGCCACGAGCGGGCCGGTCCCTACTGGGGTAAACCCTACAGTGCGAGGCGCCGGCCCGAACGCGCCCCGCCAGCGCCCTCGCCCGAGGTTCTCGGCGGCCGGAACTTGATTCTCGATGGTCGCAGTGGATCCGCCTCCCCGAGCGACGCCGACATACTCATAAGTTCTCAACTTCCTCCGACATTCGTCCGAAATTCGAGCTGGAACCGCCACGCGGGCGCGTGAGGATTCCGCCACGTGCAGCATCGGCGCGAGATGAGCCCGACGCCGCGCTCCACGCCCGTGTCGCAGCAGGCCCTCCAGCCTGCGCCATCCCTCCTCCGACTGCCCTTCCAGACGCCACGCCCCTCATCGATCCCAGAGTTCGTCCACTCCCCCCTCATAGATCTCCAGACCTCTCGCCCATCGGCGTCGTCATCGATCCGATGGCCCCGCTGGTCCACCCGACCTCCATCCCCGTCGAACGCCATCGAGGGCTGCCCCGCCCCGGGTGGAGGTCGAAGACGAGCGGAAGGAAATATGATTGGAGCGACTTCGTGAGTAGCGACCGAGCGAACGACGCTGGCAGCGCCGAGAAGAAGCAACCGAGCCGCGGCCGGCGGAGTCGGAGCCGCCGCACCCGGCAGGGCGGCGCGCGCAATCCCTCCGCGGGGGCTCGTCAGGGCGGCGGCGACTCGGCGAAGGGGCACGACTATCTCCCGAGCGACGCGGAGCTCGCCAAAGAGGAGGCCCTGGCCCTGCAGGAGGACGAGGGCAGCGAGCGGGTCTTCGTCAAGGAGCTGAAGGCCAAGCCGATGCACGAGCTCACCGCCATGGCGGAAGCGCTCGCGGTGGAGAACGCCGCCGGGCTGCGCAAGCAGG
>CAZQMY010000727.1:0-2139 GCA_964594405.1 uncultured Spirochaetaceae bacterium | reverse complement strand
GTTGTCGAGCTGGAAGTTCCAGTGCTCGCACTCGGGGGGCTGCGCCTCGATGACGAGGGCCTCCTCCGGGCCCAGCTTCCAGTAGCTGTGGTAGTAGCAGATGTTCGGATCGCCGCCGGCGCCCATCGAGACCGAGTCGTCGAACTTCGGCAGCTCGTTGACGTGCTTCTCGAAGCCATTCGCCCAGCTCGCGAAGAGCGCGGCGCAGGACACCACGAGCCCCGATGCCTTGGCGAGCCCCTCGCCGAGGGCTTCGGGCGTGAGCGGGGCAGGGCGAGCGTCGCCGCCGACCCGCTCGATCTCGAGCTGGGCCGGGGTCTCGCGTTCACGATCGAGGAAGGTCTGCCGGACGATCAGCTGCTCGGTCTCGGGCGTCATCCGCAGCCAGTTGCCGGGCCGCTCCTCGCAGGAGACGGCGATCTCGAAGCGCCCGTCGGCGTCCATCACCAGATCGGCGGCGTCGAGGTGGCCGCCCTGCTGCGAGTCGCCCGAGCTCGCGACCCCGCCGCTCTGCGTCGCGAAGTCGAGATAGTGGATGCTGCCTCGCGTCCCGCGGATCACGTACTCGTACTGGCCGCTGATGGCCGCGGCCTGATAGTAGTTGTCCGGGTTGTCCGCGCCGATCTTCGCGGTCTCGTGGACCGGGCGATGGAGCGCTGGTGCGCGCGGATCGGCGTACTCGACGAAGGCCTCGAGCGCCGCCCGAGAGAGGCGGCTCAGGTAGCGGAAGCCCTCGGCGCGGTCCAGCGGGGAGTCCGGCGCGGTCGGGGCGAGGATCGTCTGGCCGGCCGCCTTGAGCTGGTCACAGAAGTCTTCCCAGGCCTGGCCGCTCATGACGCGTTCGGCGACTGATTCGTCGGACATCGGATCTCCTCGCACTCCGTTCAGGACTCGGCGCGCTTCTTCAGGGCCTGGGCGACGTCTTCGAAGCCCCGCTGCATCGCCACCCCGAAGAGGCGCATGACGAGGGGCGTGAGCCACCCCGTGATCTCGTCTTCACTCACGTAGCAGGTCTGGCCGGCCCCCGCTGGCTCGAGCAGCTGACGTCTCTCCGCCGCCAGCAGGAAGCGGGGACCGAGCTGCATGCGCCAGGCGAGGCGCCGCTCGGGCTCGACCGCCGTGACGTACTCCACGCGATGGGACAGGCGCTCGCCCCGCAGCCGCACGTGGAGGTGGACGGGCGCGCCCGGCTGCAGCGTCGACTCGACGCGCGGGGTGAACGGGTTCCATTCCCCGTAGCGCTCGAAGTCGAGCAGGATCTGCCAGATCCGCTCCGCGGGAGCATCGATCACGATCGAAGCGCGTACGAGGGCCATGGGGGAGAGGCTACCACCCGCACGCGAGCCCGGCCTGCTGCGGGATATCCGCTGGCCGGCGCTGCAGGGTGCCTTGGAGGCTGCCGAGGGCCTGGACCGGGCGGATCAACGAAGTGGGCTGGGGGCTCGGGGCATCAAGGGGCGCACTCTGGGAAGCGGCGCTCGTCCGCTCTGCGCCGGCCGCGCCGAGGCCCTTCGCCTACGTGACCCGCCGCACTCGGCAGACGTTGTCGAACCAGTTCTGGCCGCCGACCAGCGGCTGCGGGTTGATGGGCAGGACGGGGTTGAGGGCCTCGCCGTTGCCGACACCACCGCGCGCGCTCGACCACCAGAGATCCGGGCGCAGCTCACTCGATACGGCCGCCCTCCCCGAGGAGCTCGGGGGCGCCGCAGCCCGCGCCGTCGCGCCGTCTCCCAGTGGCCGGCGTGGTGCGAGCACGAGATCACGCGGGGATGCTGCCCGGGAACGACGCGCACGCGGTTGCGAAGGACGCCGACGGCGTCTTCCTCTCCGGAGCGATATGTCCGCCCCTTCGGTCGATAGGTCGTGATCTCGACCCAGTCCCCCGTCTGGACGCCGAGCCTCGACGCAGTCTCCGGCGCGATCCAGGCGTGGTTCGTGTGCACGATCTCGGCGGCGTTGGCCCAGGGGGTGGAGCGCCCCTGGGTATGCCCGTTCCACTCGAAGGTCGTGAAGACGTACTCGTCTTCGCCGAGACATGTAGACGCCGACCTTCTGCCGACCCTCTCGAATGTAGGGGTAGACCATCTGACCGACCCGCATGGGATACCAGTGCCACGAGAGAGGGGATTCGCTGGGCGT
>CAZQMY010000726.1:0-2141 GCA_964594405.1 uncultured Spirochaetaceae bacterium | reverse complement strand
GCAACTTCACCAGGCGCTGCTGAGCTGCCCTGCTGCTGCCAAAGCTCCATCTGTTCCGAAAGGATTCCGTGGTGTCTTATCCCCCGGCTTATCGTCGTCAGCGACGACAAACCAGGAGTGCGCTCCAACGACAGCTCCTGATGCTGCTGACTCTGAGCACCATCGGCCTGATGGGCCAGTACTGCGGAACGGCGGGCGGGCCCGAGCCGGACGGAGAGGCGCCCACCGCAAACCCTCCGCTCCTCTCCATCACCCTGCTCGGGATCGAGGACGAGTTCAAGGCGGTGCTCGTCGCGTCGCCGACGGGCCCGACCATCAATGTGACGTGGGCCGACGCTGGAAGCCCGGTCGTGCCGCAGACGCTCGACGTCTCGCTCTCGGGGCCCGACGGATCCGCCGTCGCGCTCGAGCTGCTGGAGCTCAGGGAAGCGGAGGGTGAGGCCGTCTTGATTCCCGTGGCAGAGACGCTCGAGATCGGTACGCATACGATCGATGCGCAGGTCCACTCTGAAGATGGAGGGATCGCGACGACCCGCTTCGCCTTCGCCGTGCGCGACTTCCCCAACGGCCAGCCGCCCATCGGCGCGAACCAGATGTTCCACTACGACTTCGCGTCGGACCGGGACGCCATCCCCGGCCCGGACTTCGACGTCGACCTCGAACGGATCGGACTGGGCTCGCCGGCTGCGCCCGACCTGTCCGCCCAGGTGCGTGACACGGTGATCCAGCTCCTCATGCAGCGGGTCGTCGTCGCGTACTCATCCAGCCCGCCCGGGCTGCCCGCCGGCAGCCCGATCGGGATCGGCTTCGACACCGCTCCGTGGCCGACGATGGACGTGACTCGCATCTGCATCGGTGGCGAGAACCCCACCGGCAGCGGCGCGATCGCGAGCATCCTCACCGACGTCAACAATCGCGCGCGCACGAGCAACGAGTGCGGCACCGTTCCGGCCACCGGCATCTTCTCGGGCGAGCTCACCGCCTTCGACTTCGATGCCACCTTCCGTGCGATCTTCGACCCCTTGCGACCCGATCGCGGTGGCATCCCCGTCGGTGAGCACCCCCTGGATGGCCTGGTGCTCGGCCCCGACTTCGACCTCGGGACCGCCAGCCCCGAGGCGGCCGAGCGCTCTCACCTGATCGATGACGCGATCGACGCCTACGCGCACGGGCTCGGCACGATCGTCGCGCACGAGACGGGTCACGCCCTCGGGCTCGTGCCCGAGGGCGCACCCGGCGCCGGGCTATTCGGCGGGTCGGGGGGCCTCGAATCCACCCACAACGTCGACGCGAGTGGCGCGTCCCCCGCCGGCAACTACCTGATGAACGCGGGCAACACCTTCAGCTTCTCGGAGCTCGCCGGGCTGAACGGGGAGCCCCTTCCCACATTCCGTCCCCTGAACTACGCCTACCTGCGCGACAGCGTGGTGATCGATCCCATGGTCAGCCTGATCGCCAATCGTCCCCTGCTCGCGGGCGTCGACACGGTGCTCCTGGTCGAGCTCGTCGAAGAGATCACGGTCTCTGGCATGGGGCTCTTCGAGGTCGCGGCGACGGGGGCCGTCCCGCAGGTCCGCCTCGTCTCGGAGGGCTGGAGCTACAACTGCGTCGGCGAGATCTTCGTCTCGGACAACCAGGTCCGGGCGACGGTCGTGACGCCGCAGCTCATTCCCGGCGTCTACGACGTCGAGGTGATGAACCCCGACGGCCAGGTGGCCGTGCTTCCCGGTGCCCTCTACTTCGGACTCTGATTGCAGCGGCACCGGACGCGTTGCGCCTTCCGACCGGAAGCGCGCCCGGGTGTTGCGGTTTGCGGCGGGGCGGAATCTTTCGGTAGCCTTCTCGACTACTTAGAGCTGCGCCGGCCGACGGCGGCGCGCTCCTGCCCGATCCCCCGCATCGGGAGCCCTCGTCTCCCCGATGTCCGCCCGACCCATCACGAAGGAAGCCATGTCCGCACAAGAGTCCGCCTCCCAGACCCGGCCCGAGCGCGATCGCCCCTGGCTGATCCGCACCTACTCCGGCCACTCCTCCGCGGCCGCCAGCAACGCCCTCTATCGGAGCAACCTCGCCAAGGGGCAGACCGGACTCTCGGTCGCCTTCGATCTCCCCACACAGACGGGCTACGACGCCGATCACGT
>CAZQMY010000725.1:0-2142 GCA_964594405.1 uncultured Spirochaetaceae bacterium | reverse complement strand
CAGCTCGGCGACTGGGCGGGTGATCCGGCCTACATCGAATACTTCGACGTCGCTCCGGTCGTCCCGTACAGCGGCGCCTACCACATGCGCTTCCAGCGCAGCGACCCCAACGGCTACGGCACGAGCTCGAGCCAGATGTACCAGATGGTCTCGCTCGAGCCCTATCGCGATCTGCAGAAGGCCGGGCTGCTGAGCGCGCACGCTTCCTTTCGGGCCAACCGGGTCGCCGGCGACGCGCAGACGGACACGGAGTTCCAGATCCGCCTGGCCGCCTACGCCGGGGACTGGGCGAACTTCACCAACAACGTGAACGGCTACATCGAGCAGCAGACCGGCTCGCTGATCTCCGATGGCGACCCGGAGACCTGGGAGCTGGTCGAGACGACCATGGAGGTGCCTCTCCACGCCGACTTCATGGTGGTGCAGATCGTGGCGCTCGAGAACGTGGTCAACGACTTCGGCAACCCCGAGTTCGACGGGCACTTCGCCGACGACGTCGTGCTCGAGCTCTTCGATGACGGTGTGCGCCGGCCCTCGCTCCAGGCGATCCCCACCGCGCAGCTCCTCTGGAAGCACACCACCGGCGACGGCATCCCGGGCGGGCCTTCCATCGGCGCGAGGGCCGGCGACGTCCTGACCGCCGGTCTCTACCTCTCGACCGGGGCGGGGGGGCTCGACGCGTACGACCTCAGCGTCTACTTCGACGAGGCGATCGACAACGAGCTCGATCTGGTTCGGGCGACGGGGCGTCTGGTGGGCCTGCCCAACGCGGTGGGGGGCAATCCGCAGGTGGCGATCGACAGCGGGACCGGGGGCAGGGGCCGCATCGAGGGCATCGCGGCCGAGGATCCCTTCGTGGCGGGCCCGAGCTCGGAGATGTGGGAGGTGGCGACGCTCGTTATCGAGGTCAACACGCCGATGAACGACGGCTTCGACATCCGCGTGACGGGGCCGCCCGGGGGCGGTCCGGCCGTGGTCGGCGACTACGGCCAGTCGCTCCCCATCGAGTTCCGCACGGCGACCGTCAACTCGATCTTCAACGGCCTGAAGATCGCGGATCCCATGCCCGGCGACTCGGACGGGGACGGGATCCTCGATGACGGCGGCGACGCGCCCTGTCAGCCCGGGCAGACCCTCAACTGCGATGACAACTGCATCGGCGCGCAGAATGCCAACCAGGCGGACTTCGACGGCGACGGCCTGGGCGATCGCTGCGACCTCTGCCCCTACGTCCATGATCCGCTGCAGTACGACACCGATGGCGACTTCCTGGGAGACGCCTGCGATCCGGACATCGACGAAGATGGGATCGCGAACGATCAGGACGAGGACGCCGACGGCGATGGCGTGATCAACCGCCTCGACCTCTGCCCACTCACCGACGACACGCTCGACCCCGAAGGCATCCAGTATCAGGACTGCCTCGACTTCGACGGCGTCGGTCGGGTCTGCGACTGCGACCCCAACGTCGGCTCGACCATCGACAGCGACCTGGACGGCATCAACGACGGGTGCGACAGCTGCCCCTTCGAGATCGATCCGAGCCAGGCCGACCAGGACGGCGACGGCTTCGGCGATCCCTGCGATCTGTGTCCGACGGTGGCGAGCGGCAGCCAGGCCGACGGCGACGGCGATGGCGTCGGGGATGTCTGCGACGTCTGTCCTGATGATCCCGATCCCGCGCAGGAGGATGCGGATGGCGACGGAGTCGGCGATGCCTGCGAGGGGGGCTTCGACACGGACGGTGACGGGCTGGGCGACGCCTCCGACAACTGCCCGCACATCGCGAACGGGACGCAGTCGGATTTCGACGGCGACGGTCGGGGGGATGCGTGCGATCCCGTACAGATCGACATCGTGGGCCAGCCGGGCCTGGACTGCTCGCCGGCCTCGTGTCCTGAGCTGGGCCCGCCGGCCTTCGACGGCTGGCCGCTCAACGGCCAGCAGTGCAACTTCGCGGCGGACCTCGTGAACTTCGCCTGGATCGACTCCGGCGAGCCGGAGCAGGGCACCTGTGTGTTCAACGGGCCGATCTACGACAGCTCACAGGGCTATCAGGAGATCGTGGGACTCGATCTCGGCTACGAGCCCGCGACCGATGTCGTCGCCGACTGCTGCACGTACCGGGCCTGGGACCAGTTC
>CAZQMY010000724.1:0-2146 GCA_964594405.1 uncultured Spirochaetaceae bacterium | reverse complement strand
GGCGCTTTCGAGCCGCGGTGTAGTGATTGATCATAGAGTCCATGTTGCCGGCGGAGACCGCATAGAAGAGACGCGGTGCCCACAGCGCGCGCCACGCATCGGCGCTGCGCCAGTCCGGCTGGCTGAGGATCGCGACCTTGAAGCCGCAGGCCTCCAGGCAGCGGCCCAGGATGGCCGCGGCGAAGGAGGGATGGTCGACATAGGCATCGCCCGAGACGAAGACCACGTCGGCCTGCTCCCATCCGAGCAGGGCCATCTCCTCGACGCTCGTCGGCAGGAAGGTCGCCGGCGCCGTGCCCTCGGCGCCGACGCCGAGGGGCAGGAGTTCGCTGGACATGTGCGGCACCTCCGGGCCCGCGTAACATAACCGATCGCCGGCCCCGGGCTCGCCTCGCTGGACCCGCGAGCGCGCGAGGCGGTTGTGGGCACCCACCGGAAGCGGAGGAGGGGCGTGAGCATCGAGCAGGCAGACGCCACCGAGCCGGCGGAAGAGGGCTGTCCACATCGCCCGCCCTGCCCCGGCTGCCCCCGCTTCGGCGCACCCGGACTCGATCCGGAGGGCCTCGCGGTGCTGAACCAGATCGCGGCGAGGGCGGGGCTGCCCACGGTGCGGCAGGTCGAAGGCCCGCCCTTCGGTCATCGCCATCGCGCACGCCTGGCCATCCGGGGCCGTGCGGGCTCGCCGAAGATCGGGCTCTTCCAGGCCGGCAGCCATCGCATCGTCGACATCCCGCGCTGCCGTGTCCACCACCCGCTGATCAACCGGGTCGCCGCCGCGCTCAAGGGCGCGATTCGCGAGACTCGCCTCGCGCCCTACGCCGATCGCCCCCATGCGGGCGTGCTGCGCTATGCGCAGGTCGTGGTGGCGCGCGAGCCCGAGCGCGCCCAGCTCGTGGTGGTCTGCCGCAGCGAAGACGATGAGCCCGCCCGCGCGCTGCTCGGCCCGCTTCGCGCGGCGCTGGGAGACGCGCTGCACAGCTTCTTCTGGAACGGTCACACCGAGCGCAGCAACGCGATCCTCGGGCCGCACTGGCGGCGCCTGCACGGGCCGGAGGCCGTTCAAGAACGCATCGCTGGCTCGGTCGTGCACTTTCCGCCCGGCGCCTTCGGCCAGTCGAACCTACCGCTGGCAGCCGCGCTGGCCCAGCGGATATCGAGCTGGGTGCTCGACGCCGCGCCGGCACCGGACGTGGCGGAGTTCCACGCCGGTGTGGGCATGCTCGGGCTGCCGATCCTCGAACGCGGTGGACGAGTGGACTACAACGAGGTGAGCGCGGACTCACTGAACGGCCTGGAGGCCTCTCTCCGGGCGCTGCCACCGCCGACCCGGGCACGCGCCCGCATCCACGCCGGGGCGGCGGGCCAGCAGGATGCGCTGCTGAGCCGGCTCGATGCCTACGACGCGGTGATCTTCGACCCGCCGCGCAAGGGCCTGGAAGACCCGCTCCTCGAAGCCCTGATCGCGCGGCCCCCGGCCCGCCTGGTCTATCTGAGCTGCGGACTCGACGCCTTCGTCCGCGAGTGCGATCAGCTTCTCGGGCAGGGGCGGATGCGTCTGGTCGGCCTCGAGGCCCACGGCCTCTTCCCCCACACCGCCCATGTCGAGACGCTGGGGCTCTTCGAGCGGATTCCCGGCGCTCGAGCGCGCTAGCCGAAGAGGCCCGCCAGGGCGGCGCCAGGGAGCGTGATCACATCCATGGGGATGGTGAGCACCATCCAGTAGGGGTGAGTTCGCTCGGGGGCTCCACTCTCGGGCAGGCCGCGGGTCAGGCCGAAGTAGTAGTCGGTGTTGTAGTGCCAGGGCTCGTAGAGCGCGCTCCCCTCGTTCGCACTGCGCGCCTTCGGATCATCGGCGAGCTCGGGCGCTTCCGCGGCATGGACGTCGGTGTGCGGTGCGTCGCCATGGCCATCGGCCCTCGCGCCGGTCGTGAGACCGAGGAGCATCAGCGAGAGGGCCGACGCGAGCCACGCCGACTTGATTCGTCCATGGGCATGTCGCCGTCCCGCCTTCGCGTCGCGCTCGATCCCTCCGGCCATCCGACTCTCCCTTCCTCTGACCTCTGACAATCTCTCCGGCCGATCTCTCTCTGCCACTCTTCTCTCGACCGCCCTTTCACACCCACCCTTCGACCCTCGCCCTGATCTC
>CAZQMY010000723.1:0-2148 GCA_964594405.1 uncultured Spirochaetaceae bacterium | reverse complement strand
GGCGTCCTCTACGGGCGGCTCGAGCTGCTCGAATCGATGCCGCCCTTCATGGGCGGGGGTGACATGATCGAGACGGTGACGTTCGAGAAGAGCACCTACGCCGCGGCACCCCAGAAGTTCGAGGCGGGCACACCCAACTTCGTCGCGGCGAGCGGTCTCTGGGCTGCGAGCGTCTTCCTCGTGTGCATCGGGAGGGTACACTTCTCCGCCTGGGAGCAGGAGCTCCTCGCCTACGCGACCCGCGCCCTCGATGCGATCCCGGGCCTGCGCATCATCGGAACCGCCGAGCCCAAGGCGAGCGTGATCTCCTTCGAGCTCGACGGCATCCACCCCCACGACATCGGCACGATCCTCGACATGGAGGGGGTCGCCATCCGTGCCGGTCACCACTGTGCTCAACCGCTGATGGAGCTGCTCGGCGTCCCCGCCACCGCCAGGGCCTCGCTGGCCTTCTACAATGACGAGGGAGACATCGACCGCCTGGTCGGGCCCTCCACAAGACCCGGGAGCTCTTCGGCTGATGGACGAGCTGCGCGATCTCTACCAGGCCACCATCCTGGACCACAACAAGGCCCCCCGGAACTTCCGGCCGCTCGAGGAGGCCAATCGCCAGGCCGACGGGAACAACCCGCTCTGCGGAGACAAGCTCACCGTCTATGTGCTGGTGGACGACGACGGCGAGGTGGTGGACGTGAGCTTCGAGGGAGCGGGTTGCGCGATCTCCACGGCCTCGGCCTCGCTGATGACCGAGTTCGTGAAGGGCAAGAGTCGAGCCGAGATCGAGGCCGCCTTCGAGCGATTTCACGAGCTCGTGACCTCACCCACCGACGTCGAGGTCGACGCAGACGAGCTTGGGAAGCTCGCCGTCTTCTCGGGCGTCCGCGAGTATCCGATGCGCGTCAAGTGCGCATCGCTCTCCTGGCACACACTCAAGGCCGCCCTGGATCAGAGCGGCGAAACGGCGGTGACGGAATGAGTTCGATGGCAAGCGAAGCGTTCGAGGACGGAGCCATGACGCAGGACGAGCAGCAGGTGATGAGTGCGGCAACACCGACACACGAGAGTTCGACCAGCCCTACACCGGACGACATCAAGGCGGGCATCGTCGCCGCAGTCAAGACCGTGTACGACCCCGAGATTCCCGTGGACATCTACGAGCTGGGTCTCGTCTACGAGATCAACGTGGCCGACGACGGCGCCGTCAACCTCGTGATGACGCTGACGACCCCCATGTGCCCCGCCGCGGAGATCCTGCCGCCGGAGGTCGAGGCGAAGACCCGGGCCGTCGAGGGTGTGAAGAGCGTCGACCTCGAGCTGGTCTGGGATCCGCCGTGGTCTCCAGA
The DNA here is from genome assembly GCA_964594405.1 of uncultured Spirochaetaceae bacterium. Classification (GTDB taxonomy): domain Bacteria; phylum Myxococcota_A; class UBA9160; order UBA9160; family UBA4427; genus CAZQMY01. The sequence continues at coordinate 805 of CAZQMY010000723.1, read as the reverse complement.
GATGATGAGCGAGGCGGCCCGCCTGGAGCTCAACCTGTAGGCCCTGGAACGCTGAACGGACGCAGTGTCAAGGCGCGATGCGCCGCTATCCTCGGGGCATGCCGACCACCCCCGGGCGTGTCCTGATCACCGGCGCCAACGGCCATCTGGGCGTCCAGCTCACCGCCGAGCTCGCAGCGGCCTCGACCGAGACGCCCGCCCGGCCGGTTCGAGCGCTCGTGCGGTCGGATCGCGCGGCCGAGAAGATCCGCAAGCTCGAGGTCGATCCCGCCCCGGAGCTCGTGATCGCCGACTACGCGGATCGCGACGCGATGCTCGGAGCCATGGAGGGGTGCGACCAGGTCGTACACCTGGTGGGGATCATCAAGGAGACCCGCGCGGCGAGCTATCGCGCCGCCCACGAGGAGACCTGCGAGCTCCTCACCCGCGTGGCCGCCGAGACGGGTGTCCGCCATTTCGTCTACCTATCGATCTTCGGCGCCGACGCGGGGTCCCCGAACGCCTGCCTGGCCTCGAAGGGTCGCGCCGCCGACATCCTGATGGCCGGTGACGTGCCCACCACCGTCTTCCGCGTCCCCATGGTGCTCGGCCCCGACGACTACGCGGCTGCGGCGCGGCGACGCGACGCCCATGCGGGCCGGGTGATGATGGTGCGGGGCGGGGCGACGCTGCATCAACCCATCGACAGCCGAGACGTGATCGCCGCCATCAGGCTGGCGCTCGAGACGCCGCCCAGCGAGAGCCGAGCCTTCGATCTCGGGGGGCCCGAGTCGCTCAGCCATCGCGAGCTCGTGCTCCGCGCGGC
>CAZQMY010000722.1:0-2160 GCA_964594405.1 uncultured Spirochaetaceae bacterium | reverse complement strand
GGGGCGCCGTGGGGCGTCCCCCCACGCCTCCAGGCTCTGCGCCTTCTCGTAGTGGATCAGGGCGGTCCTACGGAGGTTCGGGGCGAGATTCGCCCCAGCACCCAGGAGGCCGTAGGGGGCGTTGCTGATCAGCGCGATCGACGCGCGACACCCAGCCCGACGCGCCCGATCCCGAGCAGCATGGTCGTGGCCGGCTCGGGGATCGGAAGGACGAAGCCCCCGAAGGTGGTCGGGATCGGGACACCACCTGCGTCGTCGCGGCCCTCATCCGTTCCGAGCCCCGATGTCACGATGGCCCCGAGGCTGGCTCCTTGAGAGATCGCCCCACCGATCAGCTCGTTGGGTGAATCGACGGCGGCGCCGTTCAGGCTGAACTAGCCGCCCATGATCGTCACGGTCGGGGACAGTCTCTGCGTCTCGCCGCCGACGATCAACTCGGCGGCCTCCAAGACTGGGTTGGGCGGGGGGAGGAGCTCTACGATGCGGGAGAGGCCGTTCGGATTCGAGTGACCGATGACGACGAGGTTGGGGCTGTGGGCCAGCTCAACCAAGGTGCGGGTGACCACGCCGCCCACTCGAAGCGGCCTAGATCGCCGAGCCGAACCCGTAGTCACCGGGGCGCGCGTAGGGGTCGCCGTCCAGCGGCCCCCCGTCGAGGTGGAGGTCGATGGGCCCCTCCGAGAAGCTCGGAAGGTCGGCCTCGACCGGCGGCAGCATGGCGTCGGGCTCGGCGGTGGTCTCACCCGCGGACTCGGTCGCCTCCGCCGCCGGAGCGGCGGCCTCGACGGACTCGGCGGCGGGTTCGCGGGACTGCTCGACCACCGGCGCCACCTCTTTGGCCGGCTCGGCGAGTGAGGCGGCCCCGGCAGCGGGCGCGGCGATGGCGGGCGCGAGCGGATCGCGGTTCACGAGCACATCCAGCGCCCCCACCTGGCTCTTCAGGTCCGCCACGCCGGCGCGCACCTCACCGAGGTGCGACTGGTAGGCTTCGAGCTGCTCGCCCGCGACCGCCAGCTCGCCTTCGAGCATCGTCACCTGGCTCTGCAGCATCTCGGCACGCTGGTACTCGTTCAGGTAGAAGCCGGCGCCGATCAGAGCGATGACGAGCACGACGGCGAGCAGCGCCCAGATGGATACGCCCTTCCGGCGGCTCGTCACATTCGGTCCGCCCTCTGCAGGGGCCGGCCCAGGCCCGCTGGCGGCCTTCGTGGCGGTCGGCTCCGCAGCGCCCGACACGACGTTCAGCTCGGCGGCTTCGGCGCCCTGCCCCGCTTCGTCCTCGCTCGACGTCTCGGTCGAAGACGAGGCTTCGGCGGCCTCGGGGCGGGTCTCGGTCGCGGGATCGAGCCCGTGGCTCTCGTTGGGGGCTGCCATCTTCTCCACCTCCTACTGCTGGCTGCAGCTGACTGCAGCTTTCTGCAGCATCTTGCAGCTTCTCGCCCGGCCGCTTGCTTCGGCGATCGGGCCAGTCCGTTGGCCTGGCGGTCGCCTGGGCGCCGCCGCCACGGAAGCAGTGGAGGGAGGGCGCCTAGGACTGGATGACCAGCTTCGAGAGGCTGGTCTTCCGCAGGTTCGTCTTCTGAATCGTCCTCACGAGCTCCGCCACCTTCTCGGTGTCGGTCTCGAAGGGATTGTTGCAGATCACGCGGACGTTCAACAGGTTGCCGAGACGAATGTTCGACCAATCGAGGTCGTACTGGATGGCGTTCTGGCGAGCCAGCTTGATGAACTCGCCCCGCATCTTCGCCCGGGTATCGGGCGGCGGCTCGGTCTTGGCCTTGATCACTTCTTCGTCGGTGAGCACCCGCTCGACGGCGCCCGAGCGCTCGAGCAGGTAGTAGATGCCGCGGTTCAGGCGGATGTCGTGGTATTGGAGGTCGAGCATGAACACCCGCGGGTCGTTCCAGCTGGCCCCCTGCCGGTCGAGGTACGACTGGATCATCTTGCGCTTGATCACCCAATCGACTTCTCGCGAGAGCTTGTCCGGATCGTCGTCGAGGCAGTCGAGGACGTAGGCCCATTTCTGGACGCCGTCGCGCAGCTCGTCGCTCACCGGGTAGTGGTCGATGTACTTCATCGCGAGCTCGCAGTACTCGCGCTGGATCTCGATCGGCGAGTACTCGCGGCCGTTGTCGAGACGCAGCTTCCGCTTGCAGGTGG
>CAZQMY010000721.1:0-2161 GCA_964594405.1 uncultured Spirochaetaceae bacterium | reverse complement strand
GCCTTCCGGCGTCTCGATCGGGCAGATGCGGCCGTAGTGCGAGGGATGCACGTCGCGCACCTCGAAGCCGGCGCGCTCGCGCGTCAGACCACCCGGCCCGAGGGCCGACAAGCGCCGCTTGTGCGTGACGCTCGAGAGCGGATTCGTCTGATCCATGAACTGGGAGAGCTGACTGGACCCGAAGAACTCCTTGATCACGGCCGAGACCGGCTTGGAGTTGATCAGATCGTGCGGCATCAGCGTCTCGATCTCCTGGAGCGACATCCGCTCCTTGATCGCCCGCTCCATTCGGACCAGGCCGATCCGGTACTGGTTCTCGAGAAGCTCACCGACCACGCGCACGCGGCGGTTGCCCAGGTGATCGATGTCGTCGACGCGCTTGTTCGGGTCGGTGCCGTTCTTCAGATCGACCAGGTACTTGACCGCGGCGAGAATGTCCTCGCGGCGCAGCGTCGGCAGCTCGGAGAGCGGAAGCATCTCCTCCGCCGCGTTCTTGTCAGCCGGCGTGAAGGGCACCATCTCGTCGCCGTCGAACTCGAGCTTGTGGTTCACCTTGAGGCGGCCCACCCGCGAGAGGTCGTAGCGATCGGCGTTGAAGAAGAGGTTGTTGAAGAGATTCGTGGCCGTATCGAGCGTGGGAGGATCGCCCGGGCGAAGGCGTCGATAGATCTCGATGATCGCCTCGTCCTGCGTGAGCGTCTTGTCCGCCATCAGGGTGTCGCGGATGGCCGTACCCGTCGTGAGCGGATCGAGGAAGAGGAGCGGGAACTCGTCGATCCCGCGGCTCTTCAGGTCATCGAGGTGCGCCTGGGTGAGCTCCTCGTTGCACTCGATGATCACCTCACCGGTGTTCTCGTCCACGATGTCCACCGGCGCCACGCGCTTGACGGCGTCCACACGCACGAGGTCTTCCACCGAGATCGGGACCCACTCGTAGTCGGCCGCGCGGAGCTTGCGGACGGCCGCCTTGGTGAACTTCTTGTCCTTGCGGACGATGACGTTGCCATCATCGTCGCGGATCTCCTTGGTGCAGCGCTGACCGATCAGGTTCTCGAGATCGGTCTTCTTCGCGTACTTCTTTCCGTCGACCCTGATGATCTCCTGCGGATAGAAGTACTGGAGCAGCTCCTCGGGCTGGTAGCCGAGTGCCTTCAGCAGGATCGTCACGTGCAGCTTGCGCCGGCGATCGATTCGCGCGAAGACGATGTCCTTGTGGTCGTACTCGACATCGAGCCACGAGCCGCGATAGGGGATGACGCGGCAGGAGTAGATCTTCTTGCCTGCGGCGCTCACCGTTGTCGAGATGCTGGTGTCGTAGAAGATGCCGGGCGACCGGTGCAGCTGCGACACGATCACGCGCTCGGTCCCGTTGATGATGAAGGTGCCGTTGTCGGTCATGATCGGGATCTCCCCGAAGTAGACCTCCTGCTCCTTCACGTCGCGGATCGCCTGCGAGCCCTCCGCGTCGTCCCAGGCCACCAGTCGAATGGTGACCTTGAAGGGCGCTGCGTACGTCATGCCGCGCTGCAGGCACTCGCGCACGTCGTACTTGGGCTGCTCCAACGTATATCCGACGAACTCCAGCGACGCGGTGTCGTTGAAGTCCTTGATCGGAAAGACCGAGTTGAAGACGGCCTGAAGCCCGACATTGTCGCGCTTCTCCATCTCGACATCGGTCTGGAGGAACCGCTCGAACGATTCCTTCTGGATCTCGAGCAGGTTCGGGATGTCGATGATGCGCGGAATGCTCGCAAAGGACTTGCGGATCCGCGGAGAATAATCGGAGAAAGTAGTCTCAGACACGATCGGCAGCTGCCCCCCTGGCCGACGCCGTGACACGATTCGATGTCACTCGAGGCCGTTCCCTGAAATACGCAGCACCCGTCCCCACCGGACGGGCACCCTCGCCCCCGGCCATCGGGCCGGAGGCGCATTCGCGACGGGTATGAGGGCCGCTACTTGATATCGGCCTGACCTCCCGCCTCTTCGATCTTCTTCTTGATCTCCTCGGCCTCGGCCTTGTCCACGCCCTCCTTGATGGGCTTGGGCACGTTCTCCACCAGCTCCTTGGCCTCCTTGAGGCCGAGACCGGTAATGCCGCGAACTTCCTTGAAGACCTGGATCTTCTAGTCTCCGAAGGAGACGCGCTCGACGTCGAACT
>CAZQMY010000720.1:0-2164 GCA_964594405.1 uncultured Spirochaetaceae bacterium | reverse complement strand
CCGCGCGGCGCGCGGAAGGGAGCGAGCGGCATGGAGGGCCTGCTGCGCGCCGCGGTGGGCGCGCGCTGGCGCAGCTCGCGCTTCCTGCTGGACTCGCTGGTGACCCCGACGCTGTACGCGGGCCTGGACCGCGGGTGCGCCTCCGCGGCCGCGCTGGAGCGCCGGCTCCTGCCCGTGCTGCACCCCAACGCGCCGCGCGCCGTGGACCGCCGATGCCCCCCATCCCCCCCGCCCCCGCTCCCCCTCCCGCCAACGCTTACGCCCGTACGGGCGTCGACCCCAGGACCCGGCGCTCCATCGAGCGCGCCATTGCCCACCTCGAGGCCGACGGCAGCGTCGGCTTTCCGAGCGAGACTGTCTGGGGGTTGGCCGCCTGCGCGCGCGCGGACGAGGCGGTGGCGCGGCTGAGGCGGTGGAAGGGGCGCCACGACGGTCAGCCCATCTCGTTGCTCGTGACGGGCGAGGCGCAGCTGGCGGCGAACGACTTCGAGATCAGCGAGCTCGCGCGCAAGCTGATCGGGGTCTGCTGGCCCGGCCCGCTCACGCTGGTGCTGCGATGCAAGGCGCACTTCGCCCCCGGCATCTCGCGCAAAGAGGATGGCGCCGTCGGCGTTCGCTGCAGCTCCCATCCGATCGCCCATGCCCTCGGGCGCGCGGCGGACGAGGCGGGGCTCGGCCTGCTCACCGCGACCAGCCTCAATCATACGGGCGCGCCGCCCGCTCGGACCGAGGAGGAGGCGCGGCTGCTCTGTGGCACATGCGCAGACGCGCCCTTCGTGTTGGACTCGGCCGGCCGCGGCGCCGATGGGGGACTGCCCTCGACTGTGCTCGACCTGACGGGTGACGAGCCGGTGGCGATCCGGTGGGGCGCCCTGGGCCCCGTGGCACTCAACGCCCTGGCGGGGCTCGAGCTCGAAGACGAAGCATGACAAGGGCCAGGCCCTTTCGCGCCATTCGCTACGACGCCGGGCGGGTCGACCTCTCTCGGGTGATCGTTCCGCCCTATGACGTGATCGCGGCGGACGAACGCGCGTCCTACTTCGATCGCGACCCCCACAACGCAATCCGCTTCGAGCTGACCCGCAAGGTCGAGGACGAGGCCGGCGCCGACTACCGCGAGATCGCCGGCCTGCTGGCCGACTGGCGGCGCAAGGGCGTGCTCATCCAGGACGACCGGCCCGGCTACTACGTCATGAAGCAGCGCTTCGAGGCGCCGGGCGGCGGCGTCATGGAGCGAATCGGCTTCTACGCCGAGCTCGGGCTCGAGGAGTACGATGCCCGGGTCGTGCGTCCACACGAGCGCACGCTGGCCGGCCCGAAGGCCGACCGGCTCAAGCTGCTGCGTGCGGCGAAGGCAAATCTGTCGACGGTCTTCCTGCTCTACGAGGATCGTGAGAACGAGATGGCGGGCTTGCTCGAATCGGCCTTCGACGAGCAGCGCGGCGGCGAGCCGCTCGCGACCGCGCGCGACGATGCCGGCGTGGAGTACGCGCTGGCGCGGATCATCGATCCCGAGGCCTGCGCGCAGCTCGAGGGCTTCATGGCCGAGCGACCGACGGTCATCGCCGACGGCCACCATCGCTACGAGACCGCGCTCGGCTATCGCCAGGAGATGCGCGAGGCGTCGGGCGAGCGCCCGGACGCGCCCTTCGAGTCGACGCTGGCCTACTTCGCCAATGCGTATGCACCGGGCAGCCTGCTGCTGCCGATCCACCGCGTCGTCAAGCGGGTCCCGCCCCCGCCCACAGAGGCCTGGCTCGAGCGCCTGGGCAGCGGTTGGCGAGTCGAGCACCTCGCGCTCGACGAGGGCGAGGAGATCGAGGCGTTGCTCGAGCGCCATCTCGCACCGCTCGCGGGACGCGCGGCCTTCGTGGCCGACACGGGCCGGCGGGGGCTCCGGCTCTTCGTACGCGAGGCGCCCCTCGGTGACGATCTCATGGTGCGCGTCCTCGAGCGCGACGTGCTGGGGGGCGCCTTCGAGCTCACGAGCGAGGCGATTCGCGAGGGCGCGGTGAGCTTTCCGAAGAGCGCCGGGCGGGCACGGCGGGAGGTGCTGGCGGGCGAGGGGACGGTGGCGCTCTATCTCGATCCGCTCTCCCCCGACGACGTCTTCCGGGTCACGGCAGCGGGCGAGGTGATGCCGCAGAAGTCGACGTTCTTCTAT
>CAZQMY010000719.1:0-2191 GCA_964594405.1 uncultured Spirochaetaceae bacterium | reverse complement strand
CGGAGAGGGCGCCGGCGCGGGCCGTGCCGTGGACAGCCGGTTCCGGGGGCGGGGGACTCCTCGGGGCCGCAGGGGGCTCGGCCCGCCGCATTTGCTCGCCTCCGGCGGAGCATTCGGGCACACTGGAGCCGATGCCCATCTCACCCGCCGACAACATCGACTGGATGAACGACGAGCTGCCCGGCGAGCGCTTCGCCTCGTCGCTGCACGCGCTCCGAGCGCGCGGGCCGGTGGTGCAGGTGGCCGGGGCGGGCGGACTGCTCCAACCCTTCTACATCGTCAGCCACGAGGCGCTCGCCGAGGCGTTCAAGGACGGGGAGAGGTTCCCGCCCGGCTACGCCTACCAGACGATCAGTCAGCCCTATATCGGCGAGACCTTCATGTCCATGGACGAGCCGGGCCACGCTCGCTGGCGTAGCGCGACGACGCCGGCGTTTCGACGGACTGCCATCGAAGCTCGAGAGGACGCCGACTTCGCGCGGCACGCCCACGCACTGGTCGACCGAATCGCGGGCCGGGGCGATGTGGACTTCTGCGCCGATTTCACCCGCATCTTCTCCTTCATGGTGATCTGCCAGGAGCTCGGCCTGCCAGCGCAAGGCGACGGGGGTGTCGGGATCGAGTCCTTCTACCAGCTCTCCATGGACCTGATGTTCGGTGGACGCGATCTCGAGGCGAGTCGCCAGGCCGATCAGGCCCTGATGAAGATCATCGGGCCTGTGCTGGACGCCCGCCGCGCCGAGCCGGCGGACGACGTGATCTCGCAATGGCTCCGGCTCGAGATCGACGGCGTACCGATCACCGACGACGCCATCCTCGCCCACGTGCGGCTGGTCTTCACCGCCGGAGCGACCACCACCTCCGACGCGCTGGGGAGCCTCGTCTATGCGTTGCTCACGCATCCGCAGGTCTTCGAGGCATGTCGGGACGACGAAGGCGTCCACGCGAAGACGGTGGACGAGCTGCTCCGCTGGATGCCGCCAGTGGCCGCGCAGCCGCGGCTCAGCCACGCGACCGAAGGGGCAGAGCTCGCTGGTGTGACGATCCCGCCGGGTGCCTGGGTCCTCTTCGGCATCGCCGCCGCCAATCGCGATCCCGAGGTCTTCGCCGATCCCGATCGCTTCGACATCGAGCGCGATCACGATCCGATCCTCACCTTCGGTCCGGGCCTTCGGACCTGCCCGGGCATGCACCTCGCGCGAAAGAACCTGCGGGTCGCGCTCGGCGTGCTCTGCGAGCGCCTGCCCGGGCTGGAGCTCGTGAGCGAGGTCGAGGCGCGCCCGCGCGGCGTGCTGCTGCGCGGGCCCGCTCGGCTCCCCGTTTCACTCGGTGCGCACTGAGCGCCCCCATCGGCTGGAGCCCTCATGTCCACACGCATCGTCCTCATCGGCGCCGGGAGTGCGCAGTTCGGCTTCGACATGCTCGGCGACTTCTTCCAGAGTCCGGTGCTCAAGGATTGTCACGTCGTCCTGCACGACATCGACGGCGAAGCGCTCGCCCGGGTCCACGCCGCCGGCGATGCCTTCGTGGCCGAGCACGGGGTCCAGGCCACCCTCTCTTCCACCACCGACCGCAGAGAGGCGCTGCGAGGCGCGGACTACTGCGTGATCGCCATCGAGGTGGGCGACCGGTTCGCGCTGTGGGAGCAGGATCGCAGCGTTCCGCAGCAGTACGGCTTTCGGCAGGTCTTCGGTGAGAACGGCGGGCCCGGTGGGCTCTTCCACTCGCTGCGCGTGGTTCCGCCGATCCTGGAGATCTGTGCGGACATCGAAGCCATCTGTCCAGATGCCTGGGTGTTCAACTACAGCAATCCCATGAGCCGCATCTGCACAACGGTGCATCGTCGATACCCGGAGATGCGCTTCGTCGGTCTCTGCCATGAGATCGCTTCGATGTACCAGCACCTCCCGATCATCCTCGATCGGCCGATGGACGAGATCGAGTTTCGGGCGGGCGGTCTCAATCACTTCAGCGTGCTGGTCGAGGCGCGCTACAAGCCGGACGGGCGGGACGCGATGGGCGACGTGCTCGCCAGAGCCCCGACCTACTTCGAGCATCTGCCCGATCTCGGCAGCATCATGAAGAAGCTCTTCGATGCGCAGGCGGGATCGACGCCGGGTAGTGAGCCGGCGTTGCGAGAGGGGGCGCGCGCCTGGGCAGAGCGCGGGATCTTTCGCGAGCTGCTGCGCCG
>CAZQMY010000718.1:0-2197 GCA_964594405.1 uncultured Spirochaetaceae bacterium | reverse complement strand
CTACGGCGATCGCTCGAAGAGGTCCGCCATCTTCCCATCCACGGCAGCCGGACGCGCCCGATTGCGAGCCCAGTCGCGGAGCTCCTTGACGCGATCCTCGTACGTCTCGTAGAGGGGCACCGTCTCGTGGATGGCGTTGGCGAGGTCGTTGTCCGTGAGCTCACGCGACTCGCCGAAGGCCGTGTAGAGCGCCGAGCCGACCACCTGCTCGAGCTCGGCGCCCGAGAGCCGCTCGGCTTCCAGCGCCAGCTGCTCGAGCTGGAACTGCCTGGGATCGCGGCCGCGCTTGCGCAGATGGATGGCGAGGATCTCCATGCGCTCGATGGCGTTGGGCAGATCGACGAAGAAGAGCTCGTCGAAGCGCCCGCGCCGCAGCAGCTCGGGCGGCAATCTGGAGACGTCGTTGGCGGTCGCCACGACGAAGACGGGGCTCTGCTTCTCGGAGAGCCACGTCAGGAAGGAGCCGAAGACGCGGCCCGCGTTGGCGTCGCCGCCGCTGGCCGCGAAGCCCTTCTCGATCTCGTCGATCCAGAGCACGGCCGGCGCGATGGACTCGGCCACAGCTGTCGCCTCACGGATCGCGGCCTCGGGGCTGCTGTCGTGGCCCGAGAAGACCGCGGCGAGGTCCAGCCGAAGCAGTGGGAACTGCCACTCTTGGGCGACGGCTTTGGCGGAGAGTGACTTTCCGCAGCCCTGCACGCCGAGCAGCAGCAATCCGCGCGGGATCGGCAGACCGAAGCGTTGCGCCTCCTCACCGAAGGCCTTGCGGCGCTCCTTGAGCCAGCGCTTCAGCTCACCGAGGCCGCCGACCTGCTCGAGGCTGTCGTCCACGTCGTGGAACGTGAGGGCAGGCGTCCGTCTCAGCGCCTGCCGCTTCTCGCGCACGATGTGTGCCGCCGTCTCCGCGTCCAGCCCGCCGCTCTGCGCGAGGGCCTTGCGCAGCACGCGCACCGCCTCGGCGGCGGTGAGCCCCAGGGCGGCGCTGACGCACTCGCCCATGGCGCCGCGCGCCTCGTCCTCGCTGGCCTCCACCACCTTCGAGAAGAGCTTGGCGAGCTCATCGGCACGCGGCAGCGGAAGGCGTACGTGCCCCGCTTCCCGGGCGAGCTCGACGGGGATCTCGAGCACCGGGCCGAGCAGCACCACGGTCTGCCGGCGTCGGCCCAGCGTGGGGAGCCAGTCGCGCAGGCGCCTGCGCGCGCGCAGGTCGCCGCGCTCGTTGTGCACGTCGAGCATCACGAAGAGCGCAGGCTCCTCGATCTTCTCCATGGCGCACATGGCCTCTTCGAGGCTGCCCGCGCCGGCCCCGCTGCTCGAGATGCCCGCGGCCACGCTCCAGGTGATCAGCTTGCGCTCGCAGCTCTGCGCCACGCGCTCGAGCACGCGCAGCGCCCGGTCCTCCTCGAAGGACTCCAGCGCGACCAGGCGCCAGCCCGATCGGACGAGCAGCGTCAGCTCCTGCAGGGCGCTCTGGCTCATGTCCGGTCCTGGGTGATGCGGACCACCTCTTCGAAGGTGGTGGTGCCTTCGGCCAGCCGCCGGATCGCGCATTCGCGAAGGCTGTCCATGCCTTCGATCCGCGCGGCATCGCCGATCTCGTTGGCGTCCTTGCCCTGTCGGATCAGCGCCTGGACGCGGCGGCCGACATCCAGCATCTCGAAGATGCCCAATCGACCGTAGAGTCCCGTATTGCGGCAGTCCGGGCAGCCCTCGCCGAAGCGGACGGGCAGCTGCTCCCGCCGCTCGACGGGCACCTTGATGCCCAGCGCCGCCACCTGATCGGGGAGCAGCCTCCCCTCGACGCCGCAGCCGTTGCAGATCTTGCGCACGAGGCGCTGGGCGAGCACGCCCCGCAGCACGCTCGAGAGAAGGAAGGGCTCGACGCCGAGCTCGATGAGTCGGGTTACGGCTCCCGCGGCGTCGCGGGTATGGACCGTGGAGAAGACGAGATGACCGGTGAGCGCGGCCTGCACGACCATGCAGGCGGTCTCGGTGTCGCGGATCTCGCCGACCATGATGATGTCCGGGTCCTGTCGGAGGATGGTGCGGAGGGCGCGGGAGAAGGTCACGTCGATCTGGGATTGAACCTGCACCTGTGAGAATCGGGGATCGACGAGCTCGATGGGGTCCTCGACGGTGGTGATGTTGATCTCCGGCCCGGAGAGATAGCGGAGCGTCGAGTTGAGCGTCGTCGTCT
>CAZQMY010000717.1:0-2197 GCA_964594405.1 uncultured Spirochaetaceae bacterium | reverse complement strand
AGATCTCGAGCAGGGCAGGGCTGCTGCCGACCAGCCGCTCGCCGCCGGGGGTGATCCCGCGGCCGACCTCGCGGCGCAGCTCGCGCACCTCCTCCTGCAGAGCCTGCGTGGTGCGCGCCTTCTCGGCGAGCGCCGTGACCTCGGCCAGCCCGAAAGGCTTGGCGAGGTAGTCGAGCGCGCCGCGCTTCATGGCCTCCACCGCGTTGTCCATGGTGTTCTGCGCCGTGATGATCACGATCGCCGCCTCGCTGCCGGTGGCGCGCAGCTGATCGAGGACCTCGAGGCCGGTCATGCCGGGCATGCGGATGTCGAGGAAGGCCAGGTCGATGGGCTCCCGCCCCAGGATGTCGGCGGCGTCTTCGCCGTTGTCCACCTCGACGACCTCGTGGCCCTCGGCCTCGAGCGCCTGGCGCAGCACGAAGCGGATGGAGGACTCGTCGTCGGCGACGAGGACGCGCATGATGGGGTCGCTCTTGCTCATGATCTCTCTCTGTGGCCGGACCGCGGCGTTCTCGGGACTCCGGTCGCTCGACCACCCGGCCACACGCCCGGGTGTCGCTGGCTAGGCGCCAGGCTGTAGGGGGGGCGGCAAATCGATGGCGCGCAGGGGAAGGTAGATGGAGACGCGTGCTCCCGGCCGATCGGCTTCGCCGCGATCATCCGGATTGGCTTCGCCTTCGATGGCCAGACGACCGCCGTGCCGATTGACCCAGTGGCGTGAAACCGCGAGGCCGAGCCCGGTCCCCTTGGCCTTCGTAGTGAAGAAGGGTGTCGCCAGTCGGTCGAGGATCTCGGATGGGATCCCGGGGCCGGTGTCTTCGACGCAGATCTCGACGGTGGGGACGGGGCGGCCGTCGGCGCCGATCACGCGATGATGGAGCGTCATGCCCGTGGTGATCCGCAGCTGACCGCCCTCTTCTCCCATCGCCTGGACGCCATTGCGAGCGAGATTCAGGAAGACCTGTGTGAGGCGGTTCTCGTCGCCGAGCAGGTCGGGAATCGAGGGATCGTAGACGCGATCGAACGCAATGTTCTGTGCCTGCGGCTCTGCCTCGACCAGCGAGAGGACATGGTCCAGGAGCCGGTGGAGGTTGAACGAGGCGACGTCGAGCTCTTCGCCCTTGGCGAAGACCATCAGCTCTTCCACGAGCGAGCTGATCCGGTCCACCTCACGAACGATCAGCTCTGCGGCGCCGCGGGCCCGGTCGTCCCTGGCCCAGAGCTGCAGCAGCTCGGCGGTTCCGCGGATGCCGCCGAGCGGGTTCTTGACCTCGTGCGCAATGCCGGCGGCAATCAAGCCGTAGTTCTTGAGCTGCTCCCGCTCGGAGACCTCGTTTCGCAGGGTGTTTCCGATGGTCCGATCGCGCAGCACGATGACGGTGCCGTCCGCGCCTCCGTCCTTGCCCTGGATCGGCGAGACCGCCACCTCGACGTCCATCGACTCACGGAATCGCGTCTTCAGCTTCAGGCCCGCGATCACGATGGGCTGGCCGGCCCTGATCTCGTTTCGCATCCACTCCTGCACGGGATGGCGCTCGCCCAGCAGCTCCTCGAGCTGGCGTCCGGGCCCGGCCTCGGCCGAGACCTCGAGCATTCGGCAGGCCTCCGCGTTGATGGTCTCGATCCGACCGTTCGCGTCGAGAACGATCAAGCCGTCGAGGACGGCATCGAGGATTCGACCGAGGGCGGGCGCGGGACGAGAGGAGGCGGCTTTGGGCATGGCTCGATCGACCGGAGGCGGACGGGGTGATGGCAGTTTCCCGAAGGGGGTTCGGTGCCCAAAATTTAGGCAATTTCGCGCTTCACGTCATGCCCGATTCGACCGAGGCAGCCTCGACTCCGGCGCAGGCAGGCGGTGCAATCTCGGGTAACGTACCGGCATGAAAGAGGGACTGGAATGCAGGAGGGAGTGACCGTCGCGGAGGCGCACCGGCGGATCGCGGCACAGGTGCCCACCCTGCCAGCCGAGACGGTCCCGATCGGCGATGCCCTGGGCCGCGTGCTGGCCGTCCCGGTGGACTCCGAGCGGGTCATTCCCCCCGCAGATTGCTCGGCGATGGACGGGTACGCGGTGAAGGCCTCCGATCTCGAGGGGGCCTCGGCCGAGCAGCCGGCCACGCTGCGTGTGGGCTACGAGGTGGCGGCGGGCAGCCAGGGCCCGGTGCCGCTGAAGGCGGGCGAGGCGGCGCGCATCTTC
>CAZQMY010000716.1:0-2214 GCA_964594405.1 uncultured Spirochaetaceae bacterium | reverse complement strand
CACGTAGCACCAGGTGTCGGCCCATCGGACCCGCTCTCCGACGGCCCCGTCACAGAGGCTCTCGAAGACCTCGGCTCCGCCAACTCCCACAGGAGTCGCGAATCCGATACCCGTGATGACTGCTCGTCGCTGGGACATGGCGTGCTCCCCCTCCTCGATTCGTCCGTCGAGGCCTAACTCTCGCGCTCGCTCGCGCAGGCGCAAGCCCGGATCCGAGCGCGGGCTCGGGCGCCTTCGTTTGCCCTATCCTCTGCGGCCGCCCCCCCTCACTGCGCGGGCCTCATCGTCGCAGTCACAACCGGAGTCTTCGCGGCCGTGGATGTCGGAGCTACAGGCGCCTCCCTCTGGTCGGGCGCCGTCGACGTGGCGGTGAACGGGAACGGGCTGCTGTGGCTCGTGACGGGAGTCGGCGGCGCGCTCGCGTCCATGCTGGCCACGGCGGCGATCGCCGTCCTTCTCCCCGCCAACCACTTCCTGCGCCCGGAGAAGTCGTTCCGGAAGCGGGGCGTGTTCGGGACCGGGCGCATCGTGCTCTGGGCAGTCAAGAACTGCATCGGCGCCGCGCTGGTCGCCGTCGGTGCGATCCTTCTCCTGACGCCCGGCCCCGGGCTCATGGCCATCGTCATCGGCTTCGGGATCATGGAGTTCCACGGAAAGCGGCGCGTGCTGCTCTGGGCGCTCCACCAGGGCGAGGTGCTCCCCACGCTCAACCGCCTCCGTCGGCGCTTCGGGCGACCTGAGCTCATCAATCCCGACGACGTCCCCGGCTCCGCCGACTGAGCCGGTGGACCTCCCCTTGCGAAAACGGCCGAGGACCGGGCACTCGTCGAAGAAGGTGTGACCCCGGCCGCCCGACGCCGCGGAGAGGGCGCGTGCTCTCAGTGGCGCAGCTCGTAGTAGTAGTTGAAGGGGTCATCCTCGAAGTCGAGCACCTTGAAGGCGCTGAAGCCCGCTTCCTGCCCCATTCGCTCGCAGACCGCCGGCGGAAAGCCGAGCGTTCCCAGTCCTGCGCCGCCCTGCTTGGAGAGCGCAGACGACATGCAGTAGAGCACGGAGAATCCGTACATCATCGCGGCGACCGGATTCTCCAGGTTCTCGGCGTAGCTGTCCTGTGAGCGAATGTCCTTGATCAGCCACGCGCCGTCCTTCTTCAGCGCCCGATGCACGGAACGCATGGTTCCCGCCGGATCCGTCATGTCGTGCATGCAATCGAAGGTCGTGATCAGGTCGAACTCATCCGCCTCGCTGATCTCCTCGCCGAAGCCCACGCGAAAGTCGACGTTCTTCCGGTTGGCGTAGCGCTCTCTCGCCTCGGCGATCATGTTGGCGGCAGGGTCGATCCCGACGAACCGAGAAGCCGGGAACGCGTCTGCGAGCACCGTGAGGGCAGTGCCCGAGCCGCAGCCGACGTCCATGACCGAAGCCCCCGAGCAGAGGCGGTCGGCCATCCCGTCGATCAACGGAATCACACGATCGGGAAGCTGGAGGTGGAAGGGACGATTGGTCCGGCACAGGAAGTGCGAGGCGCCCGCGCCGTGCGCGCCCCAGCTGACGCCGATGCCCGTCCGGAAGGCGTCGATCGTCTTGTCGATGACCTCGTGGCTGGGCGGCTTGAAGAAGAAGCCCGAGAGATACGCGGGACTGTCCTCGCTGAGCAGGGCAATCGACGCGACGTCGGACAGGCGGAAGCGCTCGTCGCCGAGATGGTCGATGATGCCCGCCGCGCCCTGACCTCGCAGCCACTCGAGGACCCAGCGTGCGTCGAGACCGGTCTTCTCGGCGAGTCCGGCTGCATCCACGGCGTCCTCGCCTGACATCGCGCGGTAGAGCCCGAGCTCGTCTCCGATGTGGACCATGAGCGACACCATCTCGCCCGTCTTGTAGCCCATGAGGCGTTCGGCAAACGCCTGCATCCGAACGCCGAAGTCGTCGTTCTCCATCTCGATCCTCCGCCCCGCGTCAGTCTACTGGCCCCAGCCTACCACCCGTCTCTCGAGGATGAGGGGTCGATCCCCTCTCGGGCGTGGCTTCGTCCCCGCATTCTGACGCATCAGATCCAGCGGGCAGCATCGCGGCACTCGCGGGGCTCCAGCCTCTCGGCAAGCACGCGATGCGGCCTCCAGCTCGACCCGTACGCGGCAAGCCGCGCCGCGCCACGCGATCAGCTTGCCCCCTCCCCCTCACTTCCGCCGCACCACGACCGGGAGCCGCGTG
>CAZQMY010000715.1:0-2221 GCA_964594405.1 uncultured Spirochaetaceae bacterium | reverse complement strand
CGCAGCCGGGGAGGTGCCGGCAGACATCATCAAACGCCTGGAGGCGAGCGCGACTCCCGTCAGTCTCCCAACACCCTCGGATGGGGCGGGTCTGTGACTCGGGAGGCTAAACGCAAAAACCCTCGGAGTCTCAAGGACTTCCGAGGGTTTCTGATGGTAGCGGGGGCTCGCTTCGTCGGTAGCGAACAGATCCTGAGGCCCCGCGTGCCCGTGCGCATCCTGGGCGAAAGGCGGGCCGCGTGAAGGCGCCTTGAGCGTCGCTGTGCGGCGACTATCGGCGGAAGGTACGCTACAGCGATGGCGGATTACACCGACATCCCGCTCGAAGAGCGCCGGGCGAAGATGATCTGCGATCTCGAGACGCTCCTCAACATCGAGTTGGAGTTCGGGCCGTATCCCGGGTGGGATCAGTTGCTCGAAGCCCGGGGGCAGCTCTGGGGCGCATGGCGCGCACTCTATGCGGCCGACGACCCCGCAGCGCAGTATCCGTCCCTCCTTCGTGCCCTCGAGATCGAGGGCGAGGAACTCAGAGGGTTCTGGATCTGGGCCAACGAGAAGCTCCTGTACGACGTCGTCGAGAGGGACCTCACTGCGATCGACCGCGCGCTCGACTTCTACGGTGTCAAGCCAACGCCAGGCACCCGCGTAGCCCTCTACGATGTCCCGCGTCGCCCCCCGGATCGCCGCAAGGGCGCCCACTGGAACACGCCCAGGTGGTGCGACGTGATACTCACGCGCGATCCGGCGGCCTTCGTGCGCTGGATGGGCGCCGCGCTGAGAGACTACGAGCCGGCCTGCGACCGCAGGAGGAGGGGGCAGGAGGTCGAACTTCCTCCGGAGCACGAGCCGGTCCAGCAGCCGCAGCAGGGCGATCAGTTCGAGGCTGAAGAGATCCTCGCCGCCATCCTTGCCGCCGGACTCTCCGCCCGAGAGGCGGAGGCCGTCCGGATCCTCGCGGCGGGGGAAGTCTCTACGCAGGAGCTCGCCGAGGCGCTAGGGACCTCCCGAAACAACGCTGACCAGATCAAACACCGGCTGAGGAAAAAGTTCGAGAAAACCCGCTCCAGCCTGTAAGAAAGCGCGCCCGGCGTCGCGTGGAAGGTGAACCCCTAACTGGGAGACACCTCTCATGCCCAGAATCGACCTCGCGCTGCTGGAGTGGCCCGACAGCCCGGACAACAGCCCGCGCCTCCTTGGCCGACTGCGAGACGAAGATCTCGTAGACGAGGCCCGCCGCCGACTCGCCGATCACCGTCGGCGTGAACTGGCCGCCCTCGAGCCGCCCGTCCGCCTGCTGGATGACGAGGAGGACGGGCGATGAATGCGCCGGACGACCCGCGTGTGCGCGCTTTCGCCGATGCGCTCGCCGACTTGATTGCCGAGCAGATCCTCCGCGACATCGAGCGAGAAGCTCAGCAGCCCTCGAAGCCGGAAGGGGGGCGCGGATGACCCGCCAGAAACACGACGGCCCGCCGTGCAGGGCGGGCTCGTCGGACTTCTCGATCAGCTGTGGCGGCGATCGGGGCCGATTTTGCCGCATCCAATACGATCCGCGCGACCGTCAATCCGCCCTCGACGAGGCCCACGCGGCCGTCCTCCGCGCCCGGCACCTGCTGGCCCTGGCGGCCGACGAACACCCGGCACGCGTCGGCGTAGCGCGCCTGAAGCGCGAGCAGGCGCTCGGCCGGCTGTACGTGGCGCTCGCGGAGCTTTCCCGCCTCCAGCACGGAGGGCGCGCGCATGAATGACCCCATCACCAACGGCGAATGGGCCGAGTTCTACGCAGGCCTCGGCTGGCGCGTCTTTCCCACGCACTCGCTCGTGGGGACTGGGTGCTCGTGTCCGAAGCCCGACTGCCCCAACGCCGGCAAGCATCCGAGGACCGATCACGGCTTCGAGGATGCGACGACCGACCTCGAGCAGCTCCGCGCCTGGTGGCGCCGCTGGCCGGAGGCCAACATCGGAGTCTCGACCGGCCAGGCCTCCGGCGTGGTCGTCCTCGACATCGACGCCGACAAGGGCGGATTCCAGTCACTCGACGACTTGATGGCCGAGAACGAGCAGCTCCCGAATACCGCGACCGTCGCGACGGGTGGGGGAGGGCGGCACTTCTACTGGAGAGCCCCCAGCGAAGAGATCGGCAACCGCGGAGGCATGCGGCCGGGCATCGATTTCCGGGGCGATGGGGGCTACGTGATCGCGCCTCCTAGCAACCATCGGA
>CAZQMY010000714.1:0-2244 GCA_964594405.1 uncultured Spirochaetaceae bacterium | reverse complement strand
ATCCATGGAATGCACGACACGAACCGACCAGAGCGACCGGCACGGATTCACCCGCACCGAGACCTGTCGGGCCTGGCGCTTCGCACTCGGTCGCCCACACTTCCCGAGCTTGCTCCTCGCGACGACCCTGGCCATGGGAGCGCTGATCACCCATTCGGAGCCAGCCCGCGCCCAAACCGTCTTCGACGCGATCGCTTCTGCGGAGAGCACCCCCGCTGGCGACTACCCGGACCTGATGAGCCGATCGATCGCCGACTCCTTCGACACGCAGTTCGACGCGAAGTGGCGTTCCCGTCGGGAGATGAGCATCGCGGCAGTTCGAGAACGGCTCGGCGCCGAGGTCGAGGACGGCTACCTGGTGACCGACATCGAGTCCTCGGGTCGCCCGAATGGATACGCCCTGGTGTCTCAGGAACCGTCCGAAGCGCGGGCCTTTCGCGTTTTGATCGACCTCCCCGAGGCGACCTTCGATGCGCGCGGACATGCGTTCGAGTCGGAGGGCTATCGGCCCCACGACGTCGACTGCCGCGGTGTAGACAACGGAAGCGTCTGCTCCGGAATCTGGGTCTGGAACCGCGAGGGGCGCATCTTCAAGCGCTACCAGGAGACCACCTGGGATGGATACGAGCGACTCTACGAACACCTCTCCTCTGAGGGGCTGCGCCCAATCGATTTCGACGCCTACCGAACGGAGGCCGGGATGCGATACGCGTCCGTCTGGGTCGAGAACGCCGAGGGGCATCGTTGGGAACATGCGTGGAACCTCGATCGCGAGAGCTACGAGGCGCGCGAGAAGGAGCTCGCGAAGTCAGGCTTCCGCACAACCGACTTCGAGTCCTACTGGACGGGCTCGCGCCAGCACTACGCGGCAATCTGGGAGGAGGACTCCAGCGGTCTGGACTCCCTTGTCATGTGGGATCTCACCGAGCAGGGATACCGAAACGTCTGGCGACGCAACGTGGATCGAGGGCTCCGCCTGATCGACTTCGAGGAGTACGAGGTCCAATGGGGAACCCGCTACGCCGGCGTCTGGGTGGAGAACCGCAACCGTTATCGGCTCGCCGTCAAGGAGCAGATCGACGACCTCGTCCTTCAGCACCTCATCGACTGGAACATCCCCGGTATGTCGGTCGCGGTCGTCCAAGGGGGACAGGTGGTGTACCGCCGCGGCTTCGGTGCGGCCGACCGCGACGAGGGAAAGGAGGCCCACGGGCGCACGGTGTATCTCAGCAACTCGATCTCGAAGGCCATCGGCGCGACGTTGGCGGCCCGGCTGGCCGATCTCGGGCGACTATCCGACGGGACCCCGCTCGAGTCGTCGCTCGTGCTCTCCCGAACGACCCGCAGCTACCTGCCCGAGATGCCGACGGCCCACGAGCACACGGTGGAGCAGCTCCTCCGCCACACCGGCTGCGTCAAGCATTACTCCGGGCACTCGACGCCGAAGGGGCACTACCGCTCGGCGCTCGAGGCCGCGGAGCAGCTCTGGGAAACGAACCCGAAGTCGAAATGCGATCGCGGTGTCGATGATCTCTACTCGACCCATGCCTACACGTACGTGGGCGCGGTGCTCGAGAAGGTGGCCGGGCGGTCGATCGCCCGCCTCGTTGGGGAAGAGATCGGCGAGGCCTTCGGGCTGAGCTCCATGCGGGCCCTGTACGAGACAGCGGAGCTGCCCTACGACTACGAGCGCGCAACGCCCTACAAGTACGTCGCGTGGGATGTGAAGGAGCACGAGTACGAGGAGACGAGCTGGAAGGTTCTCGGAGGTGGCATCGAGACGACGGCGATCGACCTGGCGATGTTTGGCTGGCTGGTCCTGGATGGAGCGATCGTTAGCCCTAGCACCCGGGACAACGTGCTCTGGGCGGCGCGCGCCAGCCAGGAGAACCAGAACAGGGGCCTGGGGTGGTCGATCAGCGGTAGCGAAGCTTCGCACGGTGGCTCGCGGATCGGATGGCGCTCGCAGCTTCGCGTGTTCCGCAACAAGGACCTCGCGATCGCGGTGATGAGCAATCGACGAAGAAACTGCGGCGGCGATTGCCACAACCTGACGAATCTCACGCGCGACATCGCCGCCCTCTTCGATTGACGAAGAGGGGGAGTTTCCTGGAGACGGTGGACAGCCACAGCGAGCTACCTCCAGGCCGTCGCGGCCGTCGCTTCGCCTGTCGAGGGGGGGGGGGTATCGGGCCACCGATGCCCCCAAATTTACCGTGAGGAAGGTGAGGTGGAAAGGGAACC
>CAZQMY010000713.1:0-2250 GCA_964594405.1 uncultured Spirochaetaceae bacterium | reverse complement strand
CTTCGGCCCGATCCGCGCGGCACGACTCGTCGCGAACAAGCGGTTCAAGCCCCCAATTTGACACCACGTCCGATAAGCCATCGCTTAGTCTAGACGGGAGGCGAGGGGACGCGGCCCCGTTCCTGGGAATCGGATCACCGCTGGGCAAACGAGATCCAGGGCTACTCCGACTGCGGCGCCGCTGCGACCTCGGCGCGTACGGACCGATCGCGCCCGGAAGGCACGGCACCGCGCCATGCGTGGCAGGCGGCGGATGAGCGTCGAGAGTCGGCGATGGTATGATGCGTGTGAATGGAGGGACGCGATGCCCGCAAATCCGCCTGAGAACATGCTGCGCATCACCCCGTACCTGTACTACCGAGACGTGGCCGGCGCACTCGACTGGCTGTCGCGCGCCTACGGCTTCGAGGAGCGCATGAGGATGCCGGGGCCCGACGGCGGCATCATACACGCAGAGATGGAGCTGGCCGACGCCGCCATCATGCTCGGCTGTCCGTCCGACGACTTCCGCAATCCGACCCAGCTGGGCCAGGTCACCCAGAGCCTCTACGTCTACGTCGACGACGTGGACGATCACTTTCGGCGGGCGAAGGAGTCGGGCGCGAAGATCTTCGAAGAGCCGGCGGACCAGTTCTACGGCGACCGTCGCTACGCCTCGGAGGACCCGGAAGGGCACCACTGGTTCTTCGCGACCCACATGCGCGAAGTCGCGCCCGAGGACATGAAGCCCCCGACCTGATGCCGGCTCGCCTTGCCTCTCATCGCTGGCAATCCGCTGCTCCGACGCTTCGTGGCGTTCTCGGAACAACCAGCGGATGCACCGGGCTCGGCGGCTCCGCTCCCCGGCTCGAACGCATCGCATCGGACGCGACGCTGCCGCTGGACCAGTTCGGGACCTCGACGCCCTCGGTGAGTGGTGGCTGCCGAACCGTGCGTGAACTCGTCCGATCTCTACCCCGTCCGTCGAGAGTGGTGAAGCAGACCACCCAACCGCCCCGAACACTCGATTCGCCGCGTGCGTCGCAGCTCGCCGGAGCAAACGTCGATCAGCCGACTCCTGAGCCCCGGGCGATTCCGCGCTCGGTGGTAGTGCTCGGCGTGCTGACGCACGAGACGTCGCGAATGGCGCTCGCCGACGAGAATGACTTGCGAGAAGCGGTCTGACTTGATCGATCGGACGAGGCGTTCCGCGTGAGCATTCGGATTCGGGCTCCGTGCGGGGAGCTTGAACGGCTCGACACCAGAGCCACCAAGTGCGTCGGCGCTGGGCGTCCGTGAAGCAAAGGCGCGTTCTGCCGGGCTGCGCACACAGCACGCGGTTTTCTGCCTGGAGGTACTCGATCGCTTCCTGCTGGTGGCGGGTCACCCGGCCGGCCAGCACCAGAATCGGGAGCTGCGGCGGGAGCGCCGTCATGCGGACAGACGAGCCCCCACCGCGGGGCAGGGGCTCGCCTGAGGAGGCCCACCCTCGGCACCTGCAGCCGCCTTGAGCTCCAGCAGATCTCAGTCGGCCGAGTTCTCCCGCACGATGGGGTCCAGCGAAACATCGCCCCTGCGTGTCACTCCGGGTTCGGCTTCAGCTGGCGGGTGCACACCTGTTGCAGGTCGCCGCCCATCGTGGCCGCCCGATAGAGCAGCAGAAGATCGAGCGCATTGCAGTCGTCTGCCTTGCCCTCTCCGTTCTGGTTCAGCGGACTCACGCTGCAGAGCTGTAGGATCTCCCGGTTCGTATCGGGGTCCAGGAGCGCCTGCTGGAGCGACGCGACGTCGTTCATGTCGATCTGACCATCGAGCGGATCCGATACCACGCCGACGTTCCCGCACTGACACGCGTTTCCCACACCATCGGGCAGAGTGCTCGCGATGCTGCCCCCGTCGAGCTGCCTCGGATTCACGGCCTCGAGGCAGTTGTCGGAGTCGTTCGAGACGCGGTCGCCGTCGCTGTCGTCGGGGCGGCGTGTTACGGATTCCAGCTTGACGTCGGCGAGCGGGATCGGGGCGCCACCGGGCTCGGTTGCCACGATGCCCCCGCTGAGCGCAGACACCGACGGGGGGTTCTCGACTCCGTTCAGCTCTGTCGCTCGGATGTAGCCCAGGGGCGCGCTGCTGCCCGCGACCGGGTCGATCACCTGCACCAGCGTCTGGCCGTTGGGGGCGTCGAGCGGCGGCAGCTTGCCCGTCAGCGTCACGAGGAAACCCGCGGCCCTCTCGTTGTCCTGGTCGAAGGGGAGGAGCTCGGCGCGCGAGCTG
>CAZQMY010000712.1:0-2282 GCA_964594405.1 uncultured Spirochaetaceae bacterium | reverse complement strand
GTCTTCGCCCAGCAGAACCCCGAGGCGAGGCCAGCGGCCCCGACGCCCGCCCCCGTGAGCCCGATGGGGGTGACGGCCAATGCCTAAGCGCCCGCCCCGTGGAAGTGGCCCCATCGACATCTTCGACGACGAGATCGGCCGGGCAGCCGATGCCGTGAAGGCGGCGACTGCGCCTGCGGTGGCGCCGCCTTCGGCCGCCCCGAGCCCGCCAGCGAGCGAGAACGGGTCCGAAGCACCCCAGCCTTCCTCGCCGAAGGTCGTCTCGCTCCCGCCCAGCACCGAGGCCTTGCCGCAGGACACCCCTGAGAAGGCCTCTCTCGCGCCCCAGAAGCGTCGAGCGAAGAACCCGACCAGAGAGGCGCCGAAGACCGAAACGGCCCCTCAGGCGGCACCAGAGACCGCCTCTCCGGCCCCGGAGCCGAACGTCGGTCTCAAGTTCCGAGTGCCCCAGTCGGTGAAGTCCGACTTCCAGACCTTCATCGCGGAGCTGAGCGCGGCTCTCGGAGGCGTCTCGCTCGACGACTCGAACATCGGGCGCCCGGTCCTCGAGCTGCTCTTGCTCGAGCATCGCGGTCGAATCCTCCAGGCTGCCAAGGAGCATCGCGGCGAGCTCCGTCGGCCCACCAATCGCGACGTGGTCGCGATGGCTGAGTTCGATGAGGCGCTCGGCGAGATCCTCCGCGAGGGAATCGCGAGCCGGAAGCGTGGCCGCGCTGGTGGCGGCGGATGAGGCACGGGTTTTCGGGTACCGAGCACGGGACTACGGGTACCCGGCACGGGTTTTCGGGTACCGGCCGAGCTGAAAGCACGGGACTACGGGTACCGGGGCACGGGACTACGGGTACCCGGCACGGGTCTACGGGTACCGAAATCCGCGTAAGTCCAAGCGGAGACTACGGAATCCGGTGGAGAAACGTTCTCTTAAAGAATAACGATCAAAGATAACGCGTTAAAGGGACGCTTTTTATTTTGGTTTCAGGAAGCACAGAGCGAAGACCAGGGACGCAAGCACCGAAGGGCAGGGCTGCCTCGAGCAAGGGCAGTCAGGACTTCGCACGCTTTGACCATGGTCTCGCCGAGTTCCCCGCCTTTCGCTTCGGCAGGCGACGTCGGGCTTCCGAGGACCTCATCACGTTCACCGATTCCATCAAGGGGCCTGGAAACCGGCCACTCCACCGAACCTGGACGGTTCACCCGAGCCGCTACGGCTACGGCGGAGCGACGACGCAGGCGCTCCTCTTTGACCTCCACGAGTGCTGGCGGGCCCAAGGCTTCCAGGGCTCGCGCATCTACTTCGGCACGCTCCGGAAGCTCTACCAGCGCCAGCACCCGGGAACTCCGCCGAGTGCGAGCGACTACACGCGGCTTCGCCGCGACCTCTCGATTCTCTGCGGCTACAAGTTCGACTGCGAGAACGCCTTCTGGGACCCGGTCACGAAGAGCTACGGCACGATGCGCGACTGGAGTCTGTTCACCGGCTGGTACGAGGCGTACAAGCGCGGCGCGAGCGAGTACCAGGAGGAGCTCCCGCTCGGCTTCATCGAGGTGAGCGACACCTTTGCGCGCATCGCCCGGGAGCGGGGCTTTTTCGTCACCGGCTTTGACTCCGCGTTCTTCCACGCGCTTCGGCCGACCGAGCAGCGTCTTGCGCTCTACCTCTCGAAGTTCTTCGCGTCTCAGGAGTATCACCAGAGGACGCTCGAGAACATCTGCGGAGCGCTCCCGATTGAGGGCGCTCCGAAAAAGCAGCGGCAAACCTTGAAGAAGGCCGCTGAAGGGCTCATCGAGAAGGGCTACCCGAACCTGGAAGGCTTTAAGATTGGCCAGGCGAAGGGGACGGGAAACTGGCTCGTTCGTTTCAAGCGGCGCGCCCTGGTCGCTCAGGAAAAGCCGGTCATGGCACCGAGCCCGGCTTCGTTGCCGGAGGATATTCGCTTTCTCGTTGAGGACATCGTGGAGCTCACGAAGGACTCGGGAAGCATCCAGTTCTACGCCAAGTCCATTCGCGCGCTCGGAGCGGAGCAGGTCCGGTACGCGTACGCGGACCTGAAGTCCGAGATGCTCTCTCGCTCCGGCGATGCGGAGCCCATCAAGAAGCCGGGTGCGTGGCTCACCAAAAAGCTCCTCGAAATGGCGAAGGAGCGGGGGATTGAGCTTCGGCACCACGCCGGAAAAGACCTTCATGGTCGGCGTGAGACCATGGGACCACGGTCCCGGTAGCGAGCTCGCGCGCCGACGGCCCTCTACGGTTCGCCGAGCGACTTCTTGGCCTTCGTCGACCA
>CAZQMY010000711.1:0-2283 GCA_964594405.1 uncultured Spirochaetaceae bacterium | reverse complement strand
GCGCACGGCCTCCTGGAGCGCGCGATAGACCTTCTCGCGGTTCTCGTTCGACTCCATGTCGATCAGGTCGATGATGATCAGGCCGCCGATGTTGCGGAAGCGGACCTGGTTGACCACCTCCTTGACGGCTTCGAGGTTGGTCTTGAAGACCGTCTCCTCGAGGTCGCGCTTGCCCACGAAGCGGCCGGTATTGACATCGATGGCGGTGAGGGCCTCGCTCTGATCGACGACGAGGCTACCACCGCTCTTGAGCCAGACCTTCTTGCCGAGGTTGGCGTGGATCTGCGCCTCGAGTCCCAGGCTCTCGAAGATGGGGCGCGGCTCCTCCCACCGCTCGATGGAGGGCTTGGGGTCGGCGACGAACTCCTCGACGAACGCACTGATCGATGCGTGAACCGCCTCGTTGTCGATGACGATGCGGTCGGTCTCGTGGCTGGCCAGGTCGCGAATGATGCGCAGCGGCAGATCGTGCTCTTCATGCAGCACGGCCGGCGCGGGCTTGTCCGCGGTGGCGCGCTGGATCTTCTCCCAGACGCTCGAGAGGTATCGGATGTCCGCCTCGAGGTCCGCCTCGCGTACGCCGTCACCGGCGGTCCGAATGATGAAGCCCAGCTCCTTCGGCCGGAGGCGATCGACGATCTCGCGCAGTCGCTTGCGCTCCCGGTCGGCGCCGATCCGGCGCGACACGCCCACGCGCGCCGACCACGGCGTGAGCACCAGGTGGCGGCCGGGGATCGAGATGTTCGATGTGATGCGGGCGCCCTTGCTGCCGATGGGCTCCTTGGCGATCTGCACCACGATCTCGTCGCCCTCCGTGAGGACGTTCTCGATGTTCGGTGGGCGACCGCGGTGGTTGCGGCCGCGACCCCGTCCCCCCGCTGATCCCTCGCTCTCGCCCGGGATCTTGTCGTAGTAGTCGCCGACGTAGAGGAAGGCAGCCTTCTCGAGGCCCACGTCGACGAAGGCGGCCTGCATCCCGGGAAGGACGCGGCTGACCCGCCCCTTCACGATATTGCCGACGACGCCTTTGCCCTGATCTCGTTCGATGTGCAGCTCGGTGAACACCGAGCGTTCGAGCAACGCGATCCGGGTCTCACCCGGGTCGGCGTTGATGATGATCTCGTTCTGCATTGCGTGCCTGCCGCGGCCCAGGGCCGCGCTGGCGAGCCATCGAGATGAATGACGGAGATGTGACTGACAGGCGGCGCGTGCCGCCTCGGCGGGGCGCTATGCGGGGAACTCGGCCGGTGAAGGCCGCGTCGACGGTTCGTCGACTCCTTCTAATCTCTCGAAATCAAAGAGGAATTGAATTACTCGCACAGGATCCGAACCCACGGTGGATGCCGCTCGATCGTCCTTCGGAGTCCCATCGAGCAGCGCCCCGCCGCTCGTCCTCCTCTGGTTTGCCCGGCCGGCAGGGAGTCGTCGCCGCGGTCCTGCCGCGGCCCTCGCCGTGATTCGCTCTCCGGAGCATCGGGATCGCGTCCGCCCGCCCGGAGACGGGCGCTCGGATCATGATGCGGTTCGGGCGAGGGCAGTTGGCCTCGGCCTCTTGGGCTGGATTGCCCTTGATCCCCTGGATCCTTGTGAGCGAACGTTGGTGAACGTCTCCGATTGCGTCGCCTTTGCCGCCACTTGCGTCGCGGCCACCGGGCGCTGATCTGGCATCCTCCGACCAATAGCTGGACCAAACTTCATGGATTCATCGCGCGCCGTCAACACGGATCCCCGGAGATCACTTCCCAAGGTGGATCGGCTCGCTCAACGGGTGGCCGAGCAGGGCCCCGAGCTGCCCGTCTGGGCGATCACCGAGGCCGCGCGCGTGATCGTCGCTCGCGCACGTGAATCGCTTTCCCTCGGCGAGCCGCGCACTTCCGGGAACGCGAACGCGTTCTCTCTGCCGACCCGAGAGGCCGAGTGGGTCGCCCTGGTGGCCGCCGAGGCCCGCTCGCTCGCCGCGCCTCACCCCCAGAGGGTCATCAACGCCACTGGCGTCGTCCTGCACACCAACCTCGGACGGGCGCCGATGGCTGCCGGCGCGGCGGCGGCCGCCGCCGAGATCGCGGCGGGATTCTCCGACCTCGAGTTCGACCTCGAGACCGGCCGGCGCGGCAATCGGCTCTCCGCCCTCGAGTCGAAGCTCCGCCTGCTGTCCTCGGCGGAGGCCGCCTACGCGTGCAACAACTGCGCGGCGGCCGTCCTCCTGATCCTCAACACGCTCGCACTGGGGCGGGAAGTCATCGTCTCGCGCGGAGAGCTGGTGGAGATCGGCGGCTCGTTCCG
>CAZQMY010000710.1:0-2301 GCA_964594405.1 uncultured Spirochaetaceae bacterium | reverse complement strand
TGCTTGAGCAGACGCAGGGCCTCGCGCATCGCGGCGGGCGAGACGCCGAGAACGAGCAAGACGACCCGCCAACCGCCGGGAGCTGAGGTTGCCATGATTCGCCCGTGCCTGTCACTGCTGATCGCGTTGCTGTTGCTGCCCGCGGGGTGTGATTCGTCGGACGCCCGGGACCAGGGGGTTGGCGGGCCGCATCGCGAAGTCCGGGCGCTCGCGTACGCGCCAGACCAGATGCACGTAGAGCACGGTGAGCAGGCCGCCGAAGATCGCCGAGAAGATCGCCATGGCTTCGCGCGGCGGGTAGTAGTTCTGCAGGATGCCCGGCAGAGCGGCGGCGCAGAGGGTGCCGAGCACCGTGAAGCCGCGCTCCCAGCCGAAGAGCGTCACGCGATCCTTGTAGTCGAGCGTGAGCTCGGGACCCAGGCCGTAGTGGGCGATGGAGTAGACCGTGTGGAAGAGGTAGTAGAGGACGTAGGTGACGAGGAACCACGCGCCGGATTCGACGACGTTCAGGGACTCGGGCGGAACGAAGAGCAGGTAGAAGGCGACGCTGGCCAGAGGAGCCCCGATGGCGACCCAGGGGCGTCGCCTCCCCCATCGCGTCCGGGTCCGGTCGCTGATCCAGCCCATCAGGGGGTCGGTGACCGCATCGAAGGCTCGGGCCACCGCCTTGCCGGCGGCGATGAGGCCGAGCGGCACGAGAATGACGTCGGCGTAGAAGATCGACAGGTGCACCGCGATGGGGATCGCCATGGCGGCCCCGGCGAAGCTCGGCAGACCGTATGCGACGACGATGGTCTGGGAGAGCCGGCCCTGGGTTTCGGCCTGAGGGGGGAGAGGGGTGGGCAAGCGGAGCTCCGGGCGAGCGACGGTCCTGTCGGGGAGGATTGCGATGCGGGTCGAGGAGATGGGCGGAAGCAGGATCCGTGCGAGACAGATACCTAGCCGAGCGCATCGCGCGGAGCCAGAGCCCCGGTCCATCGTTCAGATCTCGGCTGCTATGTTGGCCCGATGGAGCAACTGAGAATCGAGCCGGGCGACCGCTCGACGATCCTGATCCACTACTATCGCGCGATGGTCGGCCGCGCGGACATCTGGCGCACGCGCATGGACATGACGACCAACTGGGCGATCGGCGCCACTGCGGCCGTCCTCTCCTTCAGCCTGGGATCGCCCGACGTCCCCCACTTCGCCGTGCTGGTCGCCCCGCTCCTCACCGTGAGCTTCCTGCTCCTCGAGGCGCGGCGGCTCACCTTCTATCACTTCTGGCAGAA
The DNA here is from genome assembly GCA_964594405.1 of uncultured Spirochaetaceae bacterium. Taxonomy (GTDB): domain Bacteria; phylum Myxococcota_A; class UBA9160; order UBA9160; family UBA4427; genus CAZQMY01. The sequence continues at coordinate 1,030 of CAZQMY010000710.1, read as the reverse complement.
TCGCGCGCTGCTTCTCGAGAGCGCCCTGATCCGTCCCGCGCTCCTGGCCGCCACCGCCGAGCCCCAGGGCCTGCCGACGCCGCAGGCCAGGGTCTCTGATCCGGTGGCCGCCCTGCACGCGAACCTCGGCATGACGGTGCCCGACATGTCCCGAACCAAAGCGGTGGCCCGACGGCTGCGCCGGGGCTACCTCTACCTCTTCGCGGTCCAGCTCCTGACCTGGGGGCTCAAGCTCTCCATGCATCCGCACTCGGCTGCGGATCTAGGGGATGTGGTCGCGCGCGCTCGGATCGGCCTGCTGCCGGGGCCGTTGGTGATCGCCTCGCTCCTGCTGCTCCTCCTCTGCGGCGGGCTGCTGGCGGGCCTCCGCGGAGGCATCACGCGAGGGCCCTCACGCCACTGAGCGCGGCCGCCGGGCCGACGTCGGAAGGAGCGCCATGCAGAGGTGGAGGATCGGTGAGGTGACCATCACCAAGGTCGTGGAGGTCGAGGTGCCCGGGAAGGCGACGTGGATCGTTCCGGAGGCCACTCCCGAGCGCCTGCGGGAGATCGACTGGTGCAAGCCCCACTTCGTCGAAGAGGACGGCACCGCAGTCCTCAGCGTTCACGCCCTGCTGGTCGAGTCGCAGGGGCAGCGCATCGTGGTCGATACCTGCGTGGGCAACGACAAGACGCTGCCCGGGATGAAGGCCTGGAACAAGCGCACCGGCGGATCCTTCGTCGAGGACATCACCGCCGCCGGCTTTGCGCCGGATCAGGTAGACACGGTCCTGTGTACCCACCTCCACGTGGACCACGTCGGCTGGAACACCATGTGGGTCGATGGCCGCTGGGTGCCCACCTTCGTCAACGCCCGCTATCTCTGGAATCGCGCCGAGTACGACCACTGGAAGGATCAGGGGCCCGAGCGATTCGGCGACGTCGTGGGTGAGTCCGTTCGGCCGGTCCATGACGCGGGGCTGGTGGACCTCGTCGACGAGGATCAGGTCGTCACCGACGAGGTCCGCCTCGAGCCCACACCGGGCCACAC
>CAZQMY010000709.1:0-2301 GCA_964594405.1 uncultured Spirochaetaceae bacterium | reverse complement strand
GGTGATGGCATCCAGGATGGAACAGAGAGTGGAGAGACCGCTGGAATGCCGAACGGTCCGGGCACGATCCTCGGCACCAATCCGCTGTTCTTCACGCCCGACTCGGATCCCTTCAGCTTCCCCAACACCGCCCCCCTCGATCTCGACACCGACGACGACTGCCTGAGTGACGGCGCCGAGGACGTCGACGCCAACGGGGCCTTCGACCTCCCGGGCGAGTCCCTGCCCACGGAGCCCGACACGGATGGCGACAACCTGGGCGACGGCTTGGAGGCAGGGGCTACGGCCATCGTCGCGGATCCGGATGGTCCGGCCCCCGGATCACTCGAGGGAACCGCGGGCACCTGCATCTTCGACGCCGACCCGAGCACGACGACGGATCCCGCAAGTCCGGACAGCGATGGCGACGGCGTGGACGACGACGTCGAGGATGGCAATCAGAACGGGCGCGTAGACCCGGGCGAGTCCGACCCGAACGATCCGGGCTCGTTCCCCGCGAGCCTGCCGGCGCTCTCGGGTCTGGGGCTTCTGGTGCTCGCAGCCGTACTCGCCTGGCAGGGCCGCCGTGTGTCAGACCGCGGCTAGCCCGCATTATGCATGACCGCGTCGCTGAGGTGCACTTCTGGCGCGATCTCTGTTGATTGGATGCGTGAGGAGTCGGCCACTGTTGGCGAGAGGGCGCGGGTTGTCGGTCCATCTCGGGCAGGATCGCCTCACGGACGCAGAGGTGGCATTCGCCCGGGCTGCGGTCGATGCGATCTCAGCAGCGGTGAAGGGATCAGGGCGGGATGGCTCCGAGCCGCAGCGCTACGCGCTGCCAGTCCTTCTGGCCCAGGAATGACGTCGGCAGGTGCAAGACCACCCGGCGCACGGATTCCTCCACCCAGACGGGAAGCCGCAGGAGACGATCACGAAGACGCGTCACCTGGGCGTCTCGCAAGGCGGTGTGGCGCGCCTGTCTTGCCAACTCTTGCATGAGCACGTAGGCCGCTGCCGTGATCTGGACGCGGAGCTGATTGGCGAGGAACGATGAGCAGCTCGTTCTTCCCAGCTCGAGCCCGTGCTTCAGCTCCTTGATCCGGTTCTCCGGATCGCCCCGCTGGCAGTACTCCCGGTAGACGCGCTTCGGCGTCATCTTGAAGTTCGTGACCACGAAGCGGAGGTTCTGTCGCGGCGCGCGCCCGGGGTAGTCCACCACCTCGGCTTTGTAGATGACGCGTCTTGAGTGCGGCCAGGTCGTCTTCGTCTTGAACATCGTCTCGCCGAAGATCTGATGGGTTCGGCCCGTTCGCTCGTACTCGCGCATCGCGAGACGCTGCGCCTTCTTGGCCCGCTTCTTCAAGGCGGGCCAGTTCGCCAGCCCTACCACGTATTCCACGCCCGCGGTGTCGAGATAGTCGAGCACCGTCGGATTGCCGAAGCCGCCATCGAGGCGCACTCGGATCCGCGCCTTCGGGAAGGCCGCACGGATCTTCTCGAGCAAGCGTTCGAGGATGGGGACGAGGCCGAGCGCGGCGCCCGCGTTGCCTGGCCGAAGCACGGCGCACAGCAGCGACTGCCCCTTCTCGCGATTGAACTGGATCGTCCCGATCAGCGGCAGGAAGCAGTGCCCGCCGTAGTGGCCGTGGTAGAAGGAGAACTCCTGCTGGCCGTGGGTCAGGTCATCGGTGGGGTCGAAGTCGAGGGTGATGATCTTTGCCTTGCGCCCCAGGCGTCGGCGGTGCCGGTCGATCACGGTGTCGGCGATGGTCTCGGCGAGTCGGTAGAGCTCGCGGGATCCGACCGCGTTCTCGAAGCGAGAGAGCGTGGACTGCGAGGCCAGCCGGTCGCCCGAGATCGGAGTGCGGCCGACGAGCATCTTGTGGACCGGATCGTCGGCGAGGCCCCGAGCGTCGTTGCAGTCGGGGTGACCGAGCGCGATGGCGAAGAGCCGCTGTCGCAGGACCTCGACCAACTCGTGCTGCACCTTGCCCGACTCGCGGCCATCGCGCAGGCAGTCCGTCAGCTTCGCGCTCAGCCCCAGTCGCTCGTCGATGGCCTTCAGCAGCAGGCCGCCGCCGTCCGAGCTGCTGTGGGCCTGATCGAAGGCCGCTACGACGGGCTTCGAAATCAGCTCGGGAAAAAGAACAGACTGTGTTGTAGACTCGGACATGCAGAAGGCCTCTGAAGTGCGTGAAACCGGCGTCGGCAACCTGTTTCTAGCAACTCAGTGGCCTTCTTGCGTTATGGCTCGTGAATAATTCGGGCTAGCAGCCCGACTGCCGGGCCAGCACCAGGGCCTGCTCCACGCAGCCGTCGGTC
>CAZQMY010000708.1:0-2303 GCA_964594405.1 uncultured Spirochaetaceae bacterium | reverse complement strand
CGAGAGGGGTTGGTCACCGTCCCGCCCGGGACCGGCATGGAGCGGGCCAAGGAGCTGCTGCATCAGCATCGGATCGAGAAGCTCCTCGTGGTGGACGACGCGGGCGCGCTGCGCGGGCTGATCACCATCAAGGACATCGAGAAGACCGAGCGCTACCCCGCCGCCTGCAAGGCCTCCCTGGGACGCTTGCGCTGCGGCGCCGCGGTCGGAGTGGGCGAGGATCGCCTCGATCGCGCGCAGGCCCTGATCGATGCGGGCGTCGATGTGGTCGTCGTCGATACGGCGCACGGCCACTCGCAAAGAGTGCTGGAGGCGGTGGTCGAGCTGAAGCGTACCTTTCCGGACGTGCCCCTGATCGGCGGCAACGTCGCCACGGCCGAGGGCGCGGAGGCGCTGATCAAGGCGGGCGTGTCGGGCGTGAAGGTCGGCGTGGGACCGGGCTCCATCTGTACGACGCGCGTCATCGCCGGCGTGGGCGTGCCGCAGTTCACTGCCGTGCGCGATGCGGTGGACGTGGCCTCCGGGTTCGGCGTGCCGGTCATCTCGGATGGCGGGATCAAGTTCTCGGGGGACGTGGTCAAGGCGCTTGCCGCAGGCGCGTCGGCGGTGATGATCGGCTCGCTCTTCGCCGGTACTGACGAGTCGCCGGGCGAGGTGGTGCTCTTCCAGGGGCGCTCGTACAAGGTGTACCGCGGGATGGGCTCCCTGGGCGCCATGCGCGAAGGCAGCAGGGATCGCTACTTCCAGTCGGACGTGGATACGAGCAAGCTCGTTCCCGAGGGCATCGAGGGGCGCGTGCCCTATCGCGGCAGCCTCTCGAGCAGCGTGCATCAGCTCCTCGGCGGGCTGCGTTCGGGCATGGGCTACTGCGGAGCACGTGATCTCGAGTCGCTGCGCCGGGGTGCGCGATTCGTGCGGATCTCGTCGGCAGGCCTGCACGAGAGCCACGTGCATGACGTGATCGTCACCAAGGAGGCGCCGAACTACCGGGTCGAGTAGACTCCGCGTCGCCTTCCCCCAGGCCCACCACCGCGATGGCGCCAGTCGCTGGCCGAGTCCGGTGGGGTGATGCGAGAGATCGAACCCCCTCGAGAGATGGACGAACCCGGCGCCTCGATCGGTCCCTAAGGGCGCTTTCGGCAGCCGCTCCCGCGGCGCTCGCCGAGAGGCACCCCCCACTGTGAAAGACAGCACTTCCCGCATCCTGATCCTGGACTTCGGCTCCCAGTTCACCCAGCTGATCGCCCGACGCATCCGCGAGCAGCACGTCTACTGCGAGATCCATCCCGGTGACCTCGCCCTCGAGGCGGTCCTCGCCTTCGGGCCCACGGGCATCATCCTCTCCGGTGGCCCGAGCAGCGTCCTCGACGATGACGCGCCCGACGTCGACCCGGGCGTGCTCGAGTGCGGCGTGCCGATCCTCGGGATCTGCTACGGCCTGCAGCTGCTCGTGCACAAGCTCGGGGGGCGCGTCGAGCCGGCGGACGATCGCGAGTACGGCCGCGCGCACATGAAGATCGAGTGCGAGGACCGGCTGCTCGCGGGGCTCACGCTCGGCGGGGATCACGTGGTCTGGATGAGCCACGGCGACAGCGTGCTGGCGCTGCCCGAGGGCTTCGAGCCGGTGGCGAAGAGCGACAACTCGCCCTTCGCCGTGATCCGCCACGCCGACGAGCCGATCTGGGGCATCCAGTTCCATCCCGAGGTGGCGCACACGGAGGGCGGCGAGACGATCCTGGGCAACTTCGTCCGCGAGATCTGCGGCTGCTCGCCGACCTGGACCATGGACGCCTTCATCGACGAGGCGGTGGCCGCCATCCGCGAGCAGGTGGGCGACGGCCGGGTGATCTGCGGCCTGTCGGGCGGCGTCGACTCCTCGGTGGCGGCCGCGCTCGTGCACCGCGCCATCGGCGATCAGCTGACCTGCATCTTCGTCGATCACGGGCTGATGCGTCTGGACGAACGCGAGCAGGTCGAGGGGCTCTTCCGCGAGTCCATGGGCATCCCGCTGGTCTCCGTCGACGCCTCGGAGCGCTTCTTGAAGGCGCTCGAAGGCGTCGAGGATCCCGAGCAGAAGCGCAAGATCATCGGCGCGCTCTTCATCGAGGTCTTCGAGGAGGAGGCGGCCAAGGTCGGCGACGCGGCCTTCCTCGTGCAGGGCACCCTCTACCCCGATGTGATCGAGAGCGTGTCGGTCAAGGGCGCCTCGGTCACCATCAAGAGCCATCACAACGTGGGCGGCCTGCCCGAGGACATGAAGCTCGAGCTGGTCGAGCCGCTGCGTGAGCTCTTCAAGGTCGAGG
>CAZQMY010000707.1:0-2312 GCA_964594405.1 uncultured Spirochaetaceae bacterium | reverse complement strand
TAGCGGAATTCGGGAAGGATGTCGCCGGCGACGAGCTGCCGTTGTTGGGAGGGGAGGAAGATCATCTCCATCCCCAGCGCCTCGTAGCGCTTGAGCTCCTCGATGACCATGTCCTTGGTCCCGCAGAAGAGGCTGCCGACGAATCGGCGATAGAGGGGATGGTCCTTCTCCGGCTGGTAGAGGTTCCTGCCCTCCTCGTCGACGAGGTATCCGTACCCGAGGATGTGCTCGTCGTAGAAGTTCTGGATGAGGACGTTCCTGAGCCCCTCCGCCTCCTCGATCGTGTGGCCGATGCAGACGTCCTTGAAGGCAGCCACCCGCAGCTTCGACTCTTCGTGTCCCGCCTCCTTGCCTGCCTGCCGATACTCCTCGACGATGGCCTCCGCGTGATCGTAGGGCGTGTTGGCGAGCCAGTACGGCAGCCCCGCCTGCCCGGCCCGGCGGGCGCCCTGCAGCGAGGTCCCGCCGCAGAACCAGAGCTCGATGGGCCGCTGCACCGGGCGCGGGCGCAAGGTGACGTCCTGGTACTGGTAGTGCTGGCCCTGGTAGGAGAAGCCGTCCTGGCTGGTCGCCAGCCGAACGACCTCCATCGCCTCGCGCAGCCGGGCACCACGCGTCTTCTTCGCGGTGCCGAAGCCGTCGAACTCGTAGGGGCGATAGCCCATGCCCAACCCCATGGCGACGCGGCCGCCCGAGAGCACGTCCAGGGTGGCGGCGATCTCGGCGGCCTCCATCGGGTCGTAGAGTGGAAGCAGCATCGCGCAGGTGGTGAGCTTGATCGTCGACGTCGCCGCAGCGACCGCCGCCATCGCCTGCAGCGGGATGGGCATGAACTCGTCGTACATGAAGTGGTGCTCGCCGCTGCCGTAGCCATCGAAGCCCAGCTGCTCGGCCTCCACTGCGTCGTTCACGAACTTCTCGTAGCCGTTGCCCAGCGAGCTGGGCATGGGGCGGAGCTTCGCGACGCCCAGGCTCGTGGTCCAGAACTCCATTCGGCTCATCTCCTTCCGTGTCTGGCGCCGGCCGGGCCGGGCCTCGCGAGCCGCATCAGGCCTGCAGGAGCACCTGGATCTCCGAGGCGAAGCGATGGAGGTCCATGGGCAGCGCAGCGTCTCGGCGCCAGACGAGGTGCGCGATGCCCGTACGCCCGCGCAGACCGCGGATCGCGTCGAGGATCTCGCGCGTGCTGCCGCCGAGGCGCGCCTGGTCGGAGGCGCCGTCCAGCGCGATGCGTCGCTCGAGCACCGGCTCGACCTCGCGCCGCAGTCGCCCCGCCTTGCCCGCCACCTCGCGATATCGGCAGAGCAGCTCCACCGCCCGGGCCGTCGGCACATTCGCGCCCACCAGCGGCGAGATGCCGCCCCGCGCCGCCCAGTCCAGCGTCTCCGAGTCCTCGATCTCCACATGAATCGGCGTCCCGGGCCCATAGGGCTTGGGCGTGATCGACAAGAAGTCGGGCGTCACGGGGCCCCAATCCCATTGCGGCAGATAGGGCTCGTCCTCGGCGGGGGTGCTCGCGCCGGGGGGCGCGTCGTCGGGCGTATGCGCGGGAAAGCGGATGTGGTCACCTCGATAGCGGAATTCATCGTGGACGATGGCGCTGGCGACGAAGTCCACCAGCTCGTTCACGTGACCGGGCGGCAGCCCCTGACTGCTCGCCGACGCGAAGGCGATGCCCGCCCTCCCCTTCGAGAAGGTATCGAGCACCGCCACCTCTTCGGGGATGTGCGGCAGCAGCGCAGGGGTCGCCCGGCGGCCGGCGATGCGCAGCTGGATGCAGCTCGTCTTCTTCGCGAGATAGGTGAGCAGGATCGAGGGCTCCGGGCAGTGGCTGTCTGCCTCTCGGGCCTCGTGCACCCAGACGCTGTGGAAGCCCATCTGGTCGGCCTGCACCGACTCGTCCACGATGGTCGCATACGACTCGCCCGCGCTGGCGAATCGGTCCATGTCCCAGGACAGACCGACTCTCATCGGGTCCCTCCTTCCGCTTCGGCCCGACGAGCGGCGTCGTCCTGGAGCGTCTTCTTGCGGATCTTGCCCGTCGGCGTCATCGGCATCTCCTCGATGAAGACCAGGTGCTGGGGATACATGTACCGGGTGGTCTTCTGCGCATCGAGCCACTCCGAGAGCGCATCGAGGGTGAACTCGCCCTGTTTCGGAACGACATAGGCACAGACCTTCTCGCCGAGTCGCTCGTCGGGCCAGGCCACGACGGCCACCTCCGCGATGCCGGGATGCGCGGAGAGCAGATCCTCGATCTCCTTCGGGAAGATCTTCGAGCCACCGCGGTTGATCACCTCCTTGGCCCGCCC
>CAZQMY010000706.1:0-2314 GCA_964594405.1 uncultured Spirochaetaceae bacterium | reverse complement strand
GAATGGCGAGCATCGCCGCGCCCACCTGCTCCGCGAATCTACGGGGCAGCAGCTGCAGACCGACCACGGGATCGCGCTGGAACATTCGCCAGAGGCGGCCCGGCCACCGCTCGCCCTCGCAGCGCATGGTGGGGCAGCGCGAGAGCCCGTCCAACAGGGATGCGTAGGGCGAGAGCAGCACCACTCGGGTCCCGTTCGCAGACAGATCGTCGAGCACTCCGCGAATCGGCTCGAGGTCCACCCGGTCTTCGAAGGGGAGCGACAAGGCCAGGCTTCGACCGCGGAACTCTGCCAGGTAGAAGCTCTTCTCGTTGGATTTCCAGCCGGGCTCGGCCATTTCCCCTTCGCTCCCGGGTGGCAGCGACACCCCCCGTCGATCCGGTCCCGAGATACGCATCGCGCTGCGCCGACCCCTTGGGAACTGGGATTCTTGAAGCAGGAAGCATGTCACTTTCGCCGCGCTGGAGCCACTCAGTCAGTGCGCCTGCCTTGTGCGCCCGCGGCTGCTCAGGCCGGCAAGGACTGCAGCGCGACATCTGAAGGACCCACATCGACCCGAGCGGGTTGTTTCAACCCCAATTGGCTTCGGATTTCGAGATGGACGTCCGATACATATCCGCGGTGAAGATGCAACACTTCACCTTCATTTTGGGGATGAAGGAGAGGTCGAACAGGGCGAGACGAACGAACCGGTGCGCGCCTGGGGGCGCTGCCCGAATTCAGAACGCTTTCTCGAGATCGCTGGCCAGCGATTCGAGCTGGAGCCGCGCATCCACAGCCCCGAGCCTGGCTTGGGAGGTCCTCCCATCTCTTGTACTGTGGAGGGGAGCGCGTCTGAACTGCTGAGAAAGTGCTGGCCAATTTCCCGAGAAAGCCTCAATATTCCGGCCACTTGATGCCCCCCCATTCATCGCCGGGCCTCGCGCGCAAGCCCGCATTCGAATCATAGGGTCGAACCGCACGACAGCGGTCTTCGGCGGATTTCCGCTTGTCTTCTTGCCGCATGCGAGCATTGGATGTCCAGGCCATTCGTGGCCTCGTGGCCCTGCCCGCAAGTGTGAGTGAGAGCCAGTGACAACCGGGGCTCGAGTCAGAGTCGTAGTGAGAGGCGGGATCGAGAGGCGGGATCGAGAGGCGGGGTTGAGAGGCAAGTGGAGGAGCGTGCGAGTGAGCAACTGAGTAGGGCTGGCGATGGATGGACGCATTGCGGCAACTGCCGGGCGACCGCGCTCGGGGCGCATCGAATTTCTTGAAACCGCCCCCCCCCGGGCGGTATCCGAGGGTTGTTACGACCGATTCCTCTTCCTTTTTCATGACGCATCGCTCGATGTGCTCGACGTGAGACGCCTCCGAAACTTCGGGACCAGCAGGACGAGTGGATCGGGAGGACCGGGTCCAATGGACGGCCCGGGTCGCCGTCGATGACCTCGTAGCTCGTAGGTGGCTCGTAGAGGGTGGACGACGAACGGTGCAAGTCAGCACGTCACCGAGGGCCAGGCAAGGGCGAAGGGCCAAGCAAGGGGCGAAGCGAAGAGTGAAGAGCCAACGGACGCGAGCATACGGATCGGAATCGCACTGGGGGGCTGGGGGACGGAGAGGTGAGCAAGTCAATGAGTGAATCAGTCACAGTCGAGAACGACGCACAGACAGGCCAACGAACGGCCAATCTCGGCGCCACGCCCGTGGTCGCTGCGGAGGAGCTCGATCCCGGTCGCGAGCGACGCCCGCTCGAGTCCTACTTCCAGGAGATCGGCGGCACGCGCACGCTCAAGCGCGAGGAGGAGGTCTACCTCGCGAAAGATCTCGAGGCGGCGACGGCCGACCTCCGCGCTGCCCTCTACGCGATCCCCAGCTCGGCCGCCCACGTCGTCGAGCGCTGGGACGCGCTGCGTGCCCTCTCGCACACCGGTGCGAAGCTCTCCGAGTCGTCCGGTGACGAAGAGACGGGCGAGATCGCCGAGCGCGTCGAGCGCGCCGTGAAGAAGCTCCGGACGCTGCTGGAGGAGCGCGCCAAGAAGTTCGACAAGGCCGAGGGTGCCTACAACACGGCGCTGCAGAAGCTCGACGCGAAGATCGCCAAGGAGATGCACGGCGCGCAGCTCTCGCTGGCCGTGCTCGTCGAGCTGCGCGAGAAGGCGCTCGAGTTCGCGCGAGAGATGAAGAAGACGCGCAAGCGCACCAAGCGCCTCGCCGAGCTCGAGGCCCAGGTGGGTGTCGACAAGAAGCGCATGCTCGAGCTGGCCAACGCCGTCGAGGACGCTCAGGACCTGATGACGACGGTGAAGAACCGCTTCATCGAGCACAACCTGAAGCT
>CAZQMY010000705.1:0-2339 GCA_964594405.1 uncultured Spirochaetaceae bacterium | reverse complement strand
ATCGTGGTAACCGGTCGCGGGCTCTCGTTGATCGTGCTCGTCGGTGAAGAAGAGCGCCAATCGGATTACTATAGGAAGGTCGCCAGAGCCGTGGTCGAGCTCTTCCTGCAAGGGGCCTCGCAGATTCCGGCGGGCGCGGGCGGCGGGGGGGAAGGATCCGAGTGAGCGAGCGAGGTGCGGGGGGCACCGGCGCTGCCATCAGCGTACGCGGACTGTGCAAGCGCTACGGCGCCTGGAGCGCCGTGGAGGATCTCTCCTTCGACGTCGCGCGGGGCGAGGTGGTCGGATTCCTGGGCCCGAACGGCGCGGGCAAGACGACCACAATGCGCATGCTCACGGGCTTCGTCCCTCCGAGCGAGGGCGTGGTGCGCATCGCGGGGCACGACATCATGGGCGCCTCCATCGCGGCTCGTCGCGCCATCGGCTACCTGCCCGAGGCTCCTCCCCTCTATCCCGACATGAAGGTCGAGGCCTATCTCTCCTACGTTGCCGGGCTCAAGGACGTGCCGCGACGCGAGCGCCGTACCGCAGTCGGCCGCGCGCTCGCGCGATGTGGTCTTGGCGACGTGCGCGGTCGGATGATCCAGCATCTCTCCAAGGGCTACAGGCAGCGCGTCGGGCTCGCTCAGGCCATCGTGCACGAGCCGGCCGTGCTGATCCTGGACGAGCCTACGGTGGGGCTGGACCCGAATCAGATCCGCGAGATCCGCAGCCTCATCTCCGAGCTCGCGTCGCCGGGGGAGGGCGGGCAGCGGCAGACCGTCGTGCTCTCGACGCACATCCTGAGTGAGGTGGAGGCCATCTGCCAGCGCGTGATCATGATCGACCGTGGCCGCCTCGCGGTCGACGAGCCCCTCGCGCGCCTGGTTGAGCGCGGACAGAGCCTCGAGCAGCTCTTCGTCCGCATCACCGCGCGCGATGAGGCGTCCGCCGCTCGGCCGACCGGGACGCTGGAGATGCCGTCGTGAGGCACATCCCTGCCATCGCCGGTCGCGAGCTGGGCGCCTTCTTCGGATCTCCGGTGGCCTACGTGGTGCTCACCCTCTGGTCGGTCCTGGCCGGAACGTTCTTCCTCAGCAGCCTCGCCACCTTCAACGAGCAGATCCAGCTGGCGCAGCAGTACCAGAAGCTCGACGCCTTCCCGCACCTCAACCTGAACGAGCTCGTGGTGCAGCCCTTCTACTCGGCCATCTGGGGCTTCATGGCGCTCTTCATGCCGGCTGTGACGATGCCCCTCTTCTCGGCAGAGAAGATGCAGGGGACCGACGAGCTCCTGCTCACCAGTCCCATCGGGATCTGGGAGATCGTCGTCGGCAAGTTCCTCGCCGCAGCGGGCTTCGCGCTGGTCATGATGGGCATCGTCTTCTTCTATCCCGGGATGCTCCTCGTCTTCGGCGATTCCGATCCGGGAACCACCTTCGCGGGCTTGTTGGGCCTCGTCCTCACCGCGCTCTGCTACGTGGCCGCTGGTGCCTTCGCGTCCTCGCTCACGCGAAGCCAGCTCATCGCCTACATGCTCAGCTTCATGTTGGTGGTCGTCGGTCTCATCATGTTGCCCTTCCTCGTGGAGATCAGTGGTATCGGGACCGGCAATCCGGCCACGGAGCTGCTGGGCCGCTTCACGCGATGGCTGGCCAGCGGCCATCACTTCAACGCGTTGCTCCAGGGCGCAGTCAGTACCGCAGACGTGGCCTATTTCGCCGTGATGGTCGGGATCTTCCTGGTCCTCACGAAGGCCTCCGTCGAGTCGGCGAGGTGGCGATGACGCGCTTCGCATCGCTCCTGGGCGGGCTCGGCGTGGTCGCGGTGGCCTTCGGGCTGCTGAGTGTGCTCGCGGCCGTCTTTCAGCCCATCACCGAGGTCACGAGCTACGTGATCTTCGGCAATCTGATCCTGGGCGTGGTGATGATCCTGGACCGGCACCCGCTTCCGAGCGCCAAGCCAGACCCGACGAAAGCACCCGCGCCCCCGACCGGCGAGGGGTCGGCGTGAGCGACTCCTTTACCGATGAGCGGGCCGAAGGGTCGTGGGTCGCCAAGCTCGGCGCGGCGGCGCTGGTGCTGGCAATCGCGCTGGTGCTGGGGCGGGCGATGATCCCCGAGACCCTTCGCGAACCCTTCGACCCGGTGCCCGAGCCGCGCGGTGCGGTCACGGGATTCTCCGGCCCAGCGGCCGACACCGGCGTCGCGCTCGACCTGCTCATGATGCTGCCGGCGTTGGCGGTGCTCGTGCGTCGGGTCTTGGACCCCGGGTTCCGACTGCGCCCCGCGCCGGGGCTGCTGCTGTTGGTCGGGCTCGGGCTTTTCGCACTGTTGCGTGGGCCGATCGCGCCGGACGCC
>CAZQMY010000704.1:0-2356 GCA_964594405.1 uncultured Spirochaetaceae bacterium | reverse complement strand
GCGAAGGTCGGCAGGGGATTGATCTCGAGGAAGACGGGCTCGCCGGCGGCATCCAGCTTGAAGTCCACCCGGGCGAAGTCGCGACACTCGAGCGCCTCGAAGCTCCGGATCGCCAGCGCTTGCAGCCGAGCCTCGAGCGCAGCGTCGAGCTCTCCCGGCAGGCGGTGCTGAAGCCCTCCTCGCCCATCGCCTTCGACCGCATGCAGGCCGATGCCGCTCTCCGCCTCGAGGGCGCGCTGCATCACCGGCAGCGCACGCACAGGGTCGCTGCCCACGAGGCAGACGGTGTACTCGGCGCCGGGAAGGAAGGCCTCCACCAGCGCGGGCTGCCCGTAGTCGCGAGCCACGCGGCCCACCTCGCGGGCCAGCGCCGCGCGATCGCCGACCTTCGAAGCCAGCCTGATGCCCTTGGCCGTGCCCTCCCAGCGTGGCTTCACGAAGAGCGGAAAATCGGCCGGCAGATGCGCGTCGATCGCCTCATCGGCGCTCCCCAGCTGGCATTGGGGCGCGATGGGAATGCCCGCGGCCGCCATCGCGCGATTGCACCAGAGCTTGTCCAGGCTCGTGGAGAGTGTCAGGGCATCGGAGCCCAGCACCGGGAGACCCACCATCTCGAGGAGCGTCGGAGCCCAGCCCTCCCGATTTCGCGAGCCCTGCCCCTCGGCGATGCTCCAGACCACGTCGACCCCACGCAGCGACCCGGCGCGGCTCGCGCAGGCCTCGAGGAGCGTGCGTGGCGAGCCGAGCCTCCGGGGCGCATGGCCCAGGGCGCGGATCGCAGCCTCCATCGCAGCGATGGTGCTCTCCGGCTCGAACTCGGCGTGCTGGTCCTGGGGTGCGTCGGGATCGTGCGGGTAGCTCTCGAAGGTCTCGAAGACCAGGCCGATCACGAGGGCTCGCGAGTCTGCTTCGGATCGAGATCGCATGGCGAAGGCCTCAGGCGCTCGGCGAGGCAGACACCCGCCGCTGCCACCCGCCCGACCACGCGATAGAATCGCGCCCCCGCTCCGGAGATGCGACCGCCATGTCCCCGCTCCTGCCCTGGCTCGGCCCCGTGCTCTGGACATTCGTCATCCTCGGCCTGGGCAGTGATAGCTTCGCGCACTCGGAGACGTCGCGCTTCCTGGGGCCGCTGATCCGCTTCCTCCTTCCCAGCTGGGAGGACGCTGCGCAGGCAGAGCTGCTCTTCTGGGTGCGGAAGCTCGCCCACGTGGTCGAGTACGGCGTGCTCGCGGTGCTGGTGGTGATCGCGATGCTGCGCAGCTCGGAAGCGCGCGCCCTGCGCGCAGAGCTGCTGCGCTCGAGCCGCTGCTGGCCGGCGCTCGCCATCGCCATGCTCTGGGTGCTCGGTGTGGCGGGATTCGACGAGTACCGACAATCCCTCTCCGACCATCGGACCGGCACGTCCCGCGACGTAGCGCTCGACGCCTTCGGCGGCGGGCTGGCGCTGGCCCTTCTCGCCGCGCTCCCCGTCGGCCTGCGAGCCTGGCTGCTCGGCCGTCCCCCGTCGCGCGCGCGCTGAGCGCGCGGGCCCGGCCCGGGCCGGCAGCGACGGGATGCGCCACATGGGCGCCCGGGCAGGGGCCCGGGCCAGCGCTGGAGATGGCGGTCCATGAACGCGGCGCGGCTCGGCGCCCTGGTCTTCATCGGCTTCGCGCTCGGCTATCGCTTCTATTCCGGCTTCCTTGCACGTCGCGTCTTCGCCCTCGGCGCCGACGAGCCCGTGCCCTCACGCGATCTGGAGGACGGCGTGGACTACGTGCCCACGCCGCGGAGCGTGCTCTGGGGACACCACTTCGCGTCGATCGCCGGAGCCGCGCCCATCGTCGGCCCCGCCATCGCCGTGATCTGGGGCTGGCTGCCGGCGCTGGTCTGGGTGACGCTCGGCACCGTCTTCATGGGCGCCATGCACGACTTCTCCGCGCTCGTGATCAGCGCCCGCCATCGCGGCCGGAGCATGGGAGAGATCGCCGGCCACGTGGCCACTCCGCGCATCCGAACCCTCTTCCTGATCATCATCTCCCTGCTGATCTGGGTGGTGCTCGCGGGCTTCGCCTACATCATTGCGACGCTCTTCAAGAGCAATCCGGGCTCCGTCTTTCCGATCAACATCCAGATCCTCATCGCGATGACCCTGGGCTGGCTCGTATATCGCGCGAAGATCCCGCTGCTGATCCCCTCGCTCATCGGCTACGCACTGCTGATGCTCTGCATCTACTACGGAGACGCGGTGGCCCTCGCGTTTCCGGTGCTCGGCGAGATATCGATCACGACCTGGGTCTGGGCGCTGCTGCTCTACTCCTTCGTCGCCTCGGTGCTGCCGGTCTGGCTGCTGCTGCAACCACGCGACTACTTG
>CAZQMY010000703.1:0-2358 GCA_964594405.1 uncultured Spirochaetaceae bacterium | reverse complement strand
GATCGAAAACGCAGCTTCTTCTTCCTAGCCACGGCGCTGGCCACGCTGCGCCGCCCCGACTTCCCGCTCCCCGTCGGCGTGATCCGCGAGGTGGACAAGCCCTGCTACGAGGATCTGCTCGAAGAGCAGGTGAGCTCGGCCATCGAGCGCAGCGGCGAGGGCGACCTGCAGGCGCTGCTGACTTCCGGGGATACCTGGGAGGTCCGGTAGGGACGGCGCGGGCGGAGGCAAGGGCCGGACACCGATCCACTTCCGCCTCGGCAGCCGATCGCCGAGCCTCGACCTCGCCACCGCTGGCCCCGAAGCGCAAGCTGAGGGGCGAACACGTCATGGCGCGTCCGCCCCTTCCCGCCCGCCGCGCGCAAGGCGACGACCGGGGGCACGATCGAAGCGAAGGCCGTCGTGCGCGCTTCTCGGTCCGGCGCGCTGGCGCCTCTCGCTGCCGCGTCTCAGCTAGCTACCGCCATTGGTGACGGCCAGCCCGATCACGACCGCCAGGATGATCGCACCGATGAAGAGTTCTCCGGAGTACGAGTCGAAGAACGCCCTCGACTCGTAGTAGTCGTGGATCGCGGCGTTGAGCCGCGGGTCGTCGGTCATCCCCACCTGGTAGGAGTGGGTGTGCGTCGTCGTCGCGCCCTCGACCCGAACGTCGTAGCCCGCGTACTGAACGAAGGGATCCAGAGGGCGAAGCGCTCTTATGACGATACAGTGTCGGACCAGCAGGAATGGCCCGAACACGACGCCTCCGATCAAGCAGGCCGCGAAATAGCCGAAGATCAGTACCCCGAAGCTCAGACTGGCCACGGCTGCGATCAGGATCGCGACCCCCACGATGGCCGCCAGCCCGCCTCCGATGTACGCCCCGATCGTCGTGATCCGATCGATGATCTCGTGCCGGTTCAGAACTCCCTCGAGGTCGACAACGTCCATAGGTCCTGTCCTCCATCGTTTCAGGGCCGGCTCCGGGCGTCGCTCGAGCCACACACGGACTCTCGGTGATGCTCGTCGTCGGCGCTTTTCCCCTTGGCAGAAGGCATGGGAGGAATGGCGAGTCAAATGCAGGAACCGTCGCGGGCTCTACGCGAACGGGCGATCGGGCCCGGCTTCCAGCCCGTGCTCGCGCGAGGCGACGAATGGGGCGCGATTCCTACCATTTCTTCTGACTCGAGCGCTCGTGGCGGGTGCCCGGCCTCGAACACGGTGATACGCCGCTGGCGAGGCTCGCACCACCGCCTCCCGCACCTCCACCCCATTCGAGATCGGAGCTCCATGTTGACCGTCCATCGCTTCATCCAAGTGCTCGTTCTGTGCTGGATCATGGCCGCGCCTCTCTCGGCACATTCGACGGGAGCCAGGAAGGAGGAACGATCGGACTCGTTCTCCGGATCGATGTCCCCGATTCCGGAGCACGTCGCGCAAATCATGCGCGGCTCGTCCTGGAAGGAGGGCTGCCCGGTCCCCCTCGACGACCTCGCCTACCTGAGGGTCTCGCACTGGGACGCGACGCAGCGGGTGCGCGAAGGGGTCCTGATCGTCCATCGGGATGTGGCCGAAGAGGTCCTGGCGATCTTTCGACATCTCTTCGAGGCAGGCTTTCCCATCACGCGCATGAGACTCGTCGATGAGTACGAAGCGGATGATGATCGCTCGATGGCCGACGACAACACCTCAGCCTTCAACTGCAGGCCGGTCACCGGAAGGACGGACAAGTTCTCCGTGCACTCCTACGGACGGGCCATCGACATCAACCCGAAGCGCAATCCCTACGTGAAGGGAAGCACGGTCCTGCCTGCGAACGGTCGCGCCTTCGTCGACCGCTCCAGGGCCCTGCCGGGCATGATCCGGGAGGGCGGACCCGTTTACGTCGCCTTCAAGGAGAGAGGTTGGACCTGGGGCGGCGACTGGCGGTCCCTCAAGGACTACCAGCACTTCCAGAAGCCGACGCCGAAGCCCGATCTAAAGGATGCCGACCAGTGAGCCTGGCGATAGGCTCTGACGCGCCCGCTCGTTTGGCGGGCGACTGGCGAGAGGAGGATGTTGCGGTGAACGATGGCGGGCTCAGCAGAGATCAGCAGCACATCATCCAGAGAATCCTGAGAGCTCTGACTTCCGAGGGCTTCAATCATCAGTTGACCCTGACATTCGTTTCGATGACCCGCGATACGGCCTCCACCTTGCACGGCCTCGCAATGCCTAGCGGCCTCCACGCCGTCGCAGTCGATCGTCCGAATAGTCGGCGGGTGCTCGATGCGCTGTTCGCCATCGAGAAGATGGGCGTCCAGATGCCCAGCCATGGCGACGAAGACCAGGCGCGACTGCGATACCTGACCGACGCCACCGCCGGGCCCGGCCCCT
>CAZQMY010000702.1:0-2367 GCA_964594405.1 uncultured Spirochaetaceae bacterium | reverse complement strand
CGATACTCATCCTCGTAGAAGGCGGCACCACGAATCGTGATGTCGAAGCGCGTGTGCGCGTAGGACGAATTAGCTGCGTTTACTATACCAGGCCAAGTACGAGAGCGGCGAAGAACTCCCGACTTGGCCGACCCCGGGGCGATTTCAAGGGGCCGCGGCCGGAGTTCGCGCGCTCCGGCTCTGTCCAGTCCCGATGGCGGCTGATCCCGCGCGCACCGCTCCCCTTAGGGGCGGGGTGGCGGCCGGATCGTCCGAGTCGAGGGCGCGTTGGTCCCGGTGCTCAGATCTCGGAGCTCCAGTCCTCGGACGGGGAAGGCGCGAAGCCGATGGCTTCGTCCTCGTCTGGCCAGGCATCGGGGGCCAGGTCCGACGTGCACGCCGGCTCCAGTGGCGGCGCTCTGGCCGGGAGCCCCATGCACTCGAGGATCGCCTTTGCGACCGCCGGCTCGGTGATCGCGGAGATCACACGCATCGAATGCCCGCACTCGCATCGCAGAGCCTCGACGCCGAACACCCGCTTCAGAAGCTCCGCCCACAGCAGACGCCCGCAGCGTCGTGAGTGAGATGCGGAATCGGGTCCTGGCTTCGTCTTCTGCCGGCCACCGCCCGGCGGCTGATCTGCTTGGTCACTCAGCGATGTAGCAGCGCCGGCATCTGCTCCCCGCCCGCCAGGTCCGTCCGGCGCTCCGATCGATCGCGTTTGGGCGGCCTCGGCGCCGGGTGTCGGACACACGCGGTCGCGATGGATCCGACCGTCGGGCTTTCGCTCGTCGATCACGTAAGCGGCCCTGGCCTCCCGACTCGCGCCGGGCACCACCCGATCCCTTCCGCTGGCACAGGGCGCCAGGATGCCGTGAAACCTCAGCTGATGAGCCCGGGGCGGCGGGATCAGTGGGGCGATCCGTTCGAGGAGCTCGTGGCGCTCCATCAGGATGTGGGTCGTCCCGTCACGCCACGGTGTCTTCAGCTCGTAGCTGAGTCGGCCGTCGGGCAGCGCCTCCAGTCGATCGAGACAGATCGGTGGGCGCAAGACGTACTTCGCGAGCCGCTCCAGGCGCCGCCTGTCGCGCGCCGGAACCGCCACGTCGGCATGGAGGCTCATTCCCCCTTCGCGGACACAGCGGTCGACTAGCTTCGCATTCGGCCCAGCGCCGTTCGGGTCCGCTGGCTCGACACGATCGCCGAGTCGATTCCACGGCTGGCCCGCGTCGGCGCCCGTAGCGATTCGAGAGCGGACGGAGGCAGCCGTCAGGGTGGCCAGCAAGGGGTCGTCGGCAGCCAGGGGATCTTCTTCGCCTTCGAGCCCGCGCCTCTCGAGGAGCCGCTTGACGCGCCGCGCCGCTCCGGCCATCACCCGGGCCACGTCATCGGTCGTGGGGGGAGGAAGTGGGAGAAACGGGCCGGGCGCGTGGGGCGGGCCACCATACACGCCGTCGAGGACGATGGAGTGAAAGTGTGGGTTGGTGTTCAGGGCCGAGCCGAAACGCTGGATCGCCGTCACTGCGCCGCACTGGGCCCGCCGCACGCCGAGATGGATGCGGGCGCGACGACGCTGGTCGGCGAAGAGGGCTCGCATGAAGGCGCGCAGCACTTCGCTCGTGAGCCTCGCATCCCAGGCACAGCGATAGCGCAGCGGGTAGGGAAGCGTGAGGACCCACTGGCGGACAGGAGCTTCGGGCAGCACGCGATCGACCAGGGTCGCGGCCGTGTCCGCCATGCGCCTTCCGCCGCAGGAGGGACAGAATCCCCGCCCTTTGCAGCTGAAGGCGAGCAGGCGATCGCGGCCGCAGGCGTCGCAATGCAGGCGCAGAAAGCCTCGAGCGAGGATCCCGCAGTCGAGATACGCGCGGATCTCACGCTCCACGAAGCGGGCGACCGGCGCCCCCTGCTCGCTCGCACGGGCGAGGAAGGTCTCGAGCGTCTCCCGCACGACTTCGTAGAGGAGCGTCCTCTCTGGCTGGTGGCGCTCGTAGTCGGCCACGCGGACCCAGCGCGGGACCGGGTCGGAGTGTGAGCCCATCGTAGAGGAGGCGGGAGCGAGTGGCACGCTGCGTACGGCGCGCATACCAGCTCGCGTCGGCCATCTCGCATCGAGAGCACGCGCTTGGGACCGGAGGGGAGCGGGCAGCTGCGGCCGGGCGACGATCGACGCGCAGCTGAAGCAGCAGTCCGATCGTCCGGCCCCCGCGCTCACGCGGATGCCGCGTCAGGCAGGCAGGAGGGGACCGTCCCTACGGCGCAGAAGCTGCCGATGGGCGAGCTCAATCGCGGGTAGGAATTTCAGGCCCCGGATTTGACCCCTCCGGCAGCAGGTGAGCCTTCAACCCCGCTCGAGTCGAGGGGCATCCTCCCCGGGCTCAGCGCACG
>CAZQMY010000701.1:0-2371 GCA_964594405.1 uncultured Spirochaetaceae bacterium | reverse complement strand
GTACTTCGGCGCGACCTCGTTCGCGGCGAAGGCCGCCGTCGGGATCGGCGGGCAGATCGCCGGTGTGATCGTCGACGTCGTGGGCGTCGCCGGCCTGAAGGGCCTCGAGGAGGCGGGCCCGAACGTGGTGCGCGACCTGGGCATCGCGCAGGCCGCGACCGTGGCGCTGCTGATCACGCTCTCCGTGGTGGTCTTCTCGCGCTACGACCTGACGCGCCGCCGCCACGCTCAGATCCAGGCCGAACTCGACGAGCGGCGAAACGGATCGGGCTGAGCGCGCCGAGGGCACCGGAGCCGGCCTCCGGGCCGCTCGGCACGACGCAGTTCCGACGCAATTCGAAGGACTTGCCTTGCCTTCGCGGGCCGAATAGATTGGCTCATCCGCCGCCTCCACAGCTGCCGCCGACTCCGGAGATCAAGCCGATGGCCGATTCTGCTCGCGCGCTCCCCGCGCTCCTGCTCGTCCCGCTGGTCGGGCTCCTCTCCTGCGTGGAGCCCCTCTCCGACGACAACCTCGGCTATAGCAACGCCGACTTCGCCGCCTCCCTCGACGTCGACCTCTCACAGATGACGGTGCATCCGGACGGCTTCCTCTTCGAGGTGGTCGAGGAGGGCCAAGGGGCGATTCCCGCCGAGGAGGACGATCTCGTCAACTTCGTGGTCAGGCGTTTCCTCGCCGACGGCACCCTCGTCGACGGGGTCTGTCCCTCCGAGTTTCCGGCTGGCGTCGAGCATCCGAGCGTCCCCTTGTCGGACTACACGCTGCCCGGCATGCGCATCAAGGGCATCAAGCGCCTGGTCATCCCGCCGGAGCTGGCTTTCGGCTTCACCGGCACCGACCAGATCCCGCCGAGCAGCACGCTGGTCCAGGAGGTCGAGGTGCGGCCGGGAGGCGACCTCGGCTTCGAGGACTTCCAGGAGATCGAGCCCTCGGATGTCGATCCGAGATTCGGAAGCCTCGCGGACTACACCCGGACCGACTCGGGCCTCTACTTCGTTTGGGACGTCCAGAACGGCGAGGATGACGACAGCAACGCCGCCAGCAGCTGCGACTTCGTGGGGATCACCTACGCAATCTCGCTGGCGACCGGCCCCTTCATCGAGACCAGCACCGCGAACTTCCGCCTGGACGGGAATGCCTTCGTTCGCGCCATCGAAGGGGTGAACGAGGCGATGCGCGGCATGCGGGTCGACGAGGAGAAGACCCTCGTCATCCCCCATCGCCTCGGCTACGGAGAGCTCGGCAGTCCGTCGGGCGACATCCCGCCCTGCGCCAACCTGGTCTTCTCCTTCCGGGTCGACCGCGTCCAGGAAGCGAGCGACAGTGGGGGCTGCGACCCCATCTGAGCGCTGGCGCCCGGCTCTTCTCGCAGTCCCACTGTCCCATCTACCAGACCGACCATCCACCAGACCCAGCTGCCTCCAGACCCACCTGGCTCATCCACCTGCCTCATCCACGTGCCCCCTCCGCTCCCAACCATTCCTTTACAGAAACGATACGGATCGTTACGTTACGCCGCATTGCGGCCACCCCCTGACGCCGAGTCGGCCCCTCCCTGGGGCCGGGTCATGACGGCTTTCGCTGGGCGCGCCGCAGGCACACACTTCTCTGGCGCCCCGGTCGGCTGCCCGGCTCGCCAGGGGCTTCTGGATCGATCGCACTCCCCCTCGAGCCGCCCGCCTCCTCGTTGGATTCCGGCGTTGCGCTGAGGAGGCCAAGCGTTCGGGCCAACGGCGCCTGGCGACATCGCCGAAGCGGGCCGTCGGCCTCGGAACAGCGAGGGGCAAGCGTCCATTGGACAAGCGCACCACCGAGAAGGAAGTCGTCGCCGAGCTGCGGGATGGGATGACCATCGGCATCGGCGGCTGGGGATCCCGCCGCAAGCCCATGAGCCTGGTCCGCGAGATCCTGCGCAGCGGTCTCGAGGACCTGACCATCGTCAGCTACGGCGGTCCCGACGTCGGGCTGCTCTGCAAGTACGGCAAGGTCGGGAAGGTGATCTACGGCTTCGTCTCCCTGGACTCGATCCCCCTCGAGCCGCACTTCCGCCAGGCGCGCCAGGCCGGCGGCTTCGAGGCGGCCGAGCTCGACGAGGGCATGCTGCAGTGGGGCCTGCTGGCCGCCGCCCATCGCCTCCCCTTCCTCCCGACGCGCGCGGGCCTCGGCTCGGACGTGCTCCGCATCAATCCGGGACTGCGCATGGTCACCTCGCCCTACGAGGACGGCGAGGCGCTGATCGCCATGCCGGCCCTCGAGCTCGACGTGGCGCTGATCCACATGAATCGCGCAGCCACGCGCGGCAACGGCCAGTTCCTCGGGCCCGCTCCGTACATCGACGACCTCTACTGCCTCGCGGCCAAGAAGCGCTAC
>CAZQMY010000700.1:0-2374 GCA_964594405.1 uncultured Spirochaetaceae bacterium | reverse complement strand
AGGAGATGATCGACGACTATGGCCCGGCGCTGCAGCCGCGTGAACGCCTCGATGGGATCGTGATCGGCCTCCTCGCTGGCTTCGATGGCGAGGGGCGACCGTTGGTCTGCCACCGGGGAAGTGTACCCGACGAGACTCTGCCAGCGCGCTCGACGGCCGCGCTCGACGGGGAACACGTTGGACGGGAGGTCGCGCTGATGTTCGAGGAGGCCGACCCCGCACGGCCCATCGTGCTGGGTGTGATCCAGGCTCCCATTGCGGGCCGGGCCACCGAAGCGGCTTCGAGCCCGGCCGAGGCCGAGCGTGCTCGTCCCGTCACCGTCGAGGCCGACGACGAGCGGCTCGTGTTCAGCGCCGACCGCGAGATCGTGCTGCGTTGCGGCAAGGCATCGATCACGCTGACCCGCGCGGGCAAGATCCTGCTGCGCGGGGCCTATGTGCTGAGCCGATCATCCGGGGTCAACCGCATCAAGGGCGGCTCGGTCCAGATCAACTGAGCGAAGCGACTCGAGCGCGCATTGCCCCGGCAACCAGGAATCACCATGCCTCAGGCCCAGGTCGTACTTCCGGTTCTCGAGCAGCATGCCGAGGAAGCGGCCTTCCTCTGGCTGCTGCGCTCGGCGGCCGTCGTGGCCCCTCACTACGGGCTGACCGACATCGCGGAGCTCGACATGCGCGTCGAAGCGCACCTGGACGGGCTGCGCATCGGCGCCGAGACGGGATGGGCGCTCTGCGTCGAGCAGCTCGCGGCCGCCGAGCCCGGCGAGCTCTTCGCCGCCTGCGTGATGGCCTTCGAGTCCAACCAGCGCGACCGGATCGACGTCGTGCTCGACGCGATGGCCCAGGAGCCCGAGGCCCTGCCGGGCGCCGTATCCGCCCTCGGCTGGCTGCCCTTCGACTGGGCGCAGCCGCACTTGAGATCGTTGATCGACTCCGACGATCCACTCCTGCGCCGCGTCGGGCTGCGCGGCGCCGCGGTGCATCGCTGGTGGGCGGACGGCGCCTTCGCGCGTGAGCTCTCCCGCTCGGCCCCGGCCCCCCTCGCGGCCGCGTTGCGCAGCGTGGGCGAGCTCGCGGATGCCACGGTGCTCGCGCCGTGTCGCGAGTGGCTAAGTGACAAGGACCAGACACTCGCCTTCTGGGCGGCCTGGTCATTGGCCATCACGCGGCAGCGCGACGGCCTCGACGCCCTCGTCGACATCGCCTCTGCGGGCGGCCCATTCGCCGACCCCGCCATCCGCCTGGCCGGAAGAGCGCTGCATCCCGCGGAGGCCCTCGGCTGGCAGCAGTCGCTCGCGGCCGGGGACGGCACACAGCGCCATGCCATCGAGCTGGCGGGTGCGATCGGCGACCCGCGCCTGGTGCCCTGGCTGATCGAGCAGATGACCATCGACGAGCTCGCGCGCCCGGCTGGCGAAGCCTTCTCGACGATTACGGGCATCGATCTGGCCTACGACGATCTGGATCGGGACGCGCCCGAGGACTTCGAGGCCGGCCCGACCGAGGACCCGGAAGACGAGGACGTGGCGATGGATCGGGACGAGGATCTGCCATGGCCCGATCCCGATCGGGTCGAAGAGCGCTGGGGCGAGGCGGGGCGAGCGCTGATCCCCGGGCAGCGTCATCTGCTCGGTCAGGAGATCACTGCCGCGGGCGTCCAGAGCGCCTTGCAGGCCGGCCAGCAGCGCCAACGTGCGGCCGCTGCGATCGAAGCGAAGCTGCTCGCTCCCGAGCAGCCCCTCTTCGAGGTGCGCGCCCCCGGACCGAGGCAGCGCTGGGCTCTGGGGGCGGCGTAGTCCGGCGGCGTGTCGAAGCACGAGCCCGCCGTGCCGTGAGCGGCGCCGGGGGGCGGCGGCGTGCTCGCTGGTGATGGACGAGGCTTGGTGCGATCCTGCGACCTCGCACGGAGGATCGGACTTGACCGATGAAGAGACCCCGCCCGCCGAATCCAGCTTCATGGGCACCCTGGAGAGCAGTTCGCCCCGGCGACTGGTGCTCTTCGTCAGCTGCTTCGCGGTGGGGCTGGCCCTGGCGCTGCTCGCCCGCTCGAGCTCGGATCTCTCGATCGCCGGGACCCGGGCGCTCTTCATCCTGATCTGCGCGAGCGCGCTCTGGGTCTCGGAGGCGATCCCGCCCTTCGCGACGGGCATCCTGATCATCGGGCTGAAGGTCCTGCTCCTGGGGGATCCGAACGAGGGCATCTTCGCCACCAGCAATCGCGACTGGGAGGAGTTCGTCGTCGTCCTGGGGCATCCGCTGATCTGGCTCTTCTTTGGCGGCTTCGTCATGGCGGCTGGCATGTCCCGCTCGGGGCTGGATCGCCGGCTCGCCCGCTCCGTCCTCGGGCGCATGGGCGATCGGCCGACGACGGTGC
>CAZQMY010000699.1:0-2376 GCA_964594405.1 uncultured Spirochaetaceae bacterium | reverse complement strand
CGTGGCCGCTGGACCAGACCCCAGCTCTCGCGGTCGGGCGTCGTGGATCGCATGCGCATCTTCTTCCTGGCGGGCTTCCTCAAGAACCAGAAGAAGGGAGAGGCGCCACGAATCGAAGGCAGCGCCTGGCTTCCCAGGTCGGCGTATACGTTGCAGGTGCGACGAAGACGGCGCGGAGGTGGAATCACGATCTACCTCTATCGGAGAGCCGTCGACCGGCTCCAGGCGGCCCGGGTCAGGAGCAGCGCGTCTCCGGATCGGCTCCTCTCGCGTGCCGACGTGGAGCGGATCGCGGACTTCGAGCTCGAAGGCTGCAATGGAGAGCTGGCGCCGGTGAGGCTCGGCCGCTCCGCCTTCGTGAACCTCGGGCGCCCGCCCGTCCGGCGCCGGAAGAGCAGCTTCGTTGCACGGCTCTTCGGGGGAAAGCGGCGAAGAACGCCGAGCCGCCGGCGTCTGCCCGCGCCGACTAGGCTGCCCCCCTTCTCACCCAGCCGCGGAGGCCGCCTCGCGATACCGCCCGGATATCGTGTCGACGGTACGGGGTTCAGCCCGGCCACTCGCTCGGGTTCGCTTCGAATGCCGGCCGCTCCCTCCCAGCAGGGGCCGACGGCCGTGCTCGGGCAGATGCCTGGAGGCAATCGCGGCGTACGGCTGCTCCCGATCGTCGATCGATCCGGTCCTCCCGTCGCGGGCCTCTTCCCCTTATTCTTCCAGGACCGCACGCGGCCCTTCTTCGTTCAGCCCGTGCAGAAATGGATCGGAACCCAGACGATCCGCGTACCCCTGACGGCCCGTCCCCTGGCGGGTCCGCGGGCTCGCAAGTTCGTACCGACCTTTGGACGGCATCGTGCGCGGCGCGGCCGCCAACGTAGACGGCGGCGGAGTCGTCGCGCCCGTCGCCGCGAGGCCATCCTGGAGTACCAGGAGATCCTGGCACTCGATGGCGAGCTTGGGCTGACACCGTCTGCGCCCTCGCCGCAGCGTCACGGCGACGAGGGTGCGCCCGGCTGGGCCGAGGCCTCCATCGCGGTCGATGCCACAGTCGGGCTGGAAGAGGAGGAGGTCGATCACTGGGAAGACGGTGAGGAGGATGCGTGGCATCCCGATGATGCCGCCGAGCGACGAAAGAAGCGCCGCAGGCGCCGGCGATCACGGCGAGGGCGACGAAAGCCTGCGCCCCCCGTCGTAAGACGAGCCCCCAGCAGGCCGCAGCCCGTGAGATACCGCAACGTGAAGCAGGCGGCGCACTGGGAGCAGCGCCTCCGCTTCACACCCTTCGAGCACCCACAGACATGCCGACTGATCAACACGCTCAACGAGCGAGGGATCGACGGACTGCTCGCCCTGTCCACCACCCGCTCGGGGCGCATCGCCGAGGATCACGCGAAGGTCGGCGGCCGATGGGTTCCGAAGAAGAGGACGACGTTCGAGCGTCGCTATCGGCCGGGCAGCCTGGTGGACCGGGAGTTTCCGCGGCTGGATGTCGACTTCGACCTCGACAATCCCTACGCCCTCTACAACTGGGAGCTCTTCTTCCACGCGCCGCTCCAGGTCGCCATCCGTCTCGCCAAGGACGGACGTCACGACGAGGCCCAGCGATGGTTCCACTTCATCATCGATCCCACGATCGACGTCACCGCCCCGGCCCCCCAGCGATTCTGGCGCTTCGCTCCCTTCCACGAGAACCAGGAGTACGATGGCGCGCGAAGGCTCATGGCCCTGCTCTCCTATGCGGGGAAGGATGATCGCCTGATCGAGTGGCAGCGTCGTGTGGCCAGGCAGGTGGATGCCTGGTGGGAGGATCCCTTCAATCCACACGCCATCGCGAGGCTCCGCATGGCCGCCTATCAGAAGGCGGTCGTGATGAAGTACATCGACAACCTGATCGAATGGGGAGACAAGCTCTTCCGCAAGGACACGATGGAGTCGATCCAGGAGGCGACTCAGCTCTACATCCTTGCCGGATCGATCCTGGGGCCGCGGCCCGAGCAGATCCCGCCCATGGTCGAGACGCCCCCCGCCACCTTCCGCCAGGTTCGCGAGCGTCTCGACCCCTTCTTCGCCAACTGGGCCGTCCGCTTCGAGAACAGCCAGGTGCGTCGGCCGTTCCGGGTCAACGCGCGCCCCGACGCGGCCGCGGCCTCTTCGATCCTGGGCATGGCGACCCAGTACTTCTGCATCCCCGCGAATCCCGAGATGGACGAGAAATGGGATGCCGTGGAAGATCGCCTCAACAAGATCCGAAACTGCATGAACATCGAAGGGGTGGTTCGGAAGCTCGCCCTCTTCGAGCCGCCCATCGACCCAGGTGCCCTCGTCAGGGCGGCTGCTGCGGGCGCCGATCTCGGCACTGCGGTCTCGAACCTGAACGCGCCC
>CAZQMY010000698.1:0-2389 GCA_964594405.1 uncultured Spirochaetaceae bacterium | reverse complement strand
GACCGGCGTTGTTGCCGCCCTGGAAGCGTGCAACGAGATCCGCATCGGGCGCGAGCCAATCGACGATCTTGCCCTTGCCCTCGTCGCCCCATTGGGCGCCGACCGCGACCACTGTGGTCATCTAGAGCTCCAGTAGCTGAGTGGTGATCGTGTGCGGCACGGCCCGAAGCCGCTCCAGCACGCGCTCACCGGGGAGAGTGTCGACGTTGACGAGCATCGCCGCCTCGGCGCGCTCGGGCACGAGGGCCAGCTGCATGCGCGAGATGTTGCTGCCCTCTTCGCCGAGGATGGTGCCGATGGTGCCCACGACGCCCGCCTGATCGTGGGTGGTGATGAGCAGCGTCGGGCCGTCGGGGATCGCCTCGAGCATGAAGTCATCGATGCGCACGATGCGCGGCTGACCGCCGTGGAAGATGGCCCCCGAGATCAGGCGCTCACTCTTGCCCTTCACGGTGACCGTGATCGCGCTGGCGTAGTCGACCGCCTGGCTCTGTTTGGTCTCGATGACCTTGATGCCCATCTGCTGCGCGAGGATGGGCGCGTTCACCATGTTCACGTTCGCGTGCGAGGGCGAGAGCAGGCCGCGCAGTACGGCGATGGTGATGGGCGCCACGTTCGACTCGGCGATCTCGCCCGCGTACTGCACCTCCACCTGCTCGATGGCCCCGTGCATGACCTGTCCCTGGAACGAGCCGAGCTTCTCGCCCAGCGTCAGGTAGGGGCCGACCTCCTTCATCAGCTCGGGCGAGACCGAGGGCACGTTGATCGAGTTGCGGACGATGTCGTGCAGCAGGTAGTCGCGGACCTGCTCGGCTACGGCGACCGAGACATTGATCTGCGCCTGCTGGGTGCTCGCGCCCAGGTGGGGCACGCAGATGACGTTGGGATGCGCGACCAGCGGATTGCCCTCGGGCGGCGGCTCCTCGACGAACACGTCGAGGGCAGCGCCCCCCACCTTGCCCGAATCGAGGGCCTGCAGCAGCGCCTCCTCGTCGACGATTCCGCCGCGCGCGGCGTTGACGATCAGCACGCCGTCCTTGCAGCCGGCGAGGCTCTCCTTGTCCAGCAGGCCCGTGGTGTCCTTGGTCTTCGGCACGTGTACGGTGATGATGTCGGCCCGCGAGCAGAGCTCCTCGAACTCCACCCGCTCGACGTCCATCCGCGCGGCCTTCTCGTCGGTGAGGAAGGGATCCGAGACGATCACCTTCATCCCGAGGCCCTTGGCCCGATCCCCGACGATGCGGCCGATGTTGCCGGCGCCCACCACACCGAGGGTGCGGTTGTAGAGCTCCATGCCCTGGAACTTCTTCTTCTCCCACTTGCCCGCCTTCATGCTGGCGGTGGCCTGCGGGATGTGGCGCGCGAGCGAGACCATCAGCGCAATGGCATGCTCGGCGGTGGTGATGTTGTTGCCCTCGGGCGTGTTCACCACCACGATGCCCCGAGTCGTGGCGGCGGGCACGTCGACGTTGTCGACGCCGATCCCCGCCCGGCCGATGACACGCAGCTTCTCGGCCCGCTCGATCACCTCGGCGGTCACCTTGGTGCCGCTGCGAATGACCAGCCCCTCGGCATCCTTGATCAGCTCGAGCAGCTCTTCGGGGCTGGTGCCGGGCTTGTCGAGTACCTCGATGCCCGCCGACTGACGAAGCACCTCCACGCCCTCGGGCGCGAGTGAATCTGAAACGAGCACCTTGGCCAACTCGGCTCTCCTTGATCTCTGGTCTCTGATCTCTCAGGGCCGGCCGCTCGCCGCGGCCTGCCATCGATGGATGTCTGTCTCGACCTCACCCGGCTGCGGGGCCACGCACTCCCTTCCTCGGGCGCCCAGGGGCAGGGCACGCATCGGGTGGGAGTCGCGCGGCGATCGAGCCGGACTCGTCTCGGGTCTTGCGCGCACGCCTCCAGCGTCGACGAACCGAAGCGAGGCGGATCGAGGATCCGCGCGCCCGGAGCGCGCACGCGCGTCGCTACACTCGGCTTTCGGTTCCTGTTTCCGCTGTCACCGCTCTTGCCACTCTGAGTCGGATCTCCCGCCGGATCTGCAGGCGGTCCCGGTCGAAGACGACATGACGACCCTCGGCCCTTGTGCCCGGCTTCCGCGGCGGTTGGCGGCCAGCGTGCATCCGCTGGTTTCCGAACGTCGGGGCCCTTCGTCCGACCGAAGGCTAAAGCCCTGCGTTTTCAGGGCTTTGTGCGACGCGCGAAGTCTGCCGAAGCGCCCATGGCCTGTCAACGCCGGAATCCGATCTCTGCGCGGCGAGTACGTCATGAGACCCAGATCCGGCGCAGCGAGCTGCTACCCTGCGCGGCGCCCGATCCCCGCTGGAAGAGCTCTGGCCGTGCCGTGCGCCCGGCCCCCGGCGCCCGGCAGCGACACGGCGACGTC
>CAZQMY010000697.1:0-2402 GCA_964594405.1 uncultured Spirochaetaceae bacterium | reverse complement strand
TGGACATCTCCATCGATCCAGGCGGGACGGGCTTTCCCGGGAATGTCCTGACGATCTCGGATCCGGGCTGCGTTCCTGTCTTCACCCTGAATACGTCCGTCCCCCTGCGCATGACGTTCACTCAGTGGGGCACGGGTGAAGTCGTCACGCACGATTTCCTCGACCCCTTCGAGTACTTCGTGCAATCGGGGCCCTTCGGATCGCTGCCGGGCCTGCCTTTCGTGGCGGGGCTGGACGAGGGAAGCGGTGTGGTGGAGCCCTACCAGTTCGTCAGCAACAACGCCGATATCCTCTCCATGCGGGCCGTGCCCGAGCCGGGCACCGCCCTCCTGCTGGGCGCCGGCCTCGGCCTCGTTGCCCGCGCCCGCCCTCGGCAGCGGACCCCATAGCGGACCGGAATCGCAGAGGTCGAGGATCGGCTTGCCCCTCCCCCCCCGGCTGGGCTATCCATGCGGGCTCCCAGATGGGCCCCGGATCCCTCCATATCCACCTCGAACCTCTGTCCCGGCCCGCCGCGCCCACCCTACGCCGCGGCGACCAGTCGCCGGGGCTCTACCGAGCCGCTCTGCGGGTCGGTCGTCCAGGAGGAGACCGTGCGGGAATACGAACTGACGATCATCATCCAGCCGGAGATCTCGGAAGAGGGCTCTCAGGCGATCCTCGAGAAGCTCGACGCCGCCATGGAGAAGAGCGGCGCCGTCCGACTGCTGCTCGACGATCTCGGCAAGCGAAAGCTCGCCTACGAGATCAACCGCTTCCACAAGGGGCACTACTACATGCTCTGCTTCCTCGACGAGGGGAGCACCGTGGAAGAGCTCGAGCGCATCCTGCGTCTCGAGGAGTCGGTCATGCGCTTTCTCACCGTCAAGATCGACGAGGAGGTCGCCGACGTCGAGGCCCGCAAGGCCTGGGGCGCCGAGCGCGAGGTCGAGCTCCGCAAGCGCGCGGCCGAGCGCGCGGCGCGCGAAGCCGAGGAGGCGAAGGCGCGCGCCGAGGCCGAGGCCAAGGCCGCCGCCGAGGCGGCTTCCAGTGGGGGCGACGAGGAGAGCGACGCGGAATCCAGCGAGGACGACGATGCTCCCGCCGAAGGCAAGGACGAGAGCACCGGCGAAGACACCGCCGGGGACGATGAGGAGGCCAAGTCATGAGCGCACCCAGTGGACCGCCCAGGGAGAGCATGCAGCGCGAGCGTGAAGACGGACCGCGACGCGACGACCGGCCCCCCCGTGACGACCGGCCCCCCCGTGACGATCGGCCGTCCCGCGACGATCGGCCGTCCCGTGACGATCGGCCGCCTCGCGCCAATTGGAGTGTGAAGGCCCGACTGCGCGCCGCCGCGCGCAAGAAGGCGCGCAAGAACAAGAAGAAGGGCATGTTCCAGCGGCGCAAGGTCTGCCGCTTCTGTGCGGACAAGACCGCAGTGCTCGACTACAAGGAGGTGAAGACCCTGCGCCTCTTCATCTCCGAGACGGGCAAGATGACCCCGCGCCGCATCTCGGGCACCTGTGCGAAGCATCAGCGCAAGCTCGCGCTCGCCATCAAGCGCGCGCGCCACATCGCGCTCCTGCCCTACGCGCCGAGCCACATGTAGGAGGGCCGATCATGGCTTTGGTCGACATCATTCTCCGAGAGGACGTGTACAAGCTGGGCGCCGCCGGCGATCTGGTCAGCGTGAAGCCCGGCTACGCACACAACTACCTCCTGCCGCAGGGCAAGGCCGCGCTCGCCACCAAGCAGCGCGTCGAGGAGCTCGAGCATCAGAAGCGAGTGATCGCCGAGAAGCTCGCGCGCGAGCTCAAGGATCTCAATGCGCTGAAGCACAAGCTGCAGAGCACTGCCATCGAGTTCGAGGCCCAGGCGGGCGACGAGGGCAAGCTCTTCGGCTCGATCACCGCCCAGCAGATCGCCGAGCAGCTCGGCGAGAAGGGCCTCGAGGTGGATCGCCGCAAGATCGAGCTCGCCGAGCCCATCAAGACGGTGGGAGCGCATACGGTCATCATCAAGCTGCGCGGTGACCTCGGCGCCGAGCTGAAGGTCACGGTGACTGCCGCCGAGTAGCGGCCGCCCCGTATCGCAGGAATCGAAGAGGCCCCGCCGCTTGCGGCGGGGCCTCTTCGTCTTTCGGCGCAGACGACCGGGGCGCCCGGAGCCCGGCGACGGTCTGCCCCGATCGACCGGGCATCGGCGCGACGCGTTCTGTCCTGCTTGTCGACTTCTGTCTGTCTCGTTCTATCGCGACAGAACGTCTACCGAACTCCGTTAGCCGAGCCATGGAACGCAGTTTCTTTTTTCAATTCGATGACTTAGACGGGTCTTCGGCGGATCGGGCGTGTATGATGGGGCCGCCGGTTCACGGCGGGGGACGGAAGGCGGGCGCCCGCGGGCGGGGGCCGCCGCCGGTT
>CAZQMY010000696.1:0-2408 GCA_964594405.1 uncultured Spirochaetaceae bacterium | reverse complement strand
CGGCTCTCGATCTCGAAGGCGTCGACTCGTTCGAGGCCGAGCACTTTACCCGGGTGGACTAAGAATTCGAATCCGGGTAGGTGAGAGAGATGGATAGCAACGCCAGCGCGTGCAACGCGCGCGCTCTTGGCCTTTCTCCCTGTGCTTGCCTCCACCCGGTAAACCCGTTGACCACGGGCTAAGGGGACGGCCTAACCAGCCGTCATCGGAGGTAGTCGCTTGGCGCTGGATTGCCTCGGAAGGGGCTCGTCCAGTGCGAAGGAGGCTGCGGCGAGTAATCCCTCGCTGCTCTGGGTTCTGTCGATTGGGTAGGCGCCGAAAGGAGATTCCCGAAGCACCTGCCCAGCGTGGCAGGGTGCGAGTGCGCCAACGGTAAGTGCGAACGCTCGGCCACGGTGGCCGACCCAGAGTGAGGAGTAATCCGTCGCTTCTATACTATGGCCCTGCCGATGCGGGGCGACTGGGACAAACCTAGTGCCCCAGACGATGAGGTCTGAGGTCTTCTAGGCCGTCTTGCAGGAAGCGGGTGAGTGCGTGCGCCGCCAAGCGCCGCGCAAATCCCGTCGGTGGGGTGAGGGCCCTAAGGGTTCGCACAACGCCGGGAGCGTCGGGAGCCCGGCTCGCCGCGAGGCGAGCTGGCCGGAGTGGACCGCTTCGGGGACCTGGTCAAACGCCAGGCCGTGAAAAGCTCAACGATGAAAGGCCGGAAACGGCTTGCTCCTAATGGATGCCAGAGCTGTGCAGGAAACGACCTGCAATTGAGGGCAAAGCGCAAAAGCTGGCTGGTCGGGGTAGGGGAGGAGCTTCTCGTGTCTGCCCCCCGAAAGCTCGAGCTCGTATGAGCTCGAGGTGAGTAGCGGCGCCGTTGGTTCGGCGCACGTGCGGCCATCTGGTCCGCTCGATGTTAGTTCGAGCTAGCAGCAGGACTGCGCATCTGATGACACTTGCAAGGCTAACCAGGGAAGCGCTCGAGGTGCTGCGAGAGTGGTTTCTCGCCGCCGCGGCTTGGTCACCGTAGGCGACCTCGAGCGTTGGAGCGTGCTGCAAGTACGAAGGGGAGGGCAAGCGCCCTCCGGGCTGATGCGGCTGCCAGTCGCAGAAGCCTACGGCTCCTTGAGCTTGGTCACTCAGGGAATGCGCGTCGGTTGGTCCCGACACGCGCCGTCTAAGGAAAGCAGCGAGGCGACCGGTTCACACCGTTCGCAGGGAGAAAGGCCCCCGCGAGCCCGCCGCACGTTGGATCGTGCGGCCGCGGGGATTGGATTCGGGAACGCGTGGAGGGCGGAAGTTGGGTGGTACCGGCTTCCGCCTTCCGCGACAGCCTGGCGGAGAATCGTCGCGCTCTTTCGAGCGCGAGAGGTTCTCTCCGTAACGGAGGTTAGAAACGTGCAGGCCATGAAACAAAAGGGCCTGCGAATCTAGGACACGGGTCCGCGAAGCGGGTTCGGCGCGCGCTCTCTGCGTGCGCTCCTAGAGCGAAGGGAATGAGCGTTAGTGGGATTGGCTCTGACGAATCCCACACCCTTCGAGGCTCGCTCACGGGCGAGCGCCGATGGGGAGAGCATAACGATGATGACAGACGCAACGAAGAACTATCGCTATGAGTGCCGAAGCCTCGAGGGCTTCGTGCAACGCATCGTAGTCCTCGCGCAGCGCGGCTACCGCTGGTACGTCTTTGGACGCGTTCCCGAAGGCAAGGCCCCCGCGGCCGTCGATGCGAAGCTCTTGGCAAAGTACGACGTGCCGAGCACGCGAAGCCAGCGCGCTTGGCGAAAGCAGCGCGGCGAAGCAAGCGTCATGAATCACCGCCACGGGCGCCTCTGGCTCTTGATGCTGACCGAAGGCAAGCACCAGATTCGAAGGCCGGAGAGCAAAGAGCTCGTGCGGCACCTAGCCGATGAGCCCATCCGCTGCGGCCCTTACCAGGTCGACTTGTCGCGGGACGGAAGCCAGAAGAGGGCAGGGGAGTACCGGCGGCGAGTCCGCGTCGCGCTCGCGCCGCAGGAGTACAAGAACCTTGAGGCCTACCTGCTTTCGCGGGCCACGCATCGCCGCGTGGAGACACTGGCGGCAGAGTTCTGGGCGCTTCCCTATCAGGCCTACAAGCCAGTCTTTCGCCAGATTCACAGCATTCTTCGGAAGGTGAACGAGAGGCGGAAGAAAGCGGGCTTTGAGCTCGTGCCCCGAAACAGTGTACGCGTCTTTCGTCGCTATCCGAAGCACTTCGACGATGAGCGGGGAAGCGAGCTTGCCGCCGGGTGGAAGCAGAGCGTTACGTAGAAGCGGGGTAGGGGAGGGCGGTCGGACTACTTCACGCGGCGAAGTCGAATCTCGGGGAGCTGTTCGAGATAGAAGGCGCGAAGCTCTCGGGTGAGTTCGGGCCCGAGCTTCTCCATCGTCTCAGGCGA
>CAZQMY010000695.1:0-2408 GCA_964594405.1 uncultured Spirochaetaceae bacterium | reverse complement strand
GCCGCTCTAAGCCGGCTACCTTCTGGCCGGAGTTCTGTTGTTTGTTGGCGGCGGTCTGGCGGTTGTTCCCGCCGCCCACGACGATGACGTCGTACTCCTTCTCGGGACCGAAGCTCATGATTCCTCCTCGCGGAGCCCGCTTGCCGCGACGGCGGGCGATCTCCCGGTCTCGGCCGTGGGCCGGGCATGGGGTGCGGGGCTGCGGGCCCGGCCGGCGCCGAAGAGGATCAGCCCTGCGGTCCGGAGCCCGAAGATCACGGCCCCGCGGACTGCGCGTACGAGCATCCGGCGTCCCAGCCGATCCGACACCATGAAGCGTATTGATTCGCGGCGCCGCAGGAAGAGGATGAACTCGACGACGTCTGCCTCGTCGAGGTTGACGGCCCAATCCCAATACGTGGGCTCACCCATCGTGCCGCGCATGACGAGCTCGCCCTCCTCGACGTCCATGTCGGCGCGCTCGGACAAGCGCAACGCGAGCACCAGGCGGCCGAGCCCCTTCGACCAGAGGTCCATTCCTTCATCCCCTCGGCCGGCGACCCGCAGGCCACTGGCAGCTGCCGATCCGGCACCTCACCCCCACAGGAAGGCCCACCCTCATCGAGTCTGGAGCGAGGCGCGGCGGCGATCCTCGGTGCCAGGATCTTCCAAAGAATGGTCCTTGAAGTTCCCGCCCTCGGCGGCCATCGTGGAACGTCGCCACGAGGCCACGGGACGGCTCGACGGCCCTGCCCGAGCCGGTGGCGCCGGCCATCGTCCGGGCGCCGTCGGAGCGCATCGGACAACCGGGGCATCCACCCCGATCTGCGGGATCCAGCGCGACCACGACGGTCTTCGATGCATGCACGGGCTTCATCTGGAGGGCTCGACCTCTGCTCCATCCCCGCGTCGTGCGCGAGGCGCGGATGGCTGGCCCATCCGAAGGCCCGATTTTAACAGATGCAAACTGATTAATCTGTGCAAAAATCTTAACCAGTTCATTCTCGATGAGGAGGGGCCGACCGTGGTCTCTCCGCGCGCCGGTCCCGGTGCCATCAGGAAGGCGAGCAGCAGCATGAGCGAGCGCACGGAGCGGGTCGGTTGCGAGGGACGCGGACAGCCGCGCTTTCCGAGCTTCTCCGACGCCTACAGCAAGCGTTGGATCGAGGGGGGCAACTGGGCCCGGGCCACGCTCCACGACCTCTTCTACCAGAAGGTCGAAGAGGCCCCCGACGCCGTCGCCCTGATCACGAAGGACCGCCGCTACACGATGGAGGAGTTCCGGGAGGCGTCCGATGCGCTGGCGGCCGGGCTGCTGGGTGCGGGTGTCCGACCCGGCGACATCGTCGGCGTCCAGCTCCCGAACTGGCCGGAGTTCTGCTTCCTGCAGATTGCACTCTCCCGCATCGGCGCGGTGATCCAGCCCATGCACCTCGTCTTCCGTGAGCGCGAGATGCGGCAGCTCCTCGACTTCTGCGAGACCGACTACTGCGTCGTCCCCGAATCCTTCGGCGACTACGCCTATGCGGACGTGGTGCGCGGCCTGCGCGCCGAGCTGCCGACCATCCGCAAGCTCTTCATCGCGCGGGGTGCGGCGAAGGGGGAGGAAGAGGCCTCGCTCGAGGACCTCATGAGCGACGGCGCCGATCACCTCGATCGGCTCGACGCCGTGAGGCCCTCGCCCGACGACGTCTTCTACCTGAACTTCACCTCGGGCACCGAGGGCAGCCCGAAGGGCTTCCTCCACACACACAACACGCTGATCTCCACGTTCAAGATGGCCGCGGAGGCCATGCGCAGAATGGACCCCGATCTGGTGAATCTCGCCTGCTCGCCCATGACGCATAGCTATGGCCACTTCACCACCTATCAGACGGCGATGGGCGCGATCCCGATGGTGCTGGTGGACAAGTACGATCCGCTCGAGGTGCTGAAGCTCATCGAGTCGGCGCAGGTGACGGCCATCTCGGGCACGCCCGCCCACGTGATGGGCATCCTGCATCACCCGGACTTCGACCAGTACGACACCTCGACCGTGAAGTCATGTGGCGTGGGAGGCGCGCGGAGCGCGCCCGAGCTGATCGAGGAGATCGAGCGGGTCTGGGGCTGCAGGTCTGGAAACACGTACGGGATGGGTGAGACGATCCTCCATACCCGCACCATGCCCTGGGATCCCGAGGAGAAGATCCGCGACACCGTGGGCAAGCCGATGTTCGGCGCCGAGCTGAAGATCGTCGACCCGACCGACCGCAGCCGGGTGATGCCGACCGGCGAGGTCGGCGAGATCTGCTTCCGTGGGCCGACCCTCTTCGTCGGCTATCACAAGCAGCCCGAGCTGACGGCCGCCAGTCGGGACGACGAGGGCTGGTTCTACACCGGTGATCTCGGCTTCGAGGAGGAAGCGGTGGCGGCTGGCGTCGTCGTCGGCG
>CAZQMY010000694.1:0-2419 GCA_964594405.1 uncultured Spirochaetaceae bacterium | reverse complement strand
ATCGGCTCGTATCCACCGCGAAGAACGAGCATCCCGACGCAGTCGGGTTTCGCGACTTCACGATCACGGTTAGCGGCTCGATCGGTCGGACGTGCCTCGAGCTGAAGGGGACCCCGGTGCACGACTCGGGGGCGGGGCGATGAGACTGACGATGGCATCGGTCCTGCTATTGGCCCTCGGTGCGCTCGAGCTCGGGTGCTTTCACGCACCCTATGCGCGTGGCAGTTTCATCGCCACGCAGGACTTTGCGGAGTACGAGGAGATCGGTCCGGTAGTCCGCGGCAGCTCGTGTACGTGGTATTTCGGAATCGGCCAGCGAAGTCTCGAGCGTGCCTACGCCGACGCGATTGAGGACTCACCCGATGGAACCACCGGCCTGGCGATGGCGAAGTTCACGGAGAGCAGCCCGATGCTGATCGTTCATCTTCTAGGTGAGCCGGCCTGCGTGAAGGTGATCGGGACGCCTGCCCGCGTCTCGCCCTAGCGAGGCTGCGACGGGCTTTGCCGCTCGGGAGTCCTGCGCTGCTGTATGCCGGTGATGGTCACGACCTCCAGACTCGCTGGCGGTCGTGGCGTCGGCGCACTCCTCTCCATCACGAATCGACGAAGCTCAGCGGAGTAGAGCCCTGTGCCCCGGGGTCGGCCAAGTCGGGAGTTCTTCGCCGCTCTCGTACTTGGCCTGGTATAGTGAAACGCAGCTAATTCGTCCTACGCGCTCTCGACGGGTGCGATCTCGAGCGTCACTGCGGGCTCCGGACTCACTGCAACAGCCGGCCCGGACGTCGTGCTCTCCTTGCAGTCCGAGGGCGTGACCGAGAGCCACCTGGCCGCGGGCTCGGTAACGGGCAGCGAGACCCTGGATGGTGCGATCCAGGATTCCGACGTCTCGGCGACGGCGGCGATCGCCCCTTCGAAGGTTGCGGGCACCGCCGCGACACTCTCGTTCGATAGCCAGAGCTTCGATAACGGACTCGTCCATCTCGATGCCATCAACAATCGGGTCGGAATCAACAACTCGCAGCCGGCCGCGCCCCTGGACGTGGCTGGCACGTCGCGCGCCACAACGTTCGAGTACCGCAGCAGTCGCTCGTTCTACCACTATGTGCGCGCATCCGAGTTCCACCCCTCGAGCACCGTCATGAGCTGGGTCACGGTGGCTTCAGCCGCACCCTATGGCTACACCAATGATGGGATCGGCGATTCCATCTACGCGCCTCTACGCCTACCCCAGGGCGCAGATATCGCGAATCTGCGCTGCTACTACAGAGACTGGAGCTCGAACCTCGAACTCGAGGACCTCGAAATCCAGCTGTACGCAGCTTCGATCACGTCGGCGACGTCGTATACGTTGGCCGAGACGATCTCGGACCCGCCGGACCGGAACTCGTCGACGATCTACTACACCTCGGACACTAGCGTCTCGGGCATTGGCGATCCTGTGAACAACGCCGGCTACCACTACTCGATCAGGGTCTACTGGGATCTCGCGACTCCGACGACGAGTGGTGGTCATTCGGGCGTTCGTTTCTATGGGTGTCGCGTTCGCTACAACATGACACAGATCGCGCACTAGGCGGCTGATGAAGAAGGGCGCGTCGAAGCTGTGGGGGTGTGGTCGGTCGTCCGCGAATACGCCGTGAGCAACCGACTGCTCTCGTCACGCTCGACCGACGCGACGCGCACGCTCTTCGCTCGGCACAGGTCGTTGAATCTCTCCGCCTCCGCGAGCTCCGCACGGAGGGCGGTGGTGCGATCGCGATACGCGGTGCGCGCCGGGCGATGGAGCGCGGCGCCGGCATCGCCGTCGACCCTATCGGAGATGGGAGCGGCGTCCGAGAAGGGTTCGTTGGCCCCGATGGTCGGCCGAATCGACTCCGGAAGTCTCTCGGCCGCCGCACGCCGGCGACCCGTTCACCTATCGAGTGCCCCCGTCCGCCGCGAACACCTCGGCCAGAATCCGGCCATCCTCCAGAGTGTGCTCGAAAGTGTATAGGATACGACCCTCGAGTCCTTCCAGCGTGCCGAGATCCGTCTGAAGCGCGTCGCCATGTACGGGCTCGACGAGCACCGTGAGCTGGCAGCCGGTCGACGTGCAATCGAGGGCTTCGAGCTCGCTCTCTCCGCCGAACGCGAGCACCGCCGATTCGATCCGGTCCTCGAGGCGTCCCACTTCGGCGTCGTACCACCCGGAGCCGACCTGGTCGCGCAGCAAGGTGCGAACGTCTTCGTCGCTTCGTGCGGGCGCTGAGGGGGGCGACGCAGGTCGGGACGCCGGCGCGGGCGTGCTCGCGGCGCTTGACTCCGCGGTCGGGGCAAGCTGCTGCTCGAGCGCGGCGAGACGCGCCGCGATCCCGCGGAGATCCTCGCCGGGAGGACGCTCGGGCTCGATGCCCGGCCGATCGAGCGGCGCCTCAGTTGT
>CAZQMY010000693.1:0-2420 GCA_964594405.1 uncultured Spirochaetaceae bacterium | reverse complement strand
GGTCCCCGTCCTCCTTGTCTTTCTAAGGAGCGAATGAGCCCAGGCGTTGCATCCCATGCACTCTTCGACCTCGTCCAGACGATCGGAATCATTCTGAGCCTTCTGCTCTCGGCCTGGCTGGCCTACAAGCAGCATCGCTCCCAGCAGGTCGATTCTCTCATTCGAGTGACCCAATCCCATCGAGAGCTCTGGCTCGAAGCGCTCTCGCGGCCAGAGCTTGCGCGGGTGGCCGAGCCGGACGTCGACCTCGACGACGCGCCTGTCTCCCACGCGGAGCGCCTTTTTGTGCTGCTCGTAGCTCTTCACCTCCAGAGCGTCGTTGAGGCAACGCGGCTCGGGGTGCTTAGGCCCATCTGGGGCCTCGAGAAGGACATCGAGCGCTTCTTCTCGGCACCGATTGCGGCTTCTGTCTGGGAGGAGTTCCGAGGTCTTCAGGCGCCTGAGTTTCGCGACCTCATCGACCGCTGTCGAAGGAAGACTTCAGAGAAAGAGACTCCGCCGCAGGATGACGCGACGGGGGACCGCGCTTCGTCAAGGCCTGCTGAGCAAGACGCGTCGGAACGCAAGGAGAGATAGGCAGGCGATGACCGGAGCGGTGGAGAGAGGCCAAGTGGAGCGAGAGAACGCTCCCCTCATCATCTGTGAGCTCGACACCGGGCGGCTCTGGGACTGCACTGGGCGAAGCGTTGGGCTCGTCTGGTTTCCACCCTACGACGCGCTCTATCGCGCGCATGTCGACGGTGACACCATTCTCTCGCCCATTGCAGTTGAGCTTCCCGACCGGACGCTCGAGGCCGTCCACGAACGGCTACGCGCACGCGCCTGCAAAGGCGAGACCCGGCCGCTTGTCTACGGCTCCTTCCCGCCTGGGATGAGCCTCGAGGAGCAGAAGCTCTATTTGCGGGAGTCCTTTCGGGACTTAGGCCCGGTCGAGTTCTGACCCTTCTCGTCCTCCTCGACCAAGGCGCCCGAGAGTCGGCAGCGATCGACTACGGGCATCAGACCGCGACAGGCCGGGCAACGCGTGAATCGGACGGCGTTGCTCATGGCGCTCTCTCCCTCGCTGCTTTCATGCCGGCCATGCTTGCGCCGGGCGTCGCTCCTGCGGTCAAGGTAGTCCTTCGGCTCCACCTGGACCGCGCTCCGCCCGTCGCCTCGGCCGCCTCCGTTGAAAGCATCTCAATGGAGGAACCCATGAAAACGAAATCGCCCCGCCTCGAAAACGACCTCGGCAGCTTCGAGGGCTTCTGCTTCACCACCCAATGCGCCGTATCCAGGCTTCTCTCAGCCGAGGAGGTGCTCGCCTTCCCCCAGGAGGCCGAGTTCTGGCCATCGGGCGACAATCCTCTCGTCGCCGCGTTCTTCGCTCACGCAAGAACCGTCTCGCCCGGAGAGCTGCTGGCCCTCGATCAGCTCTTCAGCGAACTCGACGAGCAGCAGCTCCTTTGTGCTGTCGTCCTGGCGCAGCAGGGCTACGCGCTCTCAGAGATCAGCGCGGAGCTTCTCGACGAGCACGCCTTTCACGCCTTCGAGGACACGAGCTTCATCGATGCCCGCTCCGAGGCCGCGCACGCGCTCTTTGAGCTCTACTGGCCGGACGCGTATCGGCTCTGGGAATCCGGAGCACACCCCGACGGCCTCTACTTCGACGCCGAGCGATTTCTCGAGAGCCCGCAGTGTTCAGTCACCGAGCTTGCCATCGGAGACCGGCGAGTCGTCATCGTCGAGATGCTCTGAGAGCAGCGCCGGCTCGCAAGCCGCTCGAGCCCGATGTGCTGTCGCACTTCGCTGCCGATCGGGCGCCTTCCTTAATGGCTTCACTCCGGCAACGCTCGCACCGGGTGTCGCTTCTGCGGTCAAGGTAGACCTTCGGCTCCACCTGGACCGCGCTCTTCCCGGTGCCTGGCCAGCCTCCGTTGAAACCATCGACTGGAGGACGCCATGAATCGACACGAACCGCTTTTCTCTCTCGGTACCGTTGTTGCGACGCCGCTCGCGATCGAGCAACTCGACCAAGCCGACATCGCGGAGGCTCTGGTACAGCACGCGCGCGGTGATTGGGGCGTCGTCTGCGACCAGGATGCGGCCGCCAACGACGAGGCTCTCAAGAGCGGAGCTCGGCTCTTCTCGGTCAATGTCACAGAGGCCGGGAAGAAGATCTGGATCATCACCGAAGCCGACCGGTCGTCGACCTGCGTGCTACTTCCGGAGGAGTACTAGGCGCCCGCGCGGTCTCGCTCTTCGGACGATCCGCTCCGCCTACTACTTCGACACCCAGTATCTGGGGTCGCCGTCCTGTTTGAAATCGCTTGGCGTATCGAGGT
Organism: uncultured Spirochaetaceae bacterium; assembly: GCA_964594405.1. Taxonomy (GTDB): domain Bacteria; phylum Myxococcota_A; class UBA9160; order UBA9160; family UBA4427; genus CAZQMY01. Next base: position 96 of record CAZQMY010000693.1, on the reverse strand, counting down.
CTCAGAGTCCGCGCGCGCGAAGCGTGAGCGAACCCGCTCCGAGGAGGCCTGCGCCAAGAGCCAGGCGGCCGCTCCGGCCACTCGCAGGGATCGGCG
>CAZQMY010000692.1:0-2435 GCA_964594405.1 uncultured Spirochaetaceae bacterium | reverse complement strand
AGGACTTCCGCAAGGCCTCGGCGATCCAGCTCGAAGCGTTCAACGCATCCGGGCTACGAAGAGAGTCACGCAACCGAGGGGCCCAGAGTGCGGTTATCGTCGGAGGAATCGGAGGGGGTCCATGACGACCCCAATCCACTAGAGAACGCCTCCTTCATCGCCGAAGGCGAGGATCGCCTGTCCCCCGACCAGAGAGCCGAGATTCAGGCGCTTATTGCGGATGGGCCCCAGCCGGACCGCATCGCGTACGAGTCCAGCTTGCACCCCGATGAGTCTGAGATCATGCGCCAGCTCGATGAGGAGTTCGACGTTGAGCAGCACGCAGACTCCGCGATAGACGACGCCGATACGAAGGTCACCGAGGGCCCGTCGATGGAGAGCCAGGACGCCGTCTCGGAGCGGTACGAGGCTTCCGAAGAGCTGGACGATCGCGTGCTAACGGAGCAGCGCGGAGACGACATCTCCCCTAGCGACCAAGGTATCGCCTCGAAAGAGCGCGCATCTCTGGACGAGATTCTTGACTCCATCAAAGAGGCCGCGCAGGGTCAAAGCCAGGACCCGAGCGCAAGGTTCTAGCCCCGAAGCGGTCTTGAGGCGGGCGGCCGGGGGCTCCCGACTCGACATGAAAATGGCCACACCGGATGCAGCACGCTGGAGTTGGAAAAGCTATTGCGGGGCAGGGCGTTAGGCGAATACCGGCGGAATACCGGCTCGAGCCTCTGACGCGTAACTCTTTGGACTGTGGTCCCTTTTCCGGTTTTCCCGGGACTCTTCGCTGCCATGGCTGACGCTCCCCTTCGCCAGCTGAGCGTCAAGGTCGATGTCGCCACTCATGAGGCGGTCGAGCGGCGAATCAAGGAGCTTGGTGCCCCCACCGTCAGCGACTACCTGCGGCGGCTCATCCGGAAGGACCTCGGCTTCGAGAGCGACATTGCCCTCCTTGCGCGCCAAATTGCCGGCCAGGACCACAGCCTCCGGCTCACGAAGCAGCAGGTCACAGAGCTTCGAAGAGACCTCGCGGCTGCCGTCGAGGCGATTCTTCTTCTGACCGCCGCAGGGCAGAAAGCGACTCCTGACGAAGTATTGGCGTGGGTGCAGGAGATCCTGCGGGACCACCTCTGAGCCGTGCTGTCGATCTCCCCGCCGATGAGCTCCGGCCAGGGAGCGTATTATCTCGACCTTGCCAAAGAGGATTACTACCTCGCTGGTGGCGAGCCCCCGGGCATTTGGCTTGGCTCCGGTGCCGAGAAACTCGGCCTCTCCGGCTTGGTGGAGCGAGACGAGTTTCGAAATCTCTTCGCCGGCAACGCTCCAGACGGAGGGGCGAAGCTCGTCCAGAACGCTGGACGCGAAAATCGTCAGGCGGGCTGGGACCTCACATTCTCCGCCCCGAAATCGGTTTCCACCATTTGGAGCCAAGGAGCGCCTGATTTACGGGCCCGGATTCAGGAGGCCCAGAAGTCCGCAGTCTACGCCGCCCTCTCGTATCTCGAGGACGAAGCAGCCTTTGCCCGGGTGGGGAAAGGCGGCGACCTTCGCTCCTGCGGACTAGTAATGGCCGCCTTTGAGCACGGCACCTCTCGAGCTCTCGATCCGCAGCTTCATACCCACGTCATCTGTTTCAATCTTGGCGCTCACCAAGACGGCGTCAACGCCATCAGCTCGCGCGAGCTATTCCGCTCAAAAATGACGGCGGGTGCTCTTTACCGCGCTGAGCTAGCTAAAGAGCTTCGGGAACTCGGATTCTCGACGGTCGCCAAGGAGACCTGGTTCGAAGTCGACGGTGTATCGCCGTCACTCATTGACGAGTTCTCGAAGCGCCGAAAGGATGTGCTCGACCAGCTCGACCTCTACGGTGCTCACAGCGCCAAGGCCGCCAAAGTCGCCGCGCTCGACACTCGAGAAGCGAAGGACTGTCCTGCGAGAGGGGAGCTTTTTGAGTCCTGGCAGAAGCTGGGGCAAAGCCACGGATTCTCCGCTCCCGAAGTCGAGCGCCTCCAGAACGGTTCGCTCCCGGAGACCAGTTTTAACCCGCGGGGAGCGGCGCGCGAAGCCGTTGCGACCATCACTCACGGTGCGAGCCACTTTCCAGCGCGCGCGCTCCTGCGAGCCGTAGCCGAGCAAGGCCAAGCCTCTGGCGTCGGTGCAATGAAGCTTCGAGAAGCCTGCGATGAGCTTCTCGAAGATAGAGACACCATCGTTCGCCTGGCCGAGGTCCGTGGCGAGGCGCACTTCACCACGCACGAGATGCTCGACCTGGAAACTGCGCTTATTTCGCGGGCGAAAGAGGGCAGGGCCACCATGCGGCCGGTTAGCTACCGGTCGCTCGATCACGCATTGGACGGGGACCCGTCTCTCTCTGGAGAGCAACAGCTAGCGGTTCACCACGCCGCGAGGTCGCGGGATTCCATCGTCTGCATTTACGGCATGGCCGG
>CAZQMY010000691.1:0-2444 GCA_964594405.1 uncultured Spirochaetaceae bacterium | reverse complement strand
GGGGTCGGCCAAGTCGGGAGTTCTTCGCCGCTCTCGTACTTGGCCTGGTATAGTGTAAATGCTCGCCCCACCCCGGGTAGCCCATCATCGACATGGCCGGCAGCCTCCTCCCTGAACCAGCCAGGAGGCCGCCACCATGCCGAACACGTTGACCACAGCTCGTCGCGCACTGTCCAAGCTGGGTGCTCGAGGTCGCACGACTCGCATCCCCGATGATGTCCGCGCGGTGGTGCTCGCGTATGCTCGCCAGGCTCGGAGCGGCGGTGCATCGTGGCAGAGGATCGGCGAGCAGCTCGGGCTCTCACCCACGGTGGTGCAGCGCTGGAGCAAGGCCGCCGCACCCTCCGTCAAGCTTCAGCCCGTGGTCGTCTCCGACCAGGAGCTCGCGCCCACTGGTCCGCTGGTCATCGTCACCGCTGGCGGCGAGCGGCTCGAGGGTCTTGGCCTCGACGAGGCCGTACGCGTGCTGAAGGCGCTGCGATGATCGGGTCCACTCGAAGCCTCCGGGTCTTCGCCTACGCGGCGCCTGCCGATCTTCGCAAAGGTTTCGATGGCCTGTTCGGCATGGTGACTCAGGAGCTGGGCCGAGACCCCCTCTCCGGCGACTGTTTCCTCTTCGTCAACAGAGCGCGCACCAGAGCCAAGGTCCTGGTGTGGGATGGCACGGGGCTGTGCATCTACATGAAGCGGCTCGAAGAGGGCCGCTTCGCCTGCCTGTGGGACGCACCGCGCAGACCCGAGGGCGTCGAGCTCTCGATGAGCGAGCTTGCGCTCTTGCTCGAAGGTAGTGAAGTGGTGACCCGCTTCCGTCATTCGCCCGAGGAGATCAAGCCGCGCCCTCTTGCCAAGCAATCCTTCGCATGATTCATTGCGAGACGTGATCGACGTCTCCAAAGAAACCGACATCGAGCGTCTCCGTCAGGTGGCGCAGCTGCTGATGGCCGAGAACGACCGGCTGCATCGAAGGCTTCAGGGGCTCGTCCAGCAGCTGGCCCAGGCAACGGGTGAGGAAGCGGATCAGCTGCAGCTCGAGCTCGATCAGTTGCGCGAGCAGCTCGCACAGCGCAACCAGGCTCTCTTCGGCACGTCTTCGGAGAAGCGGGGGCAGGGGCAGCCGGGGCCGGGCGAAGCGGCTACGCGTGCCCCGCAGAAGGGACACGGGCCGACACCTCAGCCCGAGCTCCCGGTGGTGGAGCAGGTCTGTGAGCTGGACGACGCCGACCGCGCCTGCCCGAAGTGCGGTGGCACGCTCTCGGAGATGGTCGGGCAGTTCGAGACGGCCGACGTAGTCGATGTGGTGGCGCGCAGCTTCCACATCGTCAGGGAGAAGCGGCAGAAGTACGTATGCGCCTGCGGCGAGTGCGTGGAGACGGCGCTCGGCACCCCCAGGCCGGTCGCTGGCGGTCGCTACTCGTTGGGCTTCGCGGCCAGCGTCGCCAGCGACAAGTTCGAGGACCACGTTCCGCTGGCGCGTCAGGTCCGGCAGATGAAGCGCCAGGGCCTGGAGGTCACCTCACAGACGCTCTGGGACCAGACGCTGGCGCTCTCACGCCACCTGCTGCCCTGCTACCGGGCAACGCGGGACTACATCCTCGGTCACGATGTCGTTGGCATGGACGAGACGTCGTGGCCGCTGCTGGGCAAGGGCAGGACGAAAAAGTGGTGGGCATGGAGCCTCTCGTGCCCGGATGCCGTGTACTACGAGATCGCCCCATCGCGCGGCTCGGAACAGATCGGGAGGCTGCTCGGCGACTACCAGGGCGTGGTGATGTGCGATGGCTATGCCTCGTATCCCGCGTACGTGAAGGACCGCAACAGGCGTGAGGTTGCTGGCCAGCTGGTGCTGGCCAACTGCTGGAGCCATGCCAGGCGCAAGTTCGTGGCCGCGGAGGCGAACTACCCGGTGGCCGGTGAGATCCTCGACCTGATCGGCCGCCTCTATGCCATCGAGAAGGATGCCGGCGGCGACCCCGATGCTCTGGCCGAGCTTCGGCGGCTGAAGTCCGCTCCACTGATCGATGAGATCCAGGCGTGGCTGCTCACGCAGCACGCGTCGACCCGGTTCGGAGAGCACCAGCTTCTCCGCGGGGTTTGGGATGCCGTCGTCGGATCGCCTCGATGGACGCCAGAGTCGGCTTCGTTCGGCTGACGTCGATGAGCACACCTCCGAACGTCCCGATGGGGGTGGTCAACCATCGTCCCGGGAAGCCTCCGCGCCGTATAGAAGAAACGCGCCGAGAGGGATTGCGCGAGACGCAGCCGCCACAGGCGTTTCGCGAGCATCGCGACCCTGGTTGGCCCCGCCGCTGCGGGCGCGTCGGGGCCACGGTCCCCGGACGCGCCCACACGGCTTATTTCTCGCCCAGCTGCTCCGATCGCGCGTGTTGGCTCGATTCACCTGTTGAATGGCGCGGTCATCCCGGTCGCGCACTCAGCAGGAGATA
>CAZQMY010000690.1:0-2447 GCA_964594405.1 uncultured Spirochaetaceae bacterium | reverse complement strand
CTGCGCCGACGCAGACGTTGAAGACCGACGCCGGAGTTTGGGGCGTCGTCGATCTCCACGCCCACCCGGCTGGGCGCCTCGGACTCGGAGAAGAGAACGGCGCCAACGGCTTCTTGTGGGGACTCCCGGGTCGACTACAGGCGGGTTTCGTCGAAGACCGTATCCCGGCCATTCAAGCCTGCGACCCGACGACACATCTCGGCTCGTCACGAGACCAGGTCATCCGAGCGACGAGAGATATCATTCTCCCCCTCGTGATCGAGAACTCCAACTACCCCCACGGCCCAGGGGGTTGGCTCGACGTCGACCAGTTCGACGAGAGGCTCGTGAGCTGGCCCCACGGCCGAGATATCTTCCACCAAGGCATGCAGATTCACGCGATCCGGCGTGCGTACCGCGGGGGCCTTCGGCTGATGCTGGCCTCCGTCACCAACAACCATACCCTCGACGCCCTTCTCGGTATCGAGAGCTTCGAGGAGATTGGGTTTCCCAGCTTCGAGCAGGAGCTCGCGGACGCGCTGGAGCAGATCGAGTTCATCGAAAGACAACTCGCAGAAAACGCCGATTGGATGGCGTTGGCTACGACCCCGGATCAAGCACGTTCAATCATCGAGGACGGGAAGATGGCCGTGATCCTCTCGCTCGAAATGGATGCGCTGACCATCGAGGACGTCGAGCTGCTCGTCCGCGACCACGGTGTCCGCCACGTCATCCCGATCCATCTGGGCGACAACCATGTCGGTGGCTCGGCTCTGTTCAGCGACCTCTTCGCGACCCACAGCTCACGCCTGAGCAAGGCGTTCACGAGCGAGGAGCGGTTCCCCAGGCCGGAAGCGGCTCCGGAGTTGTCGTTCCGCCTCGGTCGACCTCGCACGATCGCCCCGATTGGCCCTGGGATCGGGCCGGTCGACCTGCCTCTCGAGGAATACCGAGAACTACAGTGGACCGAAGATCCCGTGTGTCAGCTGTCGGGCATTCCGACGGGTGTCGGGCATCGAAACGCCGTCGGCTTGCGAGACTCCGGCTACATCACGCGGCTATTCGAGTTGGGCGTCTTGGTCGACGTGGCCCACATGGGTCACAACTCGGTCGAAGACACCTTGCAGCTCGCCGAGCGATACGATGTTCCCGTGATGTTCTCGCACGGCCAGATTCGGCCGGATGTCGGGGGTGACTCCGAGCGAGCCATCACGCGCAGCCAGGCCGTGAAGCTCGCACGCCTGGGCGGTGTCATCGGGCTGGGGTCGGAAGGAAAGGCTAAGCACCCGCAGTCGACGGACGAGAGTCGCCCGATCGCCCTCGTCGGATTCAGAGGCGCTCCGGCGTGGATAGCCAGTCATGACCAGAGCGAGGTATTCGCTTCCGCCAGCCCCTTCACTCACCACGACCTGCTCGAGGAGCTCGATGACCCAAGGCTCGGAAACGACCTCTCGGAGATTCGCGTCGCATTCGAATCTGACTACGATGGTAGCGACCACTTCTACGTTCGCGCGATCGACAAGAACGGGAAGAACTACCTGGGATGTGGCGGTACTAAAGGTGGTACGATCACGATCTGCCTCGAGACGTCCTGCTCCGGTACGGGTACCTGCACGGAGCCCGACGACGAGTCACGGACGTCGAGCTTGAAGGTCGGAGACCTACAAGCGATCGAGGTGGCTTTTCTCAACCTCGAGACATGTAAGGCCGCGGAAACTGTAAGCATCCGAGATCTCTCGGTCACGTTGGAGCCGATCGGTGAGACCCCATTCACGTGGCCCGGTATCCACGTCGCAAGTTTCACCGGCGGCAGGAGTCGTTTCCTCGTCAGGTCGCGGCCAGCCCGATCCAAAGTGAAGACCGAAGACCTGAAGCTGTCGCCCCACGTGCACGTGCGCCTCGAATCAGGCCATGACCTCGGCAGTCTCCGCGGCGCAAGCGCATTCTCGCTGGGCACCGAGCTCTGTTTCGCTCTGCTCACTCACGGGAGCGACGACTCCTGTCCAAGTATGGACTGGAGCGTGCCCGAGTCTGATACCGAGGCCTGCCCGCACGGTTGGCACAGCTTCCTGAGAGGTTCCGCTTGGCCAGAGGGCAACGTCTTCTCCCGATATATCCAAGTCGCCGATCCCAAGGCGATCTGTGGCATTCAACTCGCACTCAACGTTCGGGACCTCGAATCCGACGCGATCGGTATCGAAGAGATCACGGTCGAAGGGATCCTCGATCCCGTCGAGCTCTGGGTCGACGAATACCGAGAAGACTTGGCCATCTTGAAAGAAGGCTTGCGCTCTCGTGACTCCCAGCCCGACGCTTGCGGCCCAGAATACCCCGTCGACCTCGGCGATGATCCCTCTGGGCTCATCGGCCTCGGAACCGACATCAACGGTCTGGCGCCGCAGTTCCCGTTCAGTGACTGTCACCTGAGCTATCCCCAACGCTACCAGGAGGGTATATGTTTCGACTCC
>CAZQMY010000689.1:0-2449 GCA_964594405.1 uncultured Spirochaetaceae bacterium | reverse complement strand
GCGCCCAGCGGCTGGTGCGCGTGCTCCGCCCCGATTGCCGCGAGGCCTACGTCGCCTCGGACGTCGAGCTGCAGGAGATCGGCGTGCGCGCGGCAGCAGACCGGCCCGTGACGCTCTATCGCGGCCGCGGCTGCGACGCGTGCAGCCATACGGGCTACCGGGGCCGAGCCGGCATCTTCGAGATCATGATCGTCGACGACAAGCTGCGAAACATGATCACGGGCAGCATCGACTCCAAGACGATCAAGAAGGAGGCGATGAGTCAGGGCATGGGCACCCTGCGAGCCGACGGGGCGCGCAAGGTCCTGGCCGGCATCACGTCGGTGGCGGAGGTGATGCGCGCCACCGAGGAGGAGGGAACCGTTGCGCAGATCTGATCCTCGGACTCCCAACGGGCCCGAGCGCTCGTCTGCCGACGTCGAGCCCCGTGGACGTCGGCCGGGCGCATCGATGGTCGCCGCTTCCAGGCGCCATGCGCCGGCAGGGCAGCCAGCGCCCCGAATGAATCGGGCCGAGGGGCAATAGGTCAGGAGAGGTCAGGAAGAGTTGCCGGTCTACGCATACAAAGGGGTCTCCAACTCGGGGAAGTCGCTCAAGGGGACCGTGAGCGCCGAGAGCCTGCGTGCCGCGCGGACGAAGATGCGCATGGACGGCGTCTTCCTCACGGACATCGCCGAAGCCACGAAGGGCACCGCGAAGGAAGACAGCGGCCGCGGGCTGTCCATGGAGATCCGCCTGCCCCGCCGCATCCCCACGGCCGAGCTGGCCATCGCCACACGGCAGCTCGCCACGCTCACCGGCGCGGGTATCCCCCTGGTGGAGTCGCTCTCCGCCCTGGTGCAGCAGATCGAGCACCAGACGCTCAAGAGCGTCTTCTCCGAGGTGCGAGACAAGGTCAATGAAGGCTCTTCGCTGGCCGACGCGCTGGTCGGCACCGGCAAGTTCGACAATCTCTACCTCAGCATGATCCGGGCCGGCGAGGCGGGCGGCGCGCTGGATCGCGTGCTCGACCGGATCGCCGACCACCTCGAGGACTCCGTCCGCCTCTCCTCCCGAATCACCTCGATCATGGTCTATCCCGCCGCCATGCTCGGCTTCACCGGCCTCGTGGTGGTCGTCCTCGTGACCGTCGTGCTCCCCCAGATCACGAGCCTCCTCGAATCCCTCGACGCCGACCTGCCCTTCATCACGCAGGTGATCATCGATACATCCGACTTCGTGCGCGCCTGGTGGGCGGTGCTGCTGCCGGGCACCGTCGTCTCGATCCTCGGACTCTATAGCCTGGCGAAGACCGAGAAGGGCTCGGCGTTCGCCGACCGCGCGACCCTGAGGCTCCCCATCATCGGGCGGGTCGCGCGGGTCGTGGCCATCGCGCGCTTCTCCCGAACACTCTCCTCTCTGCTCAGCAGCGGCGTCAACATCATCCAATCCCTCGACATCGCCAAGCACGTGGCCGGCAACATCGTGATCAGAGAGGTGATCGAAGAGGCGCGCACCAACATCCTCGAAGGGGCCTCGCTGGCGGCCCCGCTCAAGGCGAGCGGTCAGTTCCCGCCCATGGTCATCACCATGATCGAGGTGGGCGAGCGCAGCGGCGAGCTCGAGGGGATGCTCGGCAAGGTGGCGGATACCTACGACGAGCAGGTGGAGGCGACGATCACCCGATTCACCTCGCTGCTCGAGCCCCTTCTGATCCTGGTCATGGTCGGCGTAGTGCTCTTCATCGTCATGGCCACCCTCTCGCCTCTCCTCGACATCACCAATTCACTTCAGTAGCCACCCACGAATCCGCCGCCGGACGCGGCCCAGGACATCCACCCGAGCCCGAGGAATTCCAATGAGCCCCGATTCATCTCCCCGACGCGCCTCCGCCGCCCGCACCTCCGAGCGCCGAGCGCGCGGCTTCACCCTGATCGAGATCATGGCGGTCGTCGTGATCATGGCCATGCTGATGGCCGTGGTCGGCGTCAACGTCAAGAACCAGATGGACAAGGCGCGGGTGAACACCGCCAAGGCGCAGATCACCAAGCTCGAGGGGCAGCTCGAGTTCTATCGCATGGACAACGGTCGCTATCCCAGCTCGGCCCAGGGGCTGGATGCGCTGGTGAACAAGCCCTCGGGCAATCCCGAGCCGCGCAACTACCCGCCTGGTGGCTATCTCCGCAAGGCCGATGAGCTGCTCGATCCCTGGGGCGAGCCCTTCCAGTACGAGAGCCCGGGCACCCGCAACAGTCACGCGTTCGACCTCTGGTCTCTCGGTGCCGATGGTCAGGAAGGGGGCGAGGGCATCGACGGAGACATCGGCAACTGGGACACCTCGCGAGAAGGGGAGTAGGCCGTGGGGACACGCCGGCAGAGGGGCTTCACGCTGATCGAGATCATGGCGGTGGTGGTGGTGGTCGGCCTGATGATGGCGATCGTGCTGCCCATCGTCGGCGCCAACCGCTCC
>CAZQMY010000688.1:0-2453 GCA_964594405.1 uncultured Spirochaetaceae bacterium | reverse complement strand
GCTCCGGGGGCCAGCACGTCTGCGCGAGCGCGAGGCAGCTCTGCATCAAGACGGTGCTGCTGCATCCCTACGCGGGGCTGCTCTCGGCCTTCGGCATCGGCGTGGCGGACATCAGCTGGGACGAGCAGCGCGATGCGGGTCGACGGCCCTTGCCGGAGGGCCGCGCGCCGCTGCCCGACGCGGTGGAGGCGATGCTTCGAGAGCTCGAGGCGAAGGGTCGTGAGACGCTGCGGGCGGAGGGGGCGAGGGCGGAGGCGATCCGCTGCGAGCGTTGGCTCGATCTGCGCTACGAGGGGACCGACGCCACGTTGGCGGTCCGCGAGGACGCGGCCCCGGGCGCACACTTCGACTGGCCTTCGGCCTTCGCCGCCGAGCATCGCGCTCGCTTCGGCTACGAGCGCAGCGATCGCGCCATCGAGATCGTGACGGCGAGGGTGCACGCCATCGCCACCGGCCAGGCCGACTCGGCTGCGCCGGCCATGCCGGCCCCGCTTGCCGGCGCGCACGCCGAGCCGATCCGACACGACGCCGTCTACTTCGACGGACTCGGCCGCGTCCCGACCCCGATCCTGGAGCGGGAGGTGCTGGGCGCAGGGGCACGGCTCGAGGGGCCAGCGGTGATCCTCGAGCAGACCGGCACGGTGGTGCTCGATCCGGGCTTCGTGCTGCGCGTGGACGCCGAGGGGGTGCTGATCCTGGAGGATGTCGGCGGCGAGCGGGCGCGCGTCCATGGGCCCAGGGCCGACCTGAGCGTCGCGGATCCCGTGCGCCTCGAGGTCTTCGGCAACCGCTTCATGAGCATGGCCGAGCAGATGGGTGCCGTGCTGCGAAACACTGCGGTGTCGACGAACATCAAGGATCGGCTCGACTACTCCTGCGCGGTCTTCGACGCCGAGGGCGGACTGGTCGCCAACGCCCCCCACATCCCCGTGCACCTCGGCGCCATGGGGGCGACGGTCGAGGCGCTCTCCGCGCGCTTCCAGGACCTCGCGCCCGGCGACGTGCTGATGAGCAACGACCCCTACGGCGGCGGATCACACCTGCCGGACGTGACGGTGGTGACGCCGGTCTTCGCGGAGGGCGCGGGTGCGGGGGATCCGCCGGACTTCTTCGTCGCCAGTCGGGGGCATCACGCGGACCTCGGCGGCATCACGCCCGGCTCGATGCCGCCCGACTCGAGCAGCCTCGAGGAGGAGGGCGTGCTCTTCGCCGGTGAGCGCCTGGTCCAGGCGGGCCGCTTCGACGAGGCGGGTGTTCGCGCGAAGCTCGAGGGGGCGCGCTACCCGGCGCGGCGCCCCGACGACAACGTCGCAGACCTGATCGCGATGGTGGCGGCCAATCGCAAGGGCGAGGCGCTGCTCCACGAATTCGTCCGGAGCGAGGGCCGCGCCGCCGTCCTCACGACCATGCGACAGCTGCAGGCTGCATCGGCCGCCAAGGTGGCGCGCGAGATCGGCGCGCTGGCGGACGGCCGCCACGCCTTCGCCGACCGGCTCGACGACGGCACGCCGATCGTCGCCACCCTCGAGGTGGCGGGCGAGCGCATGCGCATCGATTTCGCGGGGACCGGCGCCGCCGTCTCCGGCAACCTCAACGCGCCGCCCGCCGTGGTGCGCGCCGCGGTGATCTACGTGCTCCGCTCGCTGGTGGCCGAGCGCATCCCGCTCAACGGCGGCTGCCTGCTGCCCGTCGAGATCCTCATTCCGAAGGGCTCGCTCCTCGATCCTCCGCCAGGCTCGGCCGTCGTGGGCGGCAACGTCGAGACGAGCCAGCGCGTCGTCGACGTCCTGCTCGGGGCGCTCGGCCTGGTCGCCGCCAGCCAGGGGACGATGAACAACGTCACCTTCGGCAACGCGCACTTCGGCTACTACGAGACCATCGGCGGGGGCGCGGGCGCCGGGCCGGGGTTCGACGGAGCTTCGGGCGTCCACACGCACATGACCAATACGCGCATCACGGACGCCGAGGTCCTCGAGTCGCGCTATCCCGTCCTCCTCGAGCGCTTTGCGATTCGCGCCGGCTCCGGGGGTGCCGGGGCGCATCGCGGGGGTGATGGCCTCGTCCGTCAGTACCGCTTCCTCGAGCCGGTCACCGCCACGCTGCTGACCGAGCGACGTGCCGTCGCGCCCTGGGGCGTCGGCGGGGCCGATTCCGCCGCGGCCGGTCGCAACATCGCTCTCCGACGTGGTCGATCCGACGCGACGACCGACCCGCTCGACTGCGCCCTCGATGAAGAGGTGATGCCGGGCCGTTGCTCGCTCCAGCTCGATGCTGGCGAAGGCTTGCGGATCGAGACGCCTGGGGGCGGGGGCTTCGGTGTCGCAGCGCCCCGTCACCCCTCCCACGAAGGCTGAATCGGCGTCGCGGGCCTTGCCACCGACTGCAGGCCGGCTAAGGTCCTCCCGGGCGCGTAGCTCAATTGGCAGAGCAAGGGACTCTTAATCCCTAGGTTC
>CAZQMY010000687.1:0-2457 GCA_964594405.1 uncultured Spirochaetaceae bacterium | reverse complement strand
GTCCGCCGTCGAGAGATGCAGTGAGCCCATCACGTCGACGCTCGCTGTCGGCCCGATGACGATCCCGTACGGGTTCAGCAAGAAGACGTTCGCGTTCGGGAGGTCCGAAGCGAGCGTGCCGTCGATGTCCGAAATCTCCGCGGTCACCCGAGCGATCACGTTCTGGACGGAGGCCGGAGTGACCGTGCCGCCATCGCTCACCGTGAAGAGCGCCCGGGTCGACGCCGGGACGTCGAAGCGGCCGAAGCTGTAGAAGAGACTCGTCGAGTCTCCGTCGGAGAAGGCCTCGCCGAAGCCCTCGTGGATCGTGTAGTCGCCATCAACGAGCGGCACCGCCTTCGGGCCGCCCTCCCCGACGCTCCCGTCGGTATGGATCTCGGAATAGGCCTCCTGTGCGTCTGTATCTCCGGCCTCGACGAGGAGGAGCGATCCCGCGGCCAGCACGAACGCAGGTGTGGCCGCGAAGAGACGTCGGCATCGTGGGCGCAATCGAGATCGAGTCGGGCCGTGACCATCCATTCAGAAGAACCCCAACCGAATCCGCATATGAACGCCCGCATCCTGCGTCGGGTCGAGCGTCGTGACCTGCTCGGTGATCGGCGCGCCCCAGAATAGCTCCGCCTGGAGTGGCTAGGAAGAAGAAGCTGCGTTTTCGATCCGAGGTCCGATAACTCGATGCTATGTCAAGTAGCGATCTGGGGGGGGATCGGCCCCGCGCTGGGGCGATTTCAAGCCCCGGCGCCGTGCCGCCGCCCAGCGCGGCGCGCCTGCGCGGCTGCCGTCGCTCCGCCGGCCGATCGTTGGACGCACGGGTGCCCGACGGGTCGGGATGAGGCGGAGTGGGAGGGCATCGTCAGGCGCCGACGTCCCACTCGGCCGGGGTGCTTTGGTCGAACTCGAGCGCGGACCAGATGGCATCGGCTTGGCCCGCGCTCGGGGCTTCTTGCGCCGCCCAGGCGAGCGTCCGACCATCGGGACGGCTTCGCGCGAGCGGGGGAGCCCGCGTCGGCAGGTTCAAGCAGGCGAGGATCCGCCGCGCGACGCCGGCCTCTGTGATCGCGGCCAGCACGCGCATGCGTCCGCCGCAGCGCGGGCAGCACAGGGCGTCCGCCTCGAAGACCCGCTGCAGGAGATCTGCCCACGGGATGCGCCGCGCGGGCAGCTTCGGCGGCGCATCGGCGCGACCGGGATCTGCCTCCGCGCCGGCCGCATTGGCCGGGGCTCGGTCGGCGGGGAGTCCGGATGGCCCCGGGCTCTCTGCGTCCACAGAGGATGGTGGTGATTCGGCGCTGCTCGGCTCGTTGGAGCAGTCCCGGCGATTCGCTCCTTCGAGCAGCTCGGGCCGACGACACGCGAGCGCAGCCGGTCCCACCGCCCCAGCCGCAGACGAACTCAACGGCCTCGGCACGACTCGATCTCTTCCGCTCGCGCACGGCGCGAGCAGCCCGTGATACCGCACCTGGTGCGCTCGCGGCGAGGGGATCAGTGGGGCGAGCCGCTCGAGCAGCTCGTGGCGCTCCATCAGTACGTGAGTCGTGCCGTCGCGCCAGCGCGTCTTCAATCGGTAGGCCAGGCGTCCATCGGGTAGGGCCTCGAGCCGATCGATCGCGATCGGTGGCCGAGCGACGTAGCGACACAGGCGTTCCAGCCGCTTGCGGTCTCGCGCGGGCACTGCGACGTCGGCGTGCAGGCTCATCCCGCCTTCGCGTACGCAGCGGGTCGGAGGCTCCCCGGCGACGTCCTCGTCGATCGGCTCGACCCGGTCGCCGAGCCGTCGCCAACGCTGGCCAGCCTCTGGGCCGGTTGCAATGCGAGACTGGATCGAGGCCGCCATCAACGTCGCGAGCAGGGGGTCGTCTTCCACCGGCTCGTCGCCGGGGCCAGCACGCTGCCGACGTTCTTCGACGAGCCGCATCACGCGCCGCGCCGTGCCGGCCATCACGCGCGCCACGTCCTCCGTCTCCGGTGGCGGCAGCGGCAGGAACGGCCCCGGGGAGTGAGCGGGACCTGCGTAGACTCCGTCGAGCACCAGGCTGTGGAAGTGCGGCGTGAGGTTGAGCGCCGATCCGAAGCGCTGGATGAACGTCACCGCCGCACACCGCCCGTTGCGAATGCCGTGGACCTGCTTTGCACGGCGCCTCTGATCAGCAAACACGCTGCGCAGGAAGGCTCGCAGCACGGCACTCGTCAGCTTCGCGTTCCAGGCGCAAGGCAACCGCAGCGGGTATGGCAGCGTGAACACCCACTGGCGGACGGGCACCTCGGGCAGAACCCGCTCGACGAGGTGAGCGGCCGTGTCCGCCATGCGCCGGCCGCCGCACGAAGGGCAGAAGCCTCGCCCCTTGCACGAGAACGCGACGAGGCGGTCGCAGCCGCAGTCGTCGCAGTGCACGCGGAGGAACCCGTTCGCGAGGATGCCGCAGTCGAGGTAGGCGCGGATCTCGCGCTCGACGAACC
>CAZQMY010000686.1:0-2471 GCA_964594405.1 uncultured Spirochaetaceae bacterium | reverse complement strand
GACTGCCGGATACCCCCGCTCCTCGACGCAGGCCCGCTCCAGCACGCCGCGCTCCTTCAGCAGCTTGTGCATCTTGGGCAGATTGTAGTGGGGCACCGTCATCAGCAGATGGTGCTCGAGGTGGTAGTTGACGCCGTTGGGCGCGATCAGGAAGCGCTCCCAGGGCCTGGCCAGGGTGGTGCGCGTGTTGTTGAGGGGATCCCCGAAGTCGGGCACCATGGCGTGCTCACCGATCGCGCGGATGCGCGTGACGAGCGTATTGGTGGTGAGATAGGCGACGGCCCAGAGCAGGTAGAGCCATGGATGACCCGCCAGTGTCAGGATGCCGAGCAGCGCGAGATTCGTGACCAGCACTCCGATCGCTGCCCGCCGCGCATTCGCGTCGCTGCGCCAGCGCCCGAAGGTCCGCTTGTAGGAGCCGCGCGCGAACTTGATCCCCGTCTGACCCGAGAGATCGCGCCAGAACTTCCGGAGCAGGCTCTTCCTCGTGATCGGGAAGGGGGTCGCGAGGCCGAGGTCGGGATCCCGATCGGTGCCCGTATGGGCGTGGTGCTGAAGGTGATAGGGGCGGTAGGTCTCGCAGTCGGCCCAGATCGGATAGGCGCCGAGCCACTGCCCGATGAAGTCGTTGAGCTTTCGATTCGTGAAGAGCGTGTGATGAGAGGTCTCGTGCATCACCACGGCGAGCCCGAGCTGACGGGCGCCGATGATGAAGATCGCGGCGATGATCGTCAGCGGATTCGGCCAGATCGCCACCATCGTGAACGCGGCCGCGATGATCCCCCAATTGACGGCGAGCGTCCGGACACTCAGCCAGTCGTTGGGCCGGAGGAGCTCCATCATCTCCTCGTGGGTGATGGCTTCTCGCCAGCTCTTGCGCGCGGCTCTGGACTCCTCCAGAGGGCTTTCGGGGGCGGTTTCGGCTGCGCTCATTGCAGACTCCAGGGTTGGCCCGGCCGGGTGTCGGTCGGGGCTTCGAAATCGTCGGTCTCGCGGAGGCCGGAGGCGTCCCGCGACGCGTTGGGCGCTCCGAGTGAAGGTGCGCCATGGCGAACCATGAAGGCGGCCCAGTGCCGGCGGCCGAGCTCGTCGTAGCGACGCATGGTCTCGACGAGCCGGGCGCGGGCCTGGCTGGGCTGGATCTCCTCGGGCAGCAGGGGATCGAGGACCAGGAGGCGAAGCACCTCGCCGCCCAGCAGGAAGCTCTCGACCATGGCCGAGCCCTCGTCCATCCGAGCGATCTCGGCCTCGCTGCGCTCGAGCCGCTCGCGCGAGCGCGCATAGGCGAGGCCCAGGGCCTGCACGTCCCAGAGGCGCCGCGCGCGCCCGTCGACCTCGGGCGCAAGATCGTGGACCGCGAAGACGAGGCTCTCGCCGTCCAGGCCGAGCTCGCGAAGCGTCGTCTCCTGGACGCGCGCGCCACCCTGCAGGTTGTCCGGCCGAAGCACCAGCGATTCGGTCAGGTGCTCGAACCCGCGCAGCGCGAGGGCGCGCTCGATCTGCTGCGCGGACTTGCCGCGCGCCCGGAGCGCGTGCCCCGAGAGCTGCACCCCGATCCAGCCCCCGTCCCAGGCGCGCAGCAGCTGCTCCCGGGACGCCCAGCTGCGCACGTGCCGATCGACCGGATCGGCCTCTGCGCCGAGTCGATAGGAGCCGCGATCGTCGCGTTCGATCTTGCCGGCAGAGAGGAGGCGGGCCACAGCGACGCGGAGGCTGCCGGGCGAGATCTCGAAGAGCTCGGCCGCGGCGATCAATGCCGACACGGGCATGCTTCGACCGCGAAGGGTCGAGAGCAGGTCGAGGATCAGACTCCGAGCGGAGGGCGACGCCATGCCGAGACATTACACATATCGCGATATCTCGGCAATCCCTGTAACAAGTCACCCCGCTGGGAATCGGCTGCTCCATGGACGACGTGCCCCTCAGCCCTGCTCCGGCGGGGTCTCGACGTCGTCGAAGGTCCACGAGCGCTCCAGCTCCGTCAGATCGACGTCGCTCTGGCCGATCCGACTGCTGACATCGGGCGAGATCGGCGCGGGCCCGCCCGAGGGAGCGGTCGGCCGAGCGCCGCGGATCGGCACTCAGCGCCGGCCGCTGCGTTCGAGCCAGCGCCCGATCGCGAGGGACGCTTCGAGGCCCGCCGCGTTGGCGAGGTGCGCACGCCCCGTCAGCGGATGGCGCACCGCCTCGTCATGGAGCCGGCCGAGGTCGACGAGGGGCATCTCGGCGTAGAGCTCGGCGTGTAGCCCGCGCGCCACCGCATACTCCTGATCCTCCGCGTACCAGGGCAGCACATAGCGCTTTCGGCCCGGCAGCGAGCGGGCAGCGTCCGCGCGCCGGGCCGCCCATCCCAGCTTCTCGGCGCGCCAGACCTCGCGAAGTCTGGCGGGCGGCGCCGTCGAAGCCCGGCTCCACTTCCGGGGCCTCGGCTCGAAGAGGGTCTGCGTCCAGTCGTCCCAGGCAAAGCGGAC
>CAZQMY010000685.1:0-2471 GCA_964594405.1 uncultured Spirochaetaceae bacterium | reverse complement strand
GTCCACCGTACGTTCGTTGCGCACGTTCCCTGTGTTGAGCGTCGACGCGGGCTCCAGCAGGAGCACATGCGTCTCGCGCTCAGCGACGGGCTTGTGCTCCACTCCTCTGGGAACGATGAAGAGCTCTCCCTCGTTGAGGTCGACGACCCGGTTGCGGAGGTGAATCGCCAAGGCTCCGTGGAGCACCAGGAAGAGCTCGTCCTCATTCTGGTGGTGATGCCAGACGAACTCGCCTTGCAGCTTGACGAGCTTCACGTGCTGACCGGTGAGCTCACCGACGACTCTCGGGCTCCAGTGCTCCGAGAACAACGCGAGCTTCTCGTTGAGATTCACCTTCTCCATGTGAACTCCGCGATGCGTCCCGCAGCCCAACGGATCGGGCGCTCAGCTGCGTGAGACAGGCCGCCGACGGTCGCCGATGCACCCAAGGGCCGATGCCAGAAGGCTACCGGACCCTGACTGAAACGCGCTGTGCCACGTCAGCTGCAGCGCCGTGTTGGGCGGCCGGCTCGCCAAGCTCCTACACCCAGTAGAGATGCAGAGAGCACTCCGATGCCCAGTGGCGAGAGAATCGGCACCGCCGGGGGGGTCGCAGCTAGTGAAACATTATCCATGGCGCCCGAATCGCCGACCGGCCCGGCGTTGCTCACATGTTCGACTCGGACTTGAAGAGACGTGACGTTCGAGATGAGCGAACTCCAGGTACCGGCGGTGACGGTCCAGGAGTTCTCGACGATCGGTGCAACGTTTTGAACCCAACCAGTTGTTCCTGAGGGCGTGAGGCCGATCCACGCCGCCTCGCCACCGGGGCCCGAGATGCGAACTTCGTAGGGTCGGAACGCCGAGATGTCTTCGCCTACCGAGTTGATCTTGTACTCGTAGGAGAGCTGTCCATCGCCTTCCAAGTCCGTCCAATCGCCCAGAAAGACCGGCGGGGCAATGGCGAAGCTGCCGTCGCTCGTCGCATCGGAGAAAGAGAGTGCTCCCGGCGGATTGCCGTCTGCCCCCGTCCATGCGAGGCCTGGCGCCGTCCCGCTCCAGCCCTCGAGGTTGGCATCGAAGGTGGATGTCTGGGCCAATGACGAAGCGGGTGCAGCGAAGCACGTGAGCGCGACGATAGTTGCTGTGAAGCGCATCCTTTGGCTTCCTCCGAAGTGAAACATCGGGCGCCCGCAGGTGCTCCGGCCGCCCAACGGATCGGCGTTCAGCGGCGTGGCACAACCTTGCACCGCGGCGCGGGACGCCTGGGACTCCGCCAGTCTACCACGATCGATATCGGTAGAGTGTTGCCACGTCCGCTGCAACGCCTTCCATGAGAAGGCCCGCCCCGTCAAGCCCCGGTGTCTCTTCCTGCGCGTCGCCTTGGCGACCTCCACTCTCTCGGCCCGTCCCGAGCTCCTGACCACGCTTCCATCCGCACTCTTCGTGATCTCGTCTCCGAGACCGGTGCACGCTGAGGTTCGTGAGGAGCCGGGCGCTGCGATCTTGTTATCGACCTCTCTCTGTCGAGGGTCCGCCGTTGCACCGCAGTCGCCCGAACTCGGCCTCGTTCGCTCGCATCGGGCTACGCCGCCTCCATCTCAGGGCAGCCGTACCCGAGCGGCTCGTACTTCTCCCCCGTCGTCCACAGCCGATGCAGCAGCACCGCGAGCTTCCGCGCCACCGCCACCACGGCCCGCTTCCTCGCAGCCCGTCCACCGCGCTCGGCCAACTTCAACCCGAACCGCCGCAGATCCGTGTCCGGCCCGAAGGGCCCGAGGATGTACTGCGCTGCGCCTACGAGGTAGCGACGAAGCAGCTCGTCGCCCGCCTTCGTGATCCGAAGCTGGGGCTCCTGCTCCCCCGACCTCCGCGTTCTGGGACGAAGCCCCACATACGCGCCCACCGCTCGGCTCTTCCGGAACCGCTCCGGATCCTCCAGCGTGAGCACGAACGCCAGTGACGTGAGGGCACCCACGCCCTTCACCTGGCGCATCACCCCCGTCTCCGGATAGCGCTCCTTGCACAGGCGCTCGGCCTCGCGGTCCATCGCCGCGATCTGCTCTGTCAGCCGCTCGATCATCTCGAGCATGGCGCTCTGACCTGGGAACAGCTCTTCAGGGAACGCCGCCCGAGCCCGGCGAGCGAAGCTCTCCGTCGAGCTCGCCGGCATCCGCTGCCCCAGCGACTTCGCGAACCCGCGCACCTGGTTGACCAGCTGTGTGCGAGCACGGACCAGCCCATCCCGAGCCTGCAGCAGGATCCGGTCGCGCTGCGACTGCTCGCCCCGATGCACGATGGGTCGAAGCAGCTGCGGATCGACCCGTCCGAGCCTCGCAAGAAGCTCGGCATCGACCTCGTCCGTCTTCGAGTCGTTCTCTGCGATCAAACGAACCCGACGCGGGTTCGCAATCACCAGCTCGTGACCTGCCTCCTCGACCACGCGACTGATCCACGGAGAATGCGTCCCCACCTCGAGCACGACCCGACTC
>CAZQMY010000684.1:0-2485 GCA_964594405.1 uncultured Spirochaetaceae bacterium | reverse complement strand
CAGCCTCGCTGCCCGGGCCGCCTTCGCACCGGGCCGTCCTCAGAGCTCGCCGAAGAGGCAGACCCTGCGGCCGCCGCTCTTCCATGCGTACTCGCGCGCGAGCTCGGCGTTCTCGACCAGCGTCTCGAGATCGTTTCCGTCTCGCGGGCACATGGCCACGCCGAAGCTCGCCGAAACACCCACCACCTCGAGCCCCGACCGGTGGCGGACGTGGATCTCGGAAATCGAGTCGAGGAGCGAACGAATCGCCTGGTCTAGCCGCTCGGGGCTCGGCACCCAGTCGAGCAGGATCGCAAAGCCTTCATCGCTCATCCGCGCGATCGTATCGGCGTGGTGCACCCTTGCCTCGAGACGATGGGCCACAGCCTCGTAGACCTCCGCCCTGACATCGGGCGGGCCGATCTCGTCGAGCACGTCGAGGTCGTCGGGCCTCACCATCACGACGGCGAAGCTCCGCGGGCGACGCTCCGCGTCGGCCAGCGTGTGCGTGAGCCGATCACAGAAGGTGACCTCATCGACCATCGCACCGGTGTCGACGAAGGGCCAGCGCATCACCGCGACGGCATCGTGCCGTCGGTCGACGCGGCCGCCGATGGTGAGCCGGTCGTCCAGCCACTGAGCGCCCCGGCGCCGGCCGTGGGCCCGGATCGCGCGAAGCAGCGCCGTGGGGAGCGCTCGATGGTCCACCCTCCTCTTGACCAGATACTCGGTGACGCCCAGCCGCCCCGCCTCCAGGGCCATGTGCGCGGACTCCTCGCCGGTCAGCACGACGACCGGGATCTCGCCCGTCAGATGCGCGGCGCCGCGGAGCGTCTGCTCGCCGACGGCATCGGGCAAAGAGAGGTCGAGGAGCATCGCGTCGTAGTGCTCATCGCGAAGCCGACCGAGCGCGGTATCGAGTCTCACCGCGCGGTCGACCTCGAAGCCGGAGTCCGGGCCACGGCGCGCCAGGGCCGCGGCAACGAGACGTGCGTAGTCGGTGCTGTCCTCGACCAGGAGCACCCTGCACGGCTGGTCGTCGATGGCCCGCATGGGGCCCGGGAACGAATCGTCGTAGTCGTCGTAGTCGTCGCAGGGGAACGCGGTGGGGTCGGCGGACATGGCATGATCTCCGGCTCGTGTGGGCTGTGGCCTCGGAGCGCCCCTCGCTCGCCCTTCCCGTCCCAGCCTCATCCAGTCTGGAATCCTCCTCTCGGACCGAGCCCATTCGAGACTGAGTGCGAAACCGACGAGATAGCGACCATGCCTGACGTCGTCACGCTCGTTGCCGACGGGATTCACGCCCGATTCATCGGATGCCGCATGCCGACCTTTCCCGTCAAGATCGATCCGGCGCGATCCGACCCATGCCTGCACAGCACCGGAGGTCTCCCCTTGAGCAGCCCGGCCCCCCTCGCCTCGGAACGTCTTCGCACCGTGCCGGACCCTTGCAGGCTCCTGCTCGTCGAGGACAGCCACGACTACGCGATGCTCGTCCGCAACAGCCTCGAGCGTGCGGGCACGCCCTTCGTGGTCGATCACGCCCGCAGGCTCGACGAGGCCCTCGACCTCCTGGATGGATGCGCCTACGACGCCGTGCTGCTGGACCTCTCCCTTCCGGACGCCTTCGGCGCCTTCACCATTCGCTGCGCGTGCGCCCGCGCCAACGACGTGCCCATCATCGTCCTCACCGGCACCGGCAACAGCGATCTCTCCATGACGGCCGTCCGGGCGGGCGCCCAGGCCTATCTCGTCAAGTCACAGACGGATCGGCGCGAGCTGCCCGGGATCGTCCTCGCCTGCATCGAGAGACATCGCGAGCTTCGCAACCTCTGGAGCTGCGCCGAGGCGACGAGCGAGCCCGACGCCAGCCTTCGCGCGATCGGTGTGGATGCGCTTCGTGACCCCTTCACGCATCTGCCCAACGAGGCCGACTTCATCAACCAGCTGAGCAGCGCGTTCGGACGTCGCCGACACAAGCCCATGCCGATGGCCGTCCTCATCCTGGAGATCGACGGCTGGGCGGGGCTCTTCGCCGACGAGGATGCACTCGAGCTACAGCGCCACCTCGTCTGTGAGGCAGCGGTCTGTCTCGCCAGCCAGACCCGTACCGGGAGCATCATCGCCCGGCTCACCGGACCGCGATTCGCATGGCTGCTCGACGGTATCCGCTCGTCGAGCGACATCATCGCCAACGCCGATGCGCTCCAGCTCTCGCTCGGTCGCATCGATCTTCCAGACTCCGTCGAGAACGCCACCCAGGGGCACCCCAGACCGGTCCCCGGGCGCAACGGCCGACGGTGCCCCCCAAGCCCGCCCACATCCGCGGCCCAACCCGGAGCCTGACGCCGCAGCCTGCACCCTTGGTTCCCGAGGCGGCAACCCAAACGCTGGCGCCCGAGAACCTGCGTTTCGATGATCTGGAGCCGGCGTCCGAGCCGGAGGTTCGGCGCCCCCACACCCCGCCCAAACCTCCCGCTCCCCCCGTGCAGCAGCATACCCACCC
>CAZQMY010000683.1:0-2486 GCA_964594405.1 uncultured Spirochaetaceae bacterium | reverse complement strand
GGACCTGATCTGCGGCGTCCACGGCTGGGACTACCGCTTCCGCACCGGGGTCTCCGCCTATACCCATACCGACCGGCTCGAGAGCTTCACCCACTGGATCGACGACGACGGCGTCTTCGTGGACGAGGACGAGATCCGCGAGTGGGAGCGCAGCCATCCCCAGCCCTACGAGCGCGACGCGTACCAGGGCACCTACGCCGACCCCCATGGCACGCCCGACGAGCCCTTCAACCACTGGATCCAGGAGATGGCCGAGCGCGGACTCGAGCGGGTCGGCCACCACGGCCGCGTCGACGCCATGGGCGTCCCGCGCGCAGAGCTCCCTTCCTGGGACGACATCCAGCTCCTGACGGCCCAGCTCCACCGCGTGCCGCTCCTCGATGACGAAGAGGTCGGCAGCGACCTCGTGATCGGCCCCGAGGCGAAGAAGCCGCTCCATCTCGAGATCCCCCTCTTCGTCTCGGACATGAGCTTCGGCGCGCTCTCCATGGAGGCGAAGGTGGCGCTGGCCAAGGGCGCCGACGAGGCGGGGACCGCCATCTGCTCGGGCGAAGGGGGCATGCTCGACGAAGAGCAGAACGAGAACCGGCGCTACCTCTACGAGCTGGCCTCCGGTCGCTTCGGCTTCTCCATGGAGAAGCTCTCGCGCGTGCAGGCCTTCCACTTCAAGGGCGGCCAGGGGGCGAAGACCGGCACGGGTGGCCACCTGCCCGGACACAAGGTGACGGGCCGCATCGCAGAGGTCCGCGGGCTCGAGGAGGGTCAGGCGGCGATCTCGCCGTCTCGCTTCCCGGAGTTCGAGCACGTGGACGACTTCCGCCGCTTCGCCGACGAGGTGCGCGAGGCCACCGGCGGCATCCCCATCGGCTTCAAGCTCTCGGCACAGCACGTCGAGCGCGACATCGAGGCAGCGCTCAGCGCGGGCGCGGACTATGTCATCCTCGACGGCCGAGGGGGCGGGACGGGCGCCGCGCCGCTGATCTTCAGGGACAACATCAGCGTCCCCACGATCCCGGCCCTCGCGCGCGCACGCCGCCACCTCGACAAGCTCGGGCGACGCGACGTCACGTTGATCGCGACCGGCGGCCTCCGTGTCCCGGCGGACTTCGTGAAGGCGCTCGCCCTGGGTGCCGACGGCATCGCCGTCTCGAATTCGGCGATCCAGGCCATCGGCTGCCTCGGCATGCGCGCCTGCCACACGGACAACTGCCCCGTCGGTATCGCGACCCAGAAGCCGCACCTCCGAGCGCGCCTCGAGATCGACCTCGCGGCCAAGCGCCTCGCGCGCTTCATGCGCTCGTCCACCGAGCTGATGCGGGTGATGGCCCGAGCCTGTGGGCACCGCCACCTGAAGCAGTTCACCCTGGATGACCTCTCGACCTTCGAGCGCGAGATGCACCACATGACCGGCATCCCCTACGCGGGAGTCCTGCCGTGAGCGGGCCGGGTTGGGAGACCCTCGGAAGCTGCGCGCCGGCCGATCTGGGGCAGGCCCGGCTCCAGCTCCACCACGCTGCGCAGATCGTGGCTGCCGTCGGCGGCACGCTGCTGGAGCCGAGGCCCGACGACTCGCACCCGAACCTGGGATGGCTGACGGACATCGGTGCGCTCGCCGGGCACTCCATCCCTGGCGACCGGCCCTTCCGGGCCGCGCTGCAGCTGGCCGAGCTGCGCCTGCTGCTGCTCGGCGCGGACGGGGACGTGATGACCAGCCTCGTGCTCTCCGGAGAGACCTGCGCAGCCGGCGCGGCCTGGCTGGCCCGGGAGATCGAGGCGCGCTTCGGGCTGCAGCTCGAGGAGGGCCTGAAGCTTCCGGGCTACGACCTGCCGCGACACGCGGTCCAGGAGGGCGCCCCCTTCGAGGCCACCGGCGAGGCCTTCGCCGAGCTCGCTCGCTACTACGCGGCGGCGCATGCAGAGCTCGGGGCGATCGCGGGGCGAACGGAAGCCGCCTCGGATGTGCGCTGCTGGCCGCATCACTTCGACCTGGCGACCCTCGTCACCGTCGAGACGGCGGAAGACGGATCCGCCGCGAAGACCATCGGCCTGGGCCTCTCACCCGGAGACGGGTCCTACGCCGAGCCCTACTGGTACGTCTCTCCCTGGCCCTACCCCGATGCCGCGAGGGCGCTGGCGCCGCTTGCGAGTGGCGCGCACTGGCACCGCGAGGGCTTCACGGCGGCCATCCTGACCTCGAGCGCCTGGCTCGCCGGCGGACCCGACGCCGACCAGCCGACGCGGCTTCGCGACTTCCTCGATGGCGCAGCGGCGGCGAGCCGCAGCGCATTGGGTGTCTGAGCGCCTGATCCGACCTGCGCGCGGCCAGACGCGAATCAGCCCAGGTACCCCATCTCGCGAGCCTCGCGCTCGAGGTCTTCGCGGAACTGTGGCGCCGCGATGCGGATCAGCGCCTGGGTGCGCGCTCGGACGTCCCGGCCGCGCAGCTCGGCGACGCCGAACTCGGTCACGACCTAGTCGACCGTGTT
>CAZQMY010000682.1:0-2500 GCA_964594405.1 uncultured Spirochaetaceae bacterium | reverse complement strand
GACGAGGGGGACGAGTAGCGCTTCGGGCAGGCGCTGGGCGAGGGCGTGGTCGCGAGCCTCGGCTTCGCGCGCCGGCTGATGATGGCGCCCGTCGCGGTGATCGGGCAGGCCGTCGGGGCCGCGGCGCTGCCCACCCTGGCGCGACTCCACAGCGAGGGGCGCTCTGCCGAGCTCGATCGCATGATGCTGCGGACCCTGCAGGCGACGGTGGCGGTGGCCGCCCTCGCCGCGGCGGCGCTCTTCGTGGTCGCCGAGCCCTTCGTGGCGGCGATGTATCGCCGCGGCGCCTTCGACGACGCGGCGACGGCGCGCGTCAGCGCGCTGCTCGCGCTGCTCAGCTTCGCAGTGCCGGGCTGGGTGGTCCAGCAGGTGGCGATCCGGAGCTTCTTTGCGCGTGCGGAGATGTGGCGGCCGATGCTGCTGGGCACCGGCATGGCCCTCGCCGCGATTCCGCTCTACTACGGCCTCGGGCAGGTGCACGGCGCCGAGGGACTCGCCGTGGCCGGCGCGCTCGCGATCAGCGGCAATGCGCTGGCGACGGTGGTCTGGTCCAGCCTGCGCTTCGGCGGTCCCGATCTCGGTGCGCTGCTGAGCACGACCCTTCGCAGCGCGGTGATCGCCGCGACGGGTGGGCTGGTGGCGACCGCCTTGCTGCCCGGTGGCGCCGGGCTCATGGGCGCCCTGGTCGATCTCCTGGTCGCCGGGGGAGTGCTCCTGGCGGTGGCTGCCGTCGGAGTCTGGCTGATCGGGGACGCGGTGATGCGGCAGACCGGGGAGCGCCTCCTCGTGCGCGCGCAGCTGGATCGAGTGTTTTCTCGTTTCTTCCGGTAGCCTGCCGGATCTGTTGGGAATTGCGGAGGCGCTTCGTTGTCGGAGACCGATGCGCGATGGGAGTTCTGGATCGATCGGGGAGGCACGTTCACCGACTGCCTCGCGCGCGACCCCTCCGGTGGGCTCCATGTCGCCAAGCGCCTCTCGTCGGACGACGCCCCGGCGGAGCTGATCCGCGGCGTGCTCGAAGACCAGGGCGCCATCGCGCCGGGCGCGCCGCTCCCGCCCTGCAGCGTGAAGCTCGGCTCGACGGTGGCCACCAACGCGCTCCTCGAGCGCCGTGGCACTCGCACGGCGCTCGTCACGCACGTCGGTCTGGGTGACGTCCTGCGCATCGGCACGCAGGAGCGACCGGAGCTCTTCGAGCTGGACATCGAACGGCCCGCACCCCTGCACGAGCGCGTGATCGAGTGCGGTGGGCGCGTCGACGCGAGCGGCCGGTCGCTGCTCGCCCTCGACGAAGGGGCGCTCGGCGCGCAGCTCGAGGCGGCGCGCGCCGCGGGCATCGAGGCCATCGCCATCCTGTTCATGCACGCCTACGCGTGGCCCGAGCACGAGGCGCGCGTGGAAGACATCGCCCGCCAGATCGGCTTCGATCACGTGGTCGCCTCGCATCGGATCGCCCGTGAGATGGGCTTCCTCGCGCGCGGCGAGACGGCCTGCTCCGACGCCTATCTGACGCCGCTCCTGCGCCGTCACGTGGCCCGGCTGACCGAGGCTCTGCCCGGCTCGCACCTGCGCTTCATGCAGTCCTCTGGCGGGCTCACCGATGCCGAGCGCTTCCGGGGCCCGGGGGCGCTGCTCTCGGGGCCCGCCGGCGGCGTGGTGGCGGCCGCCCGCGTGGCGGGCCGAGCGGGCCGCTCGCGCGCCATCGGCTTCGACATGGGGGGAACGTCCACGGACGTCTCGCTGATCGAAGGCGGCGACGTGGAGCGGGCCTTCGAGACCGTGGTGGCGGGCATTCGCGTGCGCGCGCCGATGCTGCGCATCCACACGGTAGCTGCCGGCGGCGGCTCGCTCTGCCGCTTCGATGGCTTCCGCCTGACCGTGGGCCCCGAGAGCGCCGGGTCCCGGCCGGGGCCGGTCTGCTACGGGCTCGAGGACGACGCGGGTGAGCCGCTCGCCGACGAGCTGGCCATCACCGATGTGAACCTCTTCCTCGGCCGCCTCCAGCCGGACCGCTTTCCCTTCCCGGTGGCTGGCCAACGGGTGGGCGAGCGCCTCGAGGCGCTTCGAGCCGAGCTCGCGGCGGCGGGCTTCGACCGGTCGGCAGAGCAGATCGCCGCGGGCTTCGTGGAGATCGCCAACGCGAGCATGGCGCAGGCCATCCTGGAGGTCTCGGTGGCGCGCGGCGTCGATCCACGCGACCACGCCCTGGTGGGATTCGGTGGCGCCGGTGGCCAGCACGTCTGCGCGATCGCGAGGCAGCTCGGCATCAAGACGGTGCTGCTGCATCCCTACGCGGGGCTGCTCTCGGCCTACGGCATCGGCGTGGCGGACATCAGCTGGGACGAGCAGCGCGATGCGGGTCGCCGGCCCTTGCCGGAGGGCCGCGCGCCGCTGCCCGACACGGTGGAGGCGATGCTGCGAGAGCTCGAGGCGAAGGGTCGAGAGCCGCTGCGGGCGGAGGGGGCGAGGGCGGAGGCGATCCGCTGCGAGCGTTGGCTCG
>CAZQMY010000681.1:0-2506 GCA_964594405.1 uncultured Spirochaetaceae bacterium | reverse complement strand
TGACGAGTTCGACGGCGTGCGACCCGTCGGGCGGCGCGAGGACGAGCAGCCGGCGAGAGACCCTCACCCCGATGTCTTCCGCGATCGCCGATCGTGAGACAGGTGGCTACGATTGGCGGCATGCGAAGGACGAGTCTGGTCGTAGCGAGCGCATTGCTGCTGACACCGGGCGTGGCGCTGGCGCACACCGAGGGCGGATCGGGCGGCGGCTTCCTCACCGGCTTCCTGCATCCACTGGGGGGCCTCGATCACGTCCTGGCGATGCTGGCGGTCGGCATGTGGGGCGCACTCCTCGGCGCGCCTGCCATCTGGGTGTTGCCCGTGGCGTTCCCGCTCGTGATGGCCCTCGGAGGCCTGGCGGGGATCTTCTCCGTTCCGGTGCCGCCCGTGGAGATCGGCATCGTCCTCTCCGTGATCGTGCTGGGGGCGATGATCGCGTTCGAACGCCGGCCGCCGTTGTGGGTGGCGGGTGCTCTCGTCGCGTGCTTCGCCGTCTTCCACGGCTACGCGCACGGCGCGGAGCTGCCCGGTCAAGTGGGCGCCGTGGCCTTCTGCGCAGGCTTCGTCGTCGCGACGGGCCTGATCCACCTGGCCGGCATCGGAATCGGGTTCGTGACGAAGCTCCCCCACGGCCTGGCGGCTCTGCGGGCCGGCGGGGCGGCGATCGCCTTCGCCGGACTGATCCTCGGATGGGGGCTCCTGGCCGCCTGACACGAAGACCGACCGGTGATCGGATCCCCGGCGGGCCGCTCGCGGGCACGAGATCGCCGGCGACGATACGCTCTCCCCATGACCCAGTGTCCCGTAGGACTCCCGAAACGCCTCGGTCTCGTCGCCGCTCTCACCGTCACTCTCGTTCCCGCCGTGGCGCACGCGCACCCGCCCGACGCAGCGACAGGCGGCCTCCTCGATGGCCTCACCCATCCGCTGAACGGCCTCGACCATCTGCTCGCGGCGCTGGGCGCTGGTCTGTGGGCCGCGCGGCTCGGCCGAGGCGGGCTCGGGTTGCTCCTGTTGGCATTCCCATCGGCCGTCGCCCTGGGCTGCGGCGCGGCCTTCGCCGGCCTGACACTTCCTGTTGTCGGTCTCGCTGCGGGGATCTCCGCCGCAGCCGTCGGTGCCTTGGTCGCACTCCGCCGCAGCGACCCGGCGCTCCATTGGAGCGGCGCTGCCTTGTTCGGCTGCATCGCATTCGTGCAGGGAGCCGCTCATGGAAGCGGTCTCTCGAGCTCGGCAGATGGTGCGGGTTACGCAACGGGGCTGGCGATCGCGACAGGCCTCGTCCAGATCAGCGGCGTCGGACTGGCCGGAATGCTTCGACCCGAGCAGGTGCGTTGGGCGGGCGCGGCCCTGGTACTGGCCGCCTTCGGCGGCGCCTTGCAGGTCGCCCCGCTCTGATCGACCCGGGCATGCGCTGGCGGCGCCTGTGCTCCACTCCCCCGGTGCTCGCGCTCGGCAGCTGTCTGCTCGCCGCATCGCCGGCCAGGGCGCACGGCTCCGCGAACCTCGGCGATTTCTATGCGGGACTGACGCAGCCCCTCTTCCATCCCGAGTCGATGATTCTCCTGCTCGCCCTCGCGCTCTGGACGGGGCAACCTCGCCGCGAGCCGCAGCTTCAAGGCCTACTGGCCTTCGCAGCGGGAGCCGTCGTCGGTGCCGGTCTGGGCCTGATCGGCGCCCAGGTGTTCCCTGCCGCGTGGCTCGTGCGCGCTGGCACCCTCGTGTTAGGACTGCTCACCGCCATCCGCTGGATGCCATCGCTGGCGGCCGTCGTTGTCGTTGGCGGCGCGCTCGGCGCCGCCCAGGGATACGTGGCAACCTACGTCGATCGCGCGGAGATCGGGCGCCCGATCCTCTACATCCTCGGCGTCACGCTGGCCCCGATCCTCGTGTCGAGCTGGTTCGTGGCCCTGTCGAGTCGCTTCCAGGCGGACTGGATCGGGATTGCTTTCCGGGTCGGAGGTAGCTGGCTCGCGGCCATCGCCCTCATGACCACGGCTCTCGCGCTGGCGCGACCCTGAGCGCTCGGTGACAAGAGCCTCGATGGCTCGATCGTCACAGCCGAAATCGCGATGGCGAGGCGAGGCCCCACCCGACCTTCCCTACCGGGCGCGCTGTCGTTGTGATGGAGCCGTGGCCGAGCGGTCGAAGGCGCCTGTCTTGAAAACAGGTAACGCGAGAGCGTTCGTCGGTTCGAATCCGACCGGCTCCGCCACAACGTCGACCAGCGGTTGTCGGTCTTGAAAGTCGTTTCGGGTTCGCCCGAGCTTCTCGAGCCAGATCAAACGCTTGGGTCCGATCCGGGCCTGATGCTATGCAAGCACAGTTGATCCTTCTTGATCCCCGATGATCCCCTGTGATCCCGGCTTCGATCGGGCCTCCGCGTGCGACATGAAGGTGATCGAGCATCGACGCCAAGGGACCAAGGGACGAGCCCGGTCCAATCGCGCCCGCCACGCACCACGCGAACGATCTGCAGTGGCTTCGCATCCGGGCGGAAGGCAAT
>CAZQMY010000680.1:0-2507 GCA_964594405.1 uncultured Spirochaetaceae bacterium | reverse complement strand
CTTGCCGGCATTCGGAAAGCCCACCAGTCCAGCATCCGCGAGCAGCTTGAGGGAGAGCCGCAGCTTCAATCGGACGCCCGGCCTTCCGGGCAGCGCGAAGTCGGGAGTCTGCCGCGTCGACGTCTTGAAGCGCATGTTGCCGAGGCCACCCTTGCCGCCCCGGGCGAGCACGAAGCGCTGCCCGTCCACGGCGAGGGCGACGATCTCCTCCTCTTCCTCGGGCTCGGAGTCCGCCTGCGCGGTGGCGCGCTCCGCCTCGGCGTCGATCTCGATGGCGTGCTCGAACCGGGGCGCGGCTTCGCCGGCGTCCTCCTCGGAGGGTCGCTCGATCGTACGGCCATAGACCACCGTACCGACCGGCAGCCGGATCTCGAGCACCTCGCCGGACGCGCCCGTCTTGCCCGCGCCCCCGCCCTTCTTGCCGTCCGGGGCGCGGAACTTCTGGCGATGGTGGAACTCGCTCAGCGTGCTCTTGTTGCGGTCGGCGACGAGCACGACGTCCCCGCCCCGCCCGCCGTCGCCGCCGAAGGGGCCACCGGTGGGGACGAACTTCTCGCGCCGGAAGGCCACGAGGCCGTCGCCGCCATCACCCGAGGCGACTTCGATGCGCGCCTCGTCGACGAAGGTGTGTGCGCCCTTCACTGTTCACCCGAGCTGCGATGGTCGTCCGGCGTTGGCCGGCGATGTGAGAAGCGCGCCCGGACCCCTCGGCCGGGTGCCGAACGCAAGCGACGCCGCACGGGCACGAAGCTCGGCGGCGTCGGATCGGACGATTGATGCGACGGGGTGCGACGGGACCGACGTCGAGCGCAGCGGCTCGCGCAGCGCGCTACGCGTCGATGAAGGCGAGCGTGCGTCCGCGCGACTTGCCGTAGCGGACCGTTCCATTGCACAGAGCGAAGAGCGTGTAGTCCTTGCCGAGGCCCACGTTCTTGCCCGGGTGGATCTTCGTGCCCACCTGGCGGACCAGAATGGATCCGGCGCTGACGGTCTGGCCGCCGAAGGCCTTCACGCCGCGGCGCTGGCCGTTGCTGTCTCGTCCATTGCGGGAGCTGCCCTGCCCCTTCTTGTGCGACATCTCGATGATCTCCCTGGCCGGCGCGGCCGACGCTTCGCCCGCCGCCTTCCGGCGATGATCCGGCCCATTCCGAG
This sequence comes from uncultured Spirochaetaceae bacterium, assembly GCA_964594405.1. Lineage (GTDB taxonomy): Bacteria > Myxococcota_A > UBA9160 > UBA9160 > UBA4427 > CAZQMY01. Next base: position 1,355 of record CAZQMY010000680.1, on the reverse strand, counting down.
GCCGATGCGTTGGCTACGCCTCGATGGACTCCACGTGGATCTCGGTGTAGTCCTGGCGATGACCCTGCTTGCGGCGATAGCCCTTGCGCCGCTTCATCTTGAAGACGGTGATCTTCGGGTGGCGGCCCTGGGCGGCGATCCTGCCCACGACCCTGGCTCCCTCGACCACGGGCGTGCCGATCTTGAGATCGCCCTCACCGCCGACGAGCAGGACGTCGGAGAGTTCGATGGCATCGCCCACGTCACCGGCGAGCTTCTCGACTCGGACGTTCTGGCCGGGCGTGACCCGGACCTGCTTCCCACCTGTTCGAACGACGGCGTACATGGGCACTCATCCCTGGCGTTGAGGACGCTTCCTCGGGTTGACCGGAGCGCGGAAGTATCCGCTTTTCCACTTGTGCGTCAAGCGCTTGGCTAGCCCGCGACCTTGCTGGCGCTCGCCTCCTCGGCCTCCGCTTCGTCGCCCCGGGGCGTCTGCGCGGCCGAGGGCTCGTCCGCGCCCGCCTCCGCGGCGGCCGCGGCCCCCTGGTCCTCGGGGCTGGCGCTCCCCGGAGGGCCGTCACCGCCCGCGACTGCGGCCTTCCTCGGCGCCTCGAGGTCGGACGCATCCTCATCTTCTTCGTCTTCGTCGCGTCTCCGCCGCTCGAGATCAGCCTCCATCGCAGCGTCGGCCTCCGGTCTATCGGCCCCGTCTGCGGCGGCCGGTCCTCCATCCGCTTCAACGGCGGTGTCCGGATCGACGGCATCGGCGCTCACGGTGGTGTCAGCGGGCGGCTCGTCCGCCGAGGGCTCGGCGACGGTCGCCCTGGCTTCCGGCTCCTCGGCGGCCGCCTCATCGGCTTCGTCGACGGTGTCGGCGGCCGCCTCACCCTCTGCTGCGGACTCCTCGCCCTCATCGGCGTCTTCGCCGCGCTTGCGACCGCGACCCCGACTTCGCCTGCGCGCGCGGCTCTTCTTCTTGGTCTCGGCCTTGCGCTGCACCTCGGCCTCTTCCTCGGCGGCGATCTCCGACGGATCGCGCAGCCAGCGCAGCGGAATCTCGATCGCGGGGCCCTGGTCGAGGGCGACGACCTCGAACTGCTCCTGGTGGAGCCCCGGCCTGGCCCGCACCTCGATCTCGCGGCCGAGCTCTTCCGCGAGGGCCGCGAGGGCCTTCGCCTCCGGCCCGAGCAGCTGCTCGGCGACGCGTGGGGCGACGGTGATGGCGATGCGGCGGCCGCAGAATCGCGGAAGGTCGGTGCGCACCTCGCGGAGGATGTTGTACGCGACGCTCGCGCCCGAGAGCACGTAGCCTCGCCCCTCGCAGTAGGCGCAGGGCTCGCACAGCGTCTGCACGAGGTTCTCGCGCGTGCGCT
>CAZQMY010000679.1:0-2517 GCA_964594405.1 uncultured Spirochaetaceae bacterium | reverse complement strand
GGGCGAGGAGCTGCACGAGCCCGCAGGGCTCGAAGCGCGAGGGCACGAGCACGGCGTCGGAGCCGGCATAGATGCGCCGGGCGAGGCCGTCGTTCCAGCCGACCTGGAAGGAGATGCGGGCCGGGAAGTTCGCCTTGATGACGCCGGTGAGCACGTCCACGCTGGGCCGCTGGGTGGCCAGCACCAGATGGATGCCCGCGGCGCGCGCCATCTGCGCCAGTCGCTGCAACGACTCCTCGACGTCCTTGGCCACCATCACCATCAGATCCGCCAGCTCGTCGATCACCACGACGATGAAGGGCATGCGCGCCCACTCGATCTCCTCGCCCTCTTCCTCGCCCGGCTTGGGCTTGAGGCGGAAGGTCGTCTCGCCCGCCTCGAGCATCTCGTCGCACTTGGCGTTGAACTGCGCGACGTTGCGCACCTGCACGGCGCTCATCATCTGGTAGCGCTCTTCCATCTTGCGAACGATGCCCTGCAAAGCCGCCGCGGCGCGCTTCGGATTCGTCACCACGTCGGCGATCAGGTGCGGAATGCCCTCATAGATGCTCAGCTCGAGCAGCTTCGGATCGACGAGCAGGAGCTTCAGCTCGTCGGGCGTCGTCCGGCAGAGCAGAGAGCAGAGGAAGGAGTTGAGGAAGACGCTCTTGCCGGTGCCCGTCGAGCCGGCCACCAGCAGGTGCGGCATCTTGGCGAGATCCGATGTCGTCGGGTTGCCGAAGATGTCCATGCCCATCACTACGGCGAGCGGCGAGTCGTTCTTCCGGAAGCTGTCGCTCTCGAGCACGCTGCGCAGGTAGACGGTCTCGCGCTGCGGATTCGGGACCTCGATCCCCACCACACTCTTGCCGGGCAGCGGTGCGATGATCCGGATGCTGATGGCGCGCAGCGCCATGGCGAGATCGTCGGTGAGACCCACGATCTTGTTCACCTTGATGCCCGGCGCCGGCTCGAACTCGTACATGGTGATGACGGGTCCGGGATGCACGCGAACGACGCGGCCCTGCACCGAGAAGTCGGCGAGCTTCTTCTCGAGGATGCGGGAGTTCATCAGCAGGCTGTCGCGATCGAAGTTGCGGTTGCCGGGCGGGGGCTGCTGGAAGAGGGCGGTGTCGGGCAGCTGGAAGGGGCCGGTGGGGCCGTCCTCCTTGAACTGGAAGGTCTCCTGCTCCGGCTTCTTGCGCGAGGTGCGCTCCTCTTCGTGGTCGACGATGTCCGGCTCGGCGCTCCGGCCGACGGGCGTCGACGGCGCCTCGACCGGCTCGGCCTCGGCCGGGGGGGGCGTGGGCTCGCCCTGCGCCTCGGGCTGACGCATCACCTCGGCGCGCTCGCGACGCGCTCGCCGCTCGCGCCAGACCTGGAGCGAGCCGCCCAAGGCGCGCAGCGACGCGACGATGGCGCGCGTGCGCTCGGACACGGCGCCGGTGAGGGCCAGCAGCCCTGCGCCGAGCGCGCCGAGCGCCGCCGCCACGCGCCGGCCCGTGAACATGGCCGCCGCTCCGCACGCCGAGAGGGCCTGCCCGGTGGAGACCCCGGTGGCCGAGAGCAGGCCGAGGGTGAGCAGCAGCCCGTTGATCAGCAGCGCCCCCCAGGTGCTGAAGAGCAGGATCTCGATGCGCGCCAGCTCTCCACCGAGCGCGCCACCGACGGATGAGCCGTAGCGCCCATCCCCGATGGATCGGAGGACCGGCGGCAGGGTGGCTACGGAGACGATCAGGAGCGTGGTGCCGAGCCAGAATCGCGAAGCGAGAGCGGGGACGCCGCGGCCGAGCACCAGCAGGCCGCCGAGCACTCCCATCGCAGCCACCAGGATCACGGCTCCTCCCCCGAGCAGGGCGACGAGCGCGCCCGCCATGGACGCCCCGACCACACCGGCGGCGTTCTCGACGCGCGTCAGCTCGAAGATCGGGTCGGCCGCGGAGTAGCTGCCCAGGGCGAGGAGGCCGATCGCCGAGCCGACGATGAAGCAGAGCCCGGCGAACTCGGCCCCGACCGCGACCAGCCAGCTGCCGCGCTCTTCCTCGTCGTCCTTGGCGCGCTTCGCGCGGCGCCCCTTGGCTGCCGTCCTGGCCATGTCCAGTGCCTCCGCGCGAGTCGGCGGGGGATCGGTCGGCACGACCAGAGCGCTGGCCGGAGATCCCGCACCAGCCTCGCCCGGGCGCGGCCACCTCGAAACCGGCCCCGCGCCCGATCGGCGAACAGGCCACACGATGGCCCTGCGCGATCCGATCGAGCGGCTGCTCCCTCACCCCCCGGAAAGGGAAATCCAGACCGAGAATACAGCTGCTCCGGGAGCGACGCCATCGCCCGCCCTGCCGTTCCCTGCAAACGGATCCGCCCATCGCCGGTCTCGCGTGACCATCGACGGGCCCGGCCAAACGACGCCGGCAATGTCCGGGCGGCCTCCGCTCTTGACTCGAACTACCCGGCACCTGATCATCGGGCGCAGGGGTGTGCGGATCGGACGCTCGTGGCCACGTGCCGCTCGACCGGCCGCCATGCGCCATCCAGGCTCGG
>CAZQMY010000678.1:0-2518 GCA_964594405.1 uncultured Spirochaetaceae bacterium | reverse complement strand
GCACCGGCTACTCGTCGCTCTCGTACCTGCGGCGCGTGAAGCTGAGCCGGGTGAAGGTGGATCGGAGCTTCGTCCGCGACCTCGTCACCGACGAGAACGATCGCGCCCTCGCCGCCGCGATCATCGCGATGGCCAAGCAGCTCGGGCTCAAGGTGGTCGCCGAGGGCGTGGAGAGCGAGGCGCAGCTCGAGATGCTCCGCGCCATGAAGTGCGAGGAGCTGCAGGGCTATCTGATCGGCAAGCCCGTGCCCGCGGAGCTCTTCGTTCCCTTCCTCGAGTCCGAGAAGAAAGAGTCCCGGTAGCGGCATGCAGCGGAGCCGCCCGGGTGGGCTCAGAGCCCCGGGTTGTCCTCGATGAGGCCCAGATAGAGCTGAGCGGAATCGACGTAGGTGCGCTCGCCGATGAAGGTGTGCTGCGTGCCCGTGTACATGTCGCGGAACGAGCGCTCCAACCGGCTCCCCTCACGAATGGCCGTGGTCCCGGCTGAGAGATGGCAGAACTGCACGATCTCTCGCGCCGCCTCGGTGGCATAGGTCGCGGCCATGCGCATGTCGGCGCGCATCTTCGGCGTCAGCGGCCGGTCGGACTGGATCTCGGCGTCCACGTCCTCGTTGACCTTCTTCACCTGCATCCAGGCTGCGCGCCACATGCTCTCGTGGTGGGCCAGCCCGCGCTGGAAGGTCATGCGGTGCGCAAGCGGAGCTGCATCGCCCATCCGTACCTTCCCGATCGCCAGCGCCGCGACGTCGTCGAGGGCGCTCCGGGCGACGCCCATCGCCCAGGCCGCGTGGCCGGCCCCGGTGATGGGCATGATGCCGAGGCCGAAGACCTTGCCGCCTCGCCTCACCTCGCGCGTGAAGAGCGGGAAGGTGCGGCGCTCGGGGACGTAGAGGTCGGAGACTTCGTAGTCGTAGCTCCCCGTTCCCTTGAGGCCCGTCACGTGCCAGCCGTCCTTGAAGACCACCTCGTCGCGGGGGATCACCGCGATCAGCATCTCCGGCAGCCCGTTGTCGGCCATTCGAGGCGCGCCGCCCTCGAAGGGCATGAATCCGCCGACCACGTACTCCGAGTGGCCCGTCCCGCTGCCGAAGCTCCACGCTCCGGTCAGCCGGTAGCCGCCGTCGCAGACCTGCCCCTGGCCGTTCGGGGCGAACTGGCCAGCCAGTGTGACGCGGTGGTCGTTCTGCGTGAAGACCTCGTCGAAGCCTTCGTCGTCGAGATAGGCGGCAGCGAAGCCGGCCGACGGGAGGTTCGCGATGCCGATCCATCCCACGGATGCATCCTGCCAGGCCAGCTCCTCCCAGACATCGAGCATCTCCGGGACCGAAGGCTCGGCGCCGCCGGCCTCCCTGGGGCACTGCAGCTTCATCAGACCGCTCTGCCACAGGGCCTCGACGATCTCCTTGCAGAGCGTGCGTTCCATCTCCGAGCGCGCGGCGTGCTCTCGGACGACGTCTCGAATGCTGCGCGCCATCTTCAGCGCTTCGCTCTCGGTCGGCTGGTCGCGATCGAAGAGGGGCATGCTCATGGCGCGGTCCTCGAGAGTGGCGTCACGGAGGCTCGAGAGGGACGAGTGGCTGCCCGGCACCGCTGGAGGTCACCCGTGATTCTGTCTACGATGGTTTCCGGAGACTATCGCCTGGTGGGTGCCAGGCAACTCCGTGCCCGCCCCTGGGCCTCGGATGGGCGTGATCGTGGTGGATCCGTGCTCGAATCTCGCTGAGGTGAATGGATCGATGCACTGGCGCTGCAGGATTGCGCGTCGGAGCGCCGCTGGATTCCTTCCGGGATGATCTACCTCCTGCAGGCAGCGCTGCTGCTGTCCGGATACTGCCTTCTCGGGTACGGAAGTCCATCGCGGGAGGGCGCTCGTCCCTCCACGTCCTCGAGGCTGGCCGACGCCATCGCGAGCTATCTCTGCTCACTCTTCGCCGTCTGCGCCTCGGCCTTCGTGATCGAGCAGCTGCTCGGGGTCGCGCTCACGCCCGTTCTGCTGCTCCTGCTCGCCGGCGCGCTCGGCGCGTTCGCCCTCGCCTGGCGGTCCCGGAGCGCACGCGTCGCGGATGCACCTCTGAGCGTCGAAAGGGTTGGCCTGGCGCCGGCGCCGCTCTTCGTGCTCGGCATGGCGATCGCCATCTTCGCTGTCCGGGCGGCCGAGGTCCTCTTCGAGCCGCTCCAGGACTGGGACACCTTCCTCTATCACCTCGATCACGGCCGCCAGGTGGCCGCCGGTCACTTCCCCGGTCCGATCGGTCCCGACCCGGTCCACGTCGCCGCGGCGTATCAGCCGCACTTCTACTTCCTCTACGGCATCAATACCCTGCACGGTGAGGGCGGAACGCTGATCCAGACGAAGCGCTCCCTGATTGTTGAGTGTCTCCAGTTCTTGGATCTCATCCGGCGTCAACAAGGAGTTGAACGGTTCTCCGTCGGCATCCGGATCGGTCCATTGCAACCGAGCCTCACTCGTGGTGATCAGAATGCGCAATTCACGCGCAAGCGGCTCCAACAGGACCGG
>CAZQMY010000677.1:0-2540 GCA_964594405.1 uncultured Spirochaetaceae bacterium | reverse complement strand
CGAGAAGAGGATGTCGATGTCGTCGACGTCGCCGACGGCGAAGGGGCTCGACCCCGACGCCGCTTCCTGCTCGGCCTTCTTCTCGATCTCCTCGAAGCCCTTGCCCAGCTCGGCGCCGGCCTTCATGACCCGGAGGCGGACCAGCCCCAGGGAACTGCGCTCGTCGAAGACGACCACCAGGATGCTCCGCGATCCCACCACGGTGATGTGGAGGTTGTCGCGCTGGCCCTGGTGGAAGTGGATGGGGAACTCTTCCTCGCCGACGATCTTGGCCAGGCCGCCCGTCGCTGCGATGCAGCCGGCCGTCAGCGACGCGAGGCTGGTGGAGTCGATGCCCTGCAGCTCGCCGGCCTCACCGACGAGCTGCCCCGCCTTGTCGACCACGTAGACGCCCTTCGCGTTGGCGTCCTTGGTGAGGCGCTGGATGACGGCCTGGATTCTCGCGAAATCCTGTTCGTGCATCACGAGCTGGGATTGGAGCATCGGCAACTGCCTTCATGGATTGCGCCACCGTCTGGGCGACGCGAGTCAGGGCGACCTTCCGAATGGACTCGTCGATGTGAATCGCTGCTTCGTAAATGCCTGGAAAGGAAAGTCTTTCCTCTGCACACGCTACCTGCGCTGCCGACCCGTGACAAGCGGCCTTCGGCCTTCGGGAGCACGCCTTGGATCGGCTGCGCGATTGCACGTCTTTAGCGACTCGGGGAAACCGCGGGGCTTTTTGGATCCTTTTCCGCCCCCGAGGCGGAGGGTGATCAGCGCAGGGTCCGCCGGTTTTCCAGTGATCTTCCCACGGTGACGTGGTCCGCGTACTCGAGGTCGCCGCCCAAGGGCATGCCGTAGGCGATGCGGCTGACCTTGACGGGGAATGCGCTCAGCCTGTCCGCGATGAAGTGGGCGGTGGCGTCTCCCTCTGCGTTGGGATTCGTCGCGAGAATGACCTCGCCGACGCCCCCGGCCTTCACACGCGCCTCGAGCTCGGCGATGCGCAGATCATCCGGACCCATGCCATCGATGGGCGCCAGTGCGCCTCCGAGCACGTGATAGACGCCCGAGAAGCCGCCGCTGCGCTCGACAGAGCCGAGATCGGCCGGCTCCTCCACGACGCAGATCAGACCATGGTCGCGGCGTGGGTCGCCACAGATGGGGCAGGGCGAGCGCTCGCCGAGGTTGAAGCACTGCTCGCAGATCACCGTATCGGTCTTGAGTCGCGCGATGGCTTCGGCCAGCTCGCGAACCAACGAGTCGGGCGCGCCGAGCAGGAAGTAGGCCAGGCGCGTTGCCGACTTCTCGCCGACGCCGGGCAGGCGCTTGAGGCTCGTCACGAGGCGCGCCATCGCGGCGGAGGAGTGCGTGCCGTCTTCCAGGCGGGTGCTGCCGGCGCTTCTCGGAGTCTGTGACATGAAATCAGCTGAGACCCTTGAGTCCGGCCATGTTCGGCAGTCCCAGGCCGCCGGTGAGCTTCTCCATCTCCGACTGCACGCCCCTCTGGGCCTGCTCGATGGCGGCGTTCACCGCCGCGGCGGTCAGGTCCTGGATCATCTCGCGATCGCCGTCGGCCACCAGTCCCGGCTCGATCTTCACCTCCACCACGCGGAGATGACCGTTCACGGTGAACTCCACCATGCCGCCGCCGCTGTCGGCGACGAATCGCCGGTGGCCCAGCTCCTCCTGCAGCTGCTGGACCTTCTGCTGCATGGCCTGGGCCTGCTTCATGATCTCGCCGATGTCGGGTGTGCTCATGCGGCCAAGTATAGGAGGCGTCCCGGGCTTTGGAATGCGGCGAATCGGCAGGGTCCCCGCTCAGTCGCGCCGCAGCGGCTTGATCTCGACGATCTCCGCGCTCAGGATCTCCAGCGCCGCGTTGACGCTCGGGTTGTTGAGCGCGCCCTGTCGAACCTCGCGCTCTCGGGCCCGCCTGTCGCTCGTGCCGCCGGCCCGCTCGGGCGCGCCGGCGGCCTCGCCAGTGACGCCCTCGAGCGTCGAGATCTCGACCACCGTCGGCCGGCCGAAGAAGGCGTCGCAGACTTCCTTCAGCAGCGCCGCGTGGCCCTGCAGGCGCTTCAGGTGGAAGCTGCCCAGAACCCCGATCTTGATTTCGCCAGGTCGGCGATCCAGGAGCTTCGCGCCCTCGAGCGAGGCGAAGACGCCGGGGTCGCGCCTGACCCCGAAGGCGCGCAGGCGATCCATCATGAGGGCCGGCGGAGCGTCTTCGCTGGGTGGCGCCGGGGCCGCGACCGGAGGGGCCTCGGCGGGCAAGGCGGGCTCGCGCGCCACCTCTGGTGGCCGTGGCGGGCGCGAGCGCTACGGCCTGGACGACGCGACCTTCGACGGGATGGCCGTCGTGCCGATGCGCGTCCGCGAGGGCGACGACGCGAGCTGCCTCAACCTCAACGGCCCGGTCGCGCCCCGCGTCCTCGGCCTGCGCACCGGCGAGCTGCGCGGCCGCTTCGCCTTCGCCAGCGGCGACACCAGCGCGTGGGCGCGGCTCGACCGCCAGGCCGGCCCGGCTGGCGAGGAACCGCTCCCCGCGATCGCCG
>CAZQMY010000676.1:0-2542 GCA_964594405.1 uncultured Spirochaetaceae bacterium | reverse complement strand
CCAGAATCAAGAATATCAGAGGCCAGAAATCAGCAGCGCTTTCACTGGTCGCAACGAAACCCGACTAACTCGTACCGGGGGGCGGGCACGACCCGGTTGCGGCGCGAGGCCCGCGCGTACCTCGGCATGTCGCGCCACGAGCCGCCGCGGAACACGCGGTACTTTCGGCTGGTGCTATACCAATCCGATGTCCATTCCCAGACATTGCCGATCATATCCAGCGCACCGTAGGGAGAGGCCCCATTGGGAAATGAGCCCACAGGACTCGTTGCGGTGTATCCATCGTCGTAGTCGGCAGCGGCCCAGCTCCAGCCCTTCTCTCGCTTCGCTGTAGCATCTGCGATGTTCGCGACCTTGTTGGCCGAACCGTAGCCCCGATTGCCCCAGGCGTACTTGCGCCCATCCGTCCCGCGCGCCGCCTTCTCCCACTCGGCCTCACTCGGCAACCGAGCCCCGCGCCACTGGCAGTAGGCGCGCGCCTGATGCCAGTCGACGCAGTTGATCGGGTGGCCCTCCCGGCCAGACCTGCCCCAATTACACGCCCAGGCCCCGCCCGGCCGGTCCTCGCCGGCCCAGTACGGCATCCGCAGCCCATCGCTCGAGCACCCCCCCGCATCCACGCATTCGGCGTACGCCTTCACCGTCACCTCGGTGCGATCGATCTCGAAGGCGGGCAGGCTGCGGCGACGCCCGGGCTTCTCGTCGTCGTCACACTCACGATCCACCTTCTCGTTGCAGCCGTACCAGAACTCGCCCCCCGGCACGCGCACCATCGGCGCGGCCGCGGCCACCAGCGCCTCCAGCTCCGCACGCAGCGTGCGGCGATCGCCGGCCGCCAGCACGACGCTCGTCTCGAAGCTGCGGTAGCCGGCCTTGGCCACGCGGATCGTGTGCCTTCCAGGCTCGATTTCGTGGGCGTGGGCGCCCGTCGGGCCGAGCGGACGGCCGTCGAGGTAGACGGTGTCGTCGGCGACGTTGGAGCGCACTGTCAGCGAAGCGTACCTGGGTCGTAGCGCTGCGACTCGCTCTTCTGCAAGCGCGCGGAGCTCGTCGTCCCGAGATGAATACGGGTCGTCTTGCTTGTAGGCATCGGAGAACCTCTCCCATGCCTGCACCTTGAGCGCGTCCGACACGCCGCGGGTCTCATACGCCTCGACCTCGGCGTATGCCTCCTCCATTGCGGATAGGCGCGACGCCCAGCTCTGGCGCAGCTTCTCCTCTGCCTTCGCCGCCTCATCCAGATCGTTCAGCGAGAACCCGCCAGGCGACGGAGCCGGCCCGACGGCAGCGAGCTGAGGGCCCCCTCCGCTGGAGCTCGACGGCACGAAGTACCATGCGTTGTCCGCAGTCAGAGAGAGGTCGTCCGCCTGCCAAGGATTCTGGGCGCCGCCCGTCGCCCGACGCACTCGTCTCTTCACGTTGCGAAACACGTCGACGAGTCGCACTCCGGGGCGCTGCACCTCCGCGATGAGCGCCTCAGCATACGGACTGTTGCGACCATCCCCGTCAGCTGCGACCTGGCCGGAATCAGCCGCGTACGCGATCAGGGTCTCTGCCGGGGGCCGAACAGCCTTCAGCCCGCGGCCGGCGGAGCGGAACTGACCTGCGAAGGGATTGTCGCGACAGGCGTCCAGCACGATGACGTTGAGCCGATTCCGCGCGACACGGAGCCCGGCAGTGACCTCGCGTAGCGAGACCGCGCGGAGATCGACGTACTCCTCCGCGGGGATGTCCGCGCCGACGGGAATGAGGAAGTTCTGACCGCCCACCTCCACTCCGTGGCCGGCGTAGTAGAAGAACCCTACCCCCTCACGCTCTCGCAGCTTCTTCGCGAACTGACGAATGGCGAGCTTCATCTCGTCTTCGCCGAGATCGGTCTTCACGGTCACGTCGAAGCCGAGCTTCCGAAGCGTCGTCGCCAGGTCGACGGCGTCGTTCCTTGGGTTCTTGAGCGGCGACATCGTCGTGTACGCCGAGTTCCCGATGACCAGCGCCGTCCGGTTCTCCGCCGAGGCCGCACTCGCGATCAGCAGCGACAGCGCGATCACAGCCCAGATCCGCATCTTCTCCCTCCTCCCAGTGGGGGCCAGCTACTGGGGCAAGGTTACAAAGGCGGACGAAACCCCGGAACCCGGGACCTCGATGTGCCCCTGCTCGCGGCCACGCGAGCGACGGGCAAGAGTTGGCCGGGCCGTCGCGCTCACGCACGACGCCTGGGATCAGCACGACGAGCAGATCCACCGCCACCGGGCCCGGCCGGGTGCGCTCGTCGGCTCACGCGCGAAGCAGACGAAGAACCGCCGAGGCGCTCTGGAAGACGAGGCGGGAGGCGTGCCGGAAGTGGGGAGAGGACGATCCCTCAGCAGGAGGGAACCAGGCGCAGCATCCTCTCGACTCGACTCGACTCGACTCGACGCTCGCCGGAGGGTTGCAGGAGCGCACGCTCCAAGGCCCGCAGTCGCTTTGCAACGGCCACCTGCGTGTGAGGGCAGACGGAAATGGCGGGCCGGACGGGACTCGCACCCGCAACTTCTGGCGTGAC
>CAZQMY010000675.1:0-2550 GCA_964594405.1 uncultured Spirochaetaceae bacterium | reverse complement strand
GCGCCGAGCACCACCGGCACGTCGAGCTCCGGAAGCAGGGCGCGCACCATCGATTCGGTCTCGGGGGCTCGGCCGATCCCCGGCCCGAGCGCGACCACGTCCCGCTCGCGCGCGAGGGCGTGCAATCGGGCCAGCGAGACCTCACCGAAGCAGCGCCCCTCCACCTCCGGAACCGGAACCGTCATGGCCTCGGTGCACTTGCCCTCGAGGATATCGTTCAGGCTCTCGGGGCAGGCGATGGTCACGAGCCCGGCGCCCATGCGCCCAGCCCCGCGTGCGGCCAGCGCGGCCGCCCCGGTCTTGCCCACCGAGCCCGCCGCGACGAGGACGTGTCCGAAGCTGCCCTTGTGCCCGAAGGTCGGTCGCCGGGGGAGCACCTCCGCGGCACCGCGCCGCGTCACGAGCGCGGCCTGTGCCCCTGCGAGCACGAGCGCGTGGGTGGGGATCAGCGCACGCTCGGCGCTCTGCCAGACATGCGCGCCCCAATCCCCGGCGAGATCACTCCGATCCTCGGGCAGGCCGTCGGCGATCCCGATACGGGCCACCCGGATCTCGCCGGCCGCGCTGCGCCCGGGCTCGAGCGCGAGGCCGACCTTGGGCAGTGCGATGGTCACCGTGACGTCCGCATGCACGCATACGCCGAGGACCTGCCCGGTATCGGAGCAGAGCCCCGACGGAACGTCCACCGACAGCACCGCGACGTCACCGGCCCGCCGCGATCCGTTGATGCGCCGCACGCTCTCGGCAAATCGCCCACCGACCTCCCTGCCGAGGCCGGTACCGAAGATCGCGTCCACCACCACGCCGCGCCTCGGCGGCTGCCAATCCGCACCCTCGACGGCCACCCCGACCGGACCGAGGCGCTCGAAGTTCGCCGCCGCATCCCCGCCGAGTGCGCCCGGTTCCGCGAGCAGCGCCACGCGGACGGGCACGCCCATCAGCGCGAGCTGGCGGGCCACGACGAAGCCATCGCCGCCGTTGTTGCCCGCCCCGCAGACCACGCAGACCTCACCGTCGCGCAAGAGCCCGCCGAAGCGCTCCAGGAGCGTGCGGACCACCGCCTGTCCCGCGCTCTCCATGAGCAGCTCGCCGCCGATCCCGAGCTTGTCGATGCTATAGCGATCGAGCGCGCGCATACGGCTCGCGTCGACCAGCGGCCAGCATCTCTCGTCGATCATCGCCCCTCCTCCGCGGCGCGCCACCCGCGAACGCCGCGTGGCTTTCCCGTCCCGGGCGCTGCATCGCTCCGCACAGGTCGCAGGACCCTCGTTCCCGTGGGACCGGCGTCAAGCGGGCCGCCCGAGCGCCAACGAGCCCACGCCTGGAGGGCGGTCGGAGGCCTCCGGCTACTGGGCGAGCGCGCTCTTGAGTGTGCTGGCCAGCTGGTTCGCGTAGTCCTGGACCTCGGCCTCGTCGGGCCCCTCCACCATCACGCGTGCCTTGAGCTCGGTGCCGCTGTAGCGGATCAGCACCCGGCCGCTCTGCCCGAGCTTCGATTCGATCTCGGCGATCGCGTCCTGCACCGTCGGAAGCGTGTCGAGCGGCTTCTTCTGCGAGACACCGATGTTGACCAATACCTGCGGATAGCGGTTGAAGCCGACGCTCAGCTGCGAGAGCGGCTTCTTCTCGCGGGCCACGATGGCGAGCACCTGCAGTGCAGTCATCAGCCCGTCGCCGGTCGTGGTGTGATCGAGGAAGATCACGTGACCGGACTGCTCGCCGCCCAGGTTGTAGCCGCCATCGCGCATCGCCTCGACGACGTAGCGATCCCCCACCTGGGTGCGCACGAGCTCGAGGCCCTTGCCGCGCAGGTCCTCCTCGAGACCGATGTTGCTCATCACGGTCGCCACCACGCCGCCGCCACGCAGCTGACCGCGCTCGAGCAGATGACGCGTACAGAGCGAGATCACGAGATCCCCGTCGAGGATCTCGCCGCGCTCGTCGACGAGCATCACGCGATCGGCGTCGCCGTCCAATGCGATCCCCACGTCCGCTCGCACCTCTCGCACGCGGTCGGCGAGCTTCTCGGGATGCAGCGAGCCGCAGCTGTCGTTGATGTTGCGCCCGTTCGGCGAGACGCCCAGCGTGAACACCTCGGCGCCGAGCTCGGTGAGGACCAGCGGGCCGACCTTGTAGGCGGCGCCATTGGCACAATCGAGCACCACGCGCATGCCGTCGAGGGTGAGATCGCGCGGGAAGGTGTTCTTGAGGAAGACCACGTAGCGCCCCTCGGCATCGTCCACTCGCCGCGCCTGACCGACATCGTCCGCGTCCGCCAGCAGGCCGTTCAGCTCCTTGGACGCGACCAGCGCCTCGATGCGCGCCTCGACCTCGTCCGGCAGCTTGAAGCCGTCGTGGGCGAAGAACTTGATCCCGTTGTCCTGATAGGGGTTGTGGCTCGCCGTGATCATCACGCCCGCGTCGCAGCGCATGTCGGAGGTCAGGAAGGCCAGGGCCGGCGTCGGGACGGGACCGGTCTGGATCACGTCCACGCCCATGGAGCAGATGCCCGCTGCCAGGGCGTCCTCGAACATGTAGCCCGAGAGTCTC
>CAZQMY010000674.1:0-2551 GCA_964594405.1 uncultured Spirochaetaceae bacterium | reverse complement strand
AGCTGATACTTCGCAAGCGCTACGGCCTCTCAGGCGAGGAGGAGCACCCCCTCGAGCAGATCGGCCAGTCGCTGGGGCTCTCCCGCGAGAGTGATCGGCAGCTCGAGGCCCGCGCGCTCAAGAAGCTGCGCGAGACGCAGCCGGCCCAGCGGCTGCACCCGATCCTCGAGCCCTGATCGATACCGCCGCGACCAAAGCCGATCGTGAATCATGGAGCCGCTCTGCGATGCAGAGCGGCTCCATCGCTTTCGGCTGCCGGACTCACGCGTCCGGGGCATCCCTGACGTCTCCGCAGGATCGGGCGACCGTGGAAGCCGGCGCCTCTCCCGACACCGTGCCGCGCCATCGGGCAGGACGCAGAGTCGAGATCGAGGGGCAACAGGCTTCGCGTACGCCGGGTGGACACGTCCGGGCCACTGGATGGATGAAGCGCGTCGGGCTGCCTCGACGATGCGAACGGTCCTGGTGCGCGTGCGCGGCGCGACGGGGGCTACCGCGTCAGCGCCCAGACCAGGAAGGCGCCCCCCGTGACCCACAAGTAGTACGAGAAGAGATGAAAGGTCTGCTTCTCGAGCATGCGCACGAAGAGCCATATCGCGGCGACCCCGGAGAACAGCGAGGCCACCGAACCGATCGCCAGCGAGCTCATCATCTCCGGTGAGGCGCCGGCCAGATCGGGCAGCATCAGGACGGCCGCCCCTGCGATGGCGATGATCCCGAGCAGGAAGGAGTACTCGGCAGCGACGGCGGGCGCCAGCCCCATCACCAATGCGACCGCAATGGTCGTGCCGCTCCGCGAGATCCCGGGGATGATCGCGAAGGCCTGACCGAGTCCGATGCCCAGGGCCATCGGGACGCTCACCTGCTGACGATGGGCCAGCGGCAACGTCCATCGCGTCGTCCAGAGGATCACGCTCGTGAGCAGCAACGCGCCGGCGACGAAGAGCGGACGCTGCAGATGGGTCTCCACGATCTCCTTGCCCAGCAGTCCGATCACCACCGCGGGAACGGTGCCGAGTGCGAGCAGGCCCGCATAGCGAAACGCCTGACGCGAGCCCGAGAGGACCCCTCCGATCAGGTCGATGATGCGCTGGCGATAGAAGATGGCGATGGCGAGGAGCGTCGCCACGTGGACCGCGATCTCGAAGAGCAGCCCGCCATCCCCCTCGAGGCCCAGCAGGCTCTGCACCATCGCCAGATGGCCCGAGCTGGAGACCGGGAAGAACTCGGTCAGCCCTTGCAAGATGCCGAGGAAGAGCGCCTCGAGGGTGCTCACGCCACCCCCTCGGACGTCTGCGAGGCGCCCGCCGCCTCGAAGCTGCCGAGTCCGAGCTTCTCGCGCACCCGCGCGAGGATGATGTAGGTGGCGGGCACCACGAAGAAGGTGAGCAGCGTCGAGAAGAACATGCCGCCGATCACGGCGACACCCAGGCCCTGGCGCGTGGTGCCGCCGGCTCCCCAGCCGGCCGCAATGGGAAGGATGCCGACCATCGTGGCCAGCGCCGTCATCAGGATGGGCCGGAATCGCGTGCGGCTCGCCTCGGTGGTCGCCTCGACGAGTCCCAAGCCCCTCTCGCGCAGCTGATTCGCGAACTCGACGATGAGGATCGAGTTCTTCGTGACCAACCCCACCAACATGACGATGCCGATCTTGCTGAAGATGTTGAGGCTCACGCCCGTGACCTGCAGCGCGACCAGCGCGCCCGTGAACGAGAGGAAGCCGGCCACGAGGATCGCCACGGGATCGAAGAAGCTCTCGAACTGGGCGGCCAGCACGAGGAAGACGATCAGGATCGCGAGCATATAGGCGAAGACCAGCGCGTTGCCCGCCTCGAAGAACTTCTCGGCCTCGCCGGCGAACTCCACCCGATAGCCGCCGGCCGCCGGTAGATGGCGCTCGGCGATGGCCCGGAACTCGCGCAGCGCATCGCCCTGCGAGTAGTCGGCGCCGATCTGCGCCGTGAGGGTCACGGCGCGACGGCGATCGTAGTGCGGGATCGCCAGCGGTGCAGTCGCCAGGTTCGGCTCGAGCACGGCTACCAGAGGAATCAGGCCGGCGCTGCCCCGAGCGAAGAGCTCCATCATCTTGTAGACGGTCGTCCGTTCGTCCGAGCGCAGCTGCGCGATCACGTCGTAGGTCTCGCCATCCTTCTTGAAGTTCGAGATCGTCATTCCGCCCAGCAGGATCTGCAGGGTGGTGGCGATCTCGCGCACGCTCATGCCGAGGTCGTTGGCCCGATCGCGGTCGATGGAGACCTCGAGCTGGGGCTTGTCGATGTTGATGTCGCTGCGCACGCCGCTGAAGC
Source organism: uncultured Spirochaetaceae bacterium (assembly GCA_964594405.1). Taxonomy (GTDB): domain Bacteria; phylum Myxococcota_A; class UBA9160; order UBA9160; family UBA4427; genus CAZQMY01. The sequence goes on along the minus strand of CAZQMY010000674.1, from coordinate 245 downwards.
GGCCGGTTGCCTCCGCGCTCGCCTTCACGTCGTCCGCGATCCTCGCCAGCTCGAAGACGTCCGGCCCCTGCACGACGATCTCGACGGGCGCCCCGCTGAAGCCGCGCATGGGTGAAGGCTCCACGGCGTAGGCGCTCAGCCCGGGATTGTTGCTGAGCGGGCCGCGCACATGGTCGACGACCTCCTTCTGCGTCCGCTCCCGCTCGCTCGGCGGGACGAGCTCGCTGAAGACGAGGCCCTGCGTG